>JBPCYD010000319.1:0-2726 GCA_051007895.1 Woeseiaceae bacterium
CTATAACGCCAAGCTTTATGTGAATGGGGTGCTCGAACCAGATGAAGATAATATAGGAAGCCTGTTTAGTTCCAATGACGAGATTCGAATAGGCGCTGGCTGGTCAGGGGGGAATAGATTAGACGGCGCGGTGGACGATGTTCGGTTTTACGACCGCGCACTCAGCGAGGAAGAAATCGCCGATGTGTATGCGGCTGTCATGGGTCCGGTCGCTCACTGGAAGCTCGATGAAACCAGCGGCACTATCGCGATGGATTCTGCCGGCGGGCACGACGGCACGACGGCAAATACAGAGTGGGTAACAGGGCAAGTCGACGGCGGCCTGCGATTCGATTCGTCGTTTGACTCGGTAATCGTGTCGCACTCGGCCGAGTTAAGCCTGACCGACGAATTGACACTGATGGCCTGGATTAACAAGAACCAGCTCTCTGGCTACGACCCCGCGATCACGAAAGCAACGTCAGGCTCGGATCTCAATTTCTTTCTCGGAACCTGGGAAAATAATCCTGTCTTCGGATTCTCCACCAGCAGCGATAACTGGCAGGGTTACTATGCGACCTCGACCTCGCTATCAACGAATACCTGGTACCACCTCGCCGCTACATTTGACAACGCTAACAACGTCATCAATATCTACGTAAACGGGACTCTTGTGCAGTCGTTTACCTCGACTTTGACGCCGCGGACAAACTCCGGGCTCGTAAGGTTAGGTCGTTCAGCGATCAACGAGTACTGGCCGGGCATGCTGGATGACGTTCGCATCTACGACCGGGCGCTCGATGCCGCCGAAATCGCAGCTATTGGCGGCGGCGGTGGCGGTGGTGGCGGTGGTGGTGATGGCGCGCCCGCCTTTGAATCATTCGCTGACGCCGGCCGCTCAAGCAACGGAACGTCACTCAGCGTTGCTAAGCCAATAGGTACCGCCGCTGGCGATTTACTCGTCGCTGCAATTGTCACCGACGGCAACAGTGCGTCGTCTTTGAACCTGTCAGGCTGGACTCCGGTCAACATTGGAGCAAATGCCAATGGCAGGGTCTCGCTGGGAATCTGGTGGAAACAGGCTGGTAGTAGCGAGCCAAACCAGTATCAATTCACCTGGTCCGGCAACGAACAGGCGTACGGCTGGATTATGCGTTTCACGGGCCACGACCCGAGCTCGCCGATTCTCTACGACGCCGGGGCGCTGACAGGCGACTCGTCGTCTGACCCGATCGCCCAGCGCCTGACAACGACTGAGGACGACATGCTCGTGCTGCGGGTCGGCGGTTTCGACGACGACGACATAGTAATAGGAAATCCGGGTCTCGCAGGACACACGCCGATCACAATGGGTGAGAGCGGGACAGGCAACAGATCGGCCTCCGGTGGCGCCGGCTACATGATTCAGGAAACCGCGGGCGACACCGACCTCGCCTGGTTCTCCCTGACCAATAACGAAGAATTTCGCACTGTCACGCTCGGCATTCGACCCGAGCCGTAATCGCAGGCCGAGGCGAAGCTAGAGGGTGAAATTCCCAAGAAAATCGTACAAATATTAAAGATTTAGCCGATTTAGCCGACTAAGTGAGGGATAGCTATCACTTTTTGGGCGAGACAGAATTTTGGCGATTTCGACCTATTTGGCCGACGTGTGGTCTGCAACTGATTTCGGCGATCCGGCGCTGTCCGGGTACGCGGAATCGCAGCTGTGCCGGGACACTCGATTCGGCATTCAAGCCATGGCAGGCCTTTCGCTGCTCATGCAGTTGTGCGTCATTGTGCTCATCCTGTCGCGCGGTCTCGGTCAACTCTATTTGGATTCGAGCCTGCTGTTCGGCCTGTTGTCATTGCACGTGTTGATCTCCGCGGCGTTTTTGAAAGACGTTCGCTCGCTTAATGCACTCGGCATGGTCTTCCTGACGATCGGCGCACTGTCGTTGACGGTGCTTGCACACCGCTCCGGCGAATTACACATCGGCATGATGGCAGCGACTGTCATGTTATTCGTCGCAATTCCGCTCGTGCCCTGGGCAATGCGCGAAGTGCTCACGATCACCGGCCTGACCTACGCACTGCTAACGACGTCGTTGATCGCAGTTCCTGGTCGCTTCGCTTCAGAGTCTTTCTGGGTATTGCAGTTGCTGGTCCTGGGTTCAGCCGTTATTGCAATCGTCGTAACGGCACGTAACACATCGATTCGCAAACACGACATTCGGGCACGCTTTGACCTCGAAAACGCGCACGCTGAAATGGAACAACTGTCCATGCAGGATCACTTGACTGGCGCCTGGAATCGACGCTACCTGTCGGAAAATTTTTCGGAGTTTGCACAATGCTGTGTTGATGAAGACAAGGCCATGCACCTTGCCATTCTCGATATTGATGACTTCAAGGGAATTAACGATGAGTTTGGCCATTTGTTTGGCGACAGAATTCTCATCAGCGTAGCCGATATATTTGTTGATCTACTCGGAGAAAACGGACGACTCATACGTCTCGGTGGTGATGAGTTTCAGATCATTTACTGCGGCGACGATCTGGACAAATTGATCGAATCGGCTATCACCGGGCTGCAGCGTGAATTCGTGGACTCCGGGATCGCCAGCACGCGAACCATTTCCTTAAGCGCAGGCATCGTTCGCTCAGAGCCGGGCAAACTTCCCGAACTTGAAACACTTTACAAGGCCGCAGACCAGGCGTTGTATCGCGAGAAGCACCATCGCCCGGCAAACGACGACGACATCAAT
>JBPCYD010000320.1:0-27034 GCA_051007895.1 Woeseiaceae bacterium
TCGTCTGAAAAATATCGACGACTGATGCTGCGAGAAAAGCGGTTGCCAGATTGACACCCAGCCAGAGGGCCCGGCGTTGCGCGCTACGTACGACGGGCGCAAACATATCCTCTTCTTCGTCCAGGCCAGAGGCACCCATTAGCGAATGCTCCGCCTCGTCACGAATGACGTCGACAATGTCGTCGATCGTTATGCGACCAACGAGGCGATTCTGCTCGTCGACTACAGGCGCTGACAGAAGGTCCCGATTCTCGAATTCCCAAACCACTTCCTCGGACGGTGTGTGCGCGGGAATGGGCTGTATGTCGGTAGAAATAATCTCCGCGACCGAATAATTCGGGTCGAGCGTAAGCAGGCGAGACAGAAAAACAGAGCCGAAGTATTCATTACTGCGATTCACGACATAAATGGTGTCAGTGCCGTCGGGAATCTCCCCGCGTGCCCGCAGGTAGCGGAGCACAACCTCAATGGTGACATCAGGGCGAACCGTGATGACGTCGAGGTTCATCAGGCCGCCGGCGCTGTCCTCGTCATAGGAAAGCACCGTGTGCAGTCGTTCGCGATCCTGCTCACCCAGTGATCGCAGGACTTCCTGGGTTAGTGCTTCCGGAAGATCAGCAACGACATCCGCAAGATCGTCAGGCTCCATACCATCAAGAGCGGCAATAATCTCGTCTGCCTGCATGCTTTCGATCAGGCCGTCGCGCACCTCATCGGCCAGTTCTACAAGGACTTCACCCTCGTTTTCCGGCTGTACCATTTCCCATATGACGGCACGTTCGGTGATGGGCAATGATTCGAGCAGGCGTGCAACCTCGGAAGGATGCAGGCTACCCACCAGCATTTTCGCAGAGCGCAACCGGCCTGCGCCAAGCCGCTCGCGCAGCAGCGACAGATTAGCCAGAGTGTGCTCTCTCGCTTCCATGAGTGTTGTCCCCGGTCATTATGCGCGACGAAATCGCAGCAACATTAAGCTGCTCGATCAAAAGTCGTGGACGAGTGTAGCTATCTTGGCTCGGAGTGTCAGGAAGTATTTGCGGAATGGGTAGTCAGCTCATTGTGCCGCGTGTGAATCGGGTCATGAGTTTGACTTAGCGCCTCGGCCAATTTTCTCGTCATGTAGACCGACCGGTGTTGACCGCCCGTGCAACCTACTGCAACTGTGAGATAGCTGCGGTTGACCTTGACGTATTCCGGGATCCAGGTTCGCAGAAAATCCAGGATATCGCCGTACATGTTTACAAAGGTTTCCTGGGCGTCGAGGAAATCACCCACTTTCTTGTCCAGCCCGTTCAGGCTACGTAACTCGGTTCGCCAGTATGGATTCGGCAGGCAGCGGAGATCGAACACAAAGTCGGCGTCCGCCGGGATGCCGTGTTTGAAGCCGAACGATTGCAGCAGTATGGATAAAGACCGTGATTCACGGCGGTCTACGCGATCGCGTATAGCGTCTGCCAGCTCGTATATGCTGGTACGGGACGTATCGATAACCAAATCTGCTGCATTGATAACAGGTCCTAGTAAATCGCGTTCTCGTTCAATTGCAGTACGTAGGTCGTCATCGCCACTGGCCAGCGGGTGGCGCCGGCGGGTTTCGCCATAGCGCTTGAGAAGAACGTCATCGCTTGCCTGGAGAAACAATAAATCGGTCTGAATTCCAGACGATTGAAGTGCGTCGATTTTCTCCGGAAGCGCAACGAGGTTTTCGCGGCGATTTCGCGCGTCGACGCCGACTGCAATTCTGTGCGCCGCACTTTCGCCGGGTTTCGTAACTTCATAAATTAACGAGGAAAGCAGTGCGGCCGGCATATTGTCGATGCAATAGTAGCCCAGGTCTTCCAATGCATGTAATGCGATACTCTTGCCCGAACCCGACAGGCCGCTGACGATGATCAGACGATTGTCGGTGGCCATAAGTTGCTTATCCTTTACCGTGACTGCGCGCTTTTTAGTTTGGATACCGGTTCTAGCTGTCCGGTCAGAAGTGCATCACTCAAGTCTTTGCTACTGGTTGCCGATCGCAATCGCGCACACAGCGACGGATCGCGAAACAATTCAGTTAGCGCTTTAATGTCTGCGCAATCTTTGTCGCTTAGATCTTCCGGCACCATGAGTCCAAATACGAGATCCACGGATTCTCCATTCGTAGTGTCAAAATCGACGGGCTCTGCGAGTTTCATTAGTGCCGCGCAGCTATGTCCAAGGCCGCTGACACGACAGCGGGGAAATGCCACGCCCCGATCCAGGCCCGTACAACCCAATCGCTCTCGTTCAATGAGTCTTGCGAAAACTTCTTCATTGGCGATGTCAGGGTTCGAGCGGGTGAGAAGTTCGCTCAGAATTTCCAGGCAATGCTTCTTGCTGCGTGCCGAAACGTTACAAAGCACGCTGTCCGGTTTGACAAGATCTTCTAAATTCATGGCTGTTTTTGTTGTTCTGCTGTGCGAAGGATCGGCGCGAAAATACTCCGCGCCGATCCGGAGTGCAACTATTCAGACAATCTTTCTCTTAATTGAATCCCTGGCGTGGTGATCGACAAGTTTCTCCTTGTGTTTACGGACTCTTCGCTCGAGTTTGTCTGCAAGACTGTCGATGGCCGCATACATATCGGATTCGGTTGCATCGGCGTAAATTCTTGCACCATTAACACTGACTGTCGCTTCGGCTTTATGCCTCAATTTTTCCACAGTTAAAATACAATGCATGTCGGTCACCAGGTCGAAATGTCGCTGTGTCTTCTGCAATTTACTCGCTACATATTCTTTCAACGGATCAGTTACTTCGACGTGATGTCCGGTTATGTCTAGTTGCATAATTTTCTCCTGCATTGGTTCTAGTTGGCCAGTATCTGTCGGAATTGCGTCTCAATGAGTTTTCCGCGTGTCTGGCACCAGTTTAAAAGTATCTTGTGTTCCTCCTTAGAATTCCAACCGTTTTCGTCATCTATTTCGGTTTGCGCACTTTTCGGTCGCTGGATGAGGGTATTTTCATGGCTTCACGATATTTTGCCACGGTGCGGCGCGCAACTGTGATGCCCTCGTCGGCGAGCAGGATTGCTATCTTGTTGTCACTCAACGGCTTAGCGGGGTTTTCCGCGCCGATAAGCTTGCGAATCTTGGCGCGTACCGACGTTGATGACTGATCCTCTCCGCCGACAGTGGCAAGGTGACTTGAAAAGAAATACTTGAATTCGAAAACGCCGCGCGGCGTGTGCATGTATTTGTTGGTCGTTACGCGTGAGATCGTGGATTCATGCATCCCAATGCTCTCGGCTACATCGCGCAGGACCAGCGGTTTCATGGCCTCGTCGCCATGCTCCAGAAATTCGCGTTGTCGGGCGACGATACAGGTTGCCACTTTCATCAGCGTTTCATTGCGAATTTCCAGGCTGCGCACGAGCCACCTGGCCTCCTGCAGTTGCGTCCGCAACACCGCGTGGTCACCGCTGCCGCGCAACAGCTTCGCATATTGCTGATTCACTGAAAGCCTGGGTATTCCAGAAGCGCTCACTTCAACCTGCCAGCGGCCGTCGATCTTGCGCACAAAGACGTCCGGTATAACGTATTCGGCGGCGGCAGGGCTGACCGCCATGCCGGGCTTGGGATTGCAGCTCTTAACCAGCGCCAGCGCGACTTCAAATGCTTCCTCCGATGTGCGCAGAGATCGTCGGATCTCTCCATACTCTTTTGCGGCAATCAACGGCAGATGTTCATTAGCCATCGTAATTGCCAGGTCGAGCTCCGGTGTTGACGGTGCCAATTGCTGCAATTGCAGCACGATACACTCTGACAAAGAGCGGGCGCCCACACCTACCGGATCAAGACGCTGCACCTTGCGTAGCGCCTGCTCGATTTCTTCAATGGTAACGCCGGCTTCAACGGCGATGGAATCAGTAATTTCCTCGGGGTCGGCCGTAAGATAACCATCATCGTTGATCGAATCGATCAGTGCCTCGCCGATCAGCGCCTCGCGCGGGGAAAAATCCTCCAGTTCCAGCTGCCACAGCAGGTGCTCGCGCAGCGACTGGCCTGACTCATCGGCGAATTCACCAATCGGCCGACCTTCGCCATTCCAGCCCCCGTCCTGTATACGTTCCAGTGAGCTTGATTGCCAGCTGTCTTCGGCACGAATCGTCTCGATTTCTGCCGTAGTTTCTGCTGACGTCTTGGGGACATCCGGGAGGTCCTCCATTTCCAGCATGATGTTTTCTTCGAGCGCTTCCTGGATTTGCGCACTCAAATCAAGCACGGGTAACTGCAGCAGGCGAATTGCCTGCTGTAACTGCGGCGTCATCGTTAACGACTGGCCGAGTTTTAGTTGCAGCGTCGGTTTCAGCATTGTTAGATAATGTTCGATGCCGTCATTTTGGTGGTGCCAAGCATGACGACTGCCCTTGCTCGTTCAATTATGTAATTGTGACTCAGAGTTTGAACTCCTGTCCGAGATACACTTCCCGAACGTGCTGATTTTCCAGAATGTCGTCCGGAGAACCCGATGCGATCAGGCTGCCGTCACTCAGTATATAGGCTCGCGCGCAGATTCCGAGGGTTTCCCGCACATTATGGTCAGTAATGAGAACGCCGATTTCGCGGTCTGACAGGTGCCTGATAATGCGCTGAATATCCAGTACGGATATGGGATCGACACCGGCAAAAGGTTCGTCCAGCAACACAAAGCGCGGATTCGCTGCAAGCGCACGCGCAATCTCGACGCGCCGTCTCTCGCCGCCGGACAGGCTGATGCCCAGGCTGGTGCGCACGTGGCCAACGTGCAGTTCGTCAAGCAGCTTGTCCAGCTCCATTTCACGCCCGGCCCGATCCAGTTCCTTGCGGTTTTCGAGAATGGCGAGAATGTTTTGCTCAACCGTCAGTTTCCTGAATATGGAGGCTTCCTGTGGCAGGTAGCCCAGGCCCAGCGACGCTCGTCTGTGCATTGGCAGGGCGGTCAGGTCCTGTCCATCCAACAGGATCTGGCCCCGATCTGAGGCGATCAGGCCAACAATCATATAAAACGCGGTGGTCTTGCCAGCGCCATTCGGACCCAGGAGTCCAACGACTTCCCCGCTGGTTATTTCAAGTGAAATGCCTTTGACGACTTCGCGGAATTTGTAACGCTTGGCGATATCCTGAACACTCAATATGCTCATTCGCCGCTTTCTCCGCCTTCCTCAGCAGAATCTGGTTCCGGCGGCGCTGGGTCTTCGCCTGGTTCATCCGTCGTATCGACATTGGCCTCGCCCGGCGTGTAAGTGATCCTGACCTTTGGTTCGCCGTCGCCGCCTGAAGAGGCGTTGATGCGCTGTTCGCGAATGTTGTAAACCAGGAAATTACTGGCAATCTGATTGCCACCTTCGGTGATTCTTGCCTGGTCCGAAAACTCAATGACGCCCGCCTGCAGATCATATTTTAATCGCCCTGCTTCGGCGTAGGTGTCGTGCTCGCTGCCTGGCCGGGTTAATCGAAACGTGGCTGGCGAACCAACGATGGTCGCCAGGCGTAGCTGGTATCCCGAAAACTGCATTTCCGCTGAATCGCTTTCAATGTGCCCACCGTCTACGTCGATCACGACGTCGCCGTTGAACTGCCATACACTGTCTTCGAAATCCATCTTCGTTGCCCGGCCTTCCTCGGCAGAGATGCCGAGCGTGCCCTGCGACAAACGCAGTCCGCGGAACATCAGCATTGAGCTCTTGCCGTCGTAATCGGTCGAGTCTGCATCCAGCTGCATGGGCAGGCGGAGCAGCTCATCGGTTTGTGCGAAACCGTATTGTGTAATTACGAGGGACAGCAACAGGTACAGCAGAGCCGCAGCGTTTCGTCCTGCAACCGGGTGACGACCACGCAGGTAGGATTTCAAAATCAAAAAGAATCGACTCATTTCAAGGAACGAATTTTCCGCTGACATTGGATTTGAGTTTCAGTCGGTTTTCCTGAAGCAATGCTAGCATGCCGGTTGCGGTCAGGCTGCGCGAGCCGATTCGAATCTGCACGCGACTGTCAGTCTCAGCCTGGTAGCTATTCGGGTCGATTTCCAGCAATGGCGCGCGAATCTCCGTTTCCTGACCTGAAAATCCTTCATTGCTGATCGCCTGCACGTTGCCACTCAGTCGCAGCAGGCTCATCCTGTCGCTTATTGTTGCGAGATCCGATTTGATTACCCATGGCACGTTGGTGGCCGATGTGTAGTTGATCCGCACGTTCTGCAATTCGATCTCGTCGTTTTCCATTTGTTGCGCAAACTCTGCCTCGATTTCGTAGAGAAGCTGGCCGTCGTCATCGGTCCCGAGTATGCGTGCGGTGCGCAGGTAAAACCCACCTAAATCCGTGTCGCTGATCGTCTGCGTTACTTCGGGAGTACGTTCGACGCCGGCAAGATACCAGCTGCCAATTGCGGCGACAGAAAGGATAAGCACGGTCAGGACATAGCGCGCACTCATGATTAACTAGCTGAGACCGACATGGCCGTTTTTTAACACGTATTCGCAAACTTCGCGCACGGCGCCGCCGCCGCCACTTGCATCAGTGACATGGTTGCATGCGTCTTTGACAGTTTGGGCGGCATTAGCGACTGCAATTGAAAAGCCCACGTGTTGCAACAATGGCAAGTCCGGAATGTCGTCGCCGACAAAAACACAGCGATCCAGCTCTATTCCAAGTTCCGCAACCACGCTGTCAAATGCTGCAATTTTGTCTTTGCAGCCCTGGAAAACATAATCAACACCCAGTTCCTGCATCCGTTTTTCAACCGCAACCGAACGTCTTCCACTAATGACTGCAACGCTGATACCTGCATCAAGGAGCTGCCGAATTCCAAACCCATCCTGAGTATTAAATGCTTTCGTCTCCACGCCATCGTCAGACAGGTAAAAACGACCGTCGGTAAAAACACCGTCGACATCGAATCCCACCAGCAGTATTTCCGGTGGACACGACCGATCGCGAGAAACGCTCACGTGGCTATCCCTGAGTCGTCTAGCCAAAGCATCGCGTTCTCATCATTACATTATTCCTGCGCGAAACAGGTCGTGAACGTTGAGGGCGCCGATGAGGCGATTGTCTGCATCAGCGACCAGTAAAGAAGTGATCTTGTTTTCCTCAAGAATATGCACGGCCTCGGCTGCCAGCGTCTTCGGCCCTACGGTAATGCAGCCGTCGTGAATGACAGAACGCAAGGTCGTTTTGTGCACATCGATTTCATTGTCCAAAGCGCGGCGCAGATCCCCGTCGGTAAACACACCGAGGATTCGATTGCTGTCGTCGACAATCGCGGTCATGCCCAACCCCTTCTCGGTCATTTCGAGAAGTCCGTCGCGAACACTGACGTCGGCACCGACAGCCGGCACCGAAGATCCAGAATGCATGACGTCTTCTACATGCAATAACAGTCGTTTTCCGAGACTGCCGCTGGGATGCGATCGAGCGAAGTCCTCGGCTGTAAAGCCGCGGCTTTCGAGCAGAGCAACTGCCAGTGCGTCGCCCATTGCCAGCGTCGCCGTGGTGCTCGCGGTAGGGGCGAGATTCAGCGGGCACGCCTCTTCACTGACGCGCACATTCAGGTGGACATCAGCCGCTTTGGCCAGCGTGGATTGTGGTTTACCCGTCATCGAAATCAGTTTTGCGCCCAACCGCTTTATCAACGGCAATATAGTGACAACCTCATCAGTCTCACCGGAATAAGACACTGCCAGTAACAAATCGTGCGTCGTGATCATTCCCAGGTCACCGTGGCTGGCTTCGCCGGGGTGCACGTAGAATGCGGGAGTACCCGTGCTGGCGAGTGTGGCAGCGATTTTGCCGCCAATGTGTCCCGATTTACCCATGCCGGTGACGACGACGCGGCCTTTTGTTGCCAGGCACAGGCGACAGGCCTCCGCGAAGGTCTCGTCAAGGCCTTCTACGAGCTCGTTCACCGCCCGCGACTCTATGTCGAGGACTTTGGAAGCTAACGCAATTAGTCCTTTGCTGGATGGGTCAGTCAAAATCTGGTCTCCGGGTAGCGCTGTTCTGAATGACTGCTCAGGAACCGATTCTAACGTTTTGCAGGACGACATACGTGTCGTAGGCGAGAAAAGCGGCAACCAGCGCAAATCCCTCGTACCGGGTAATCACGCCGCGGCCATCGTATTCGTAGGTCATGGCAAACAGCACCAGCGTAAAGGCGACCATGACAAACAGGTGTAGGGAAAGGACGGAAGGCGGCAGCGCGGCAGGCTGAATGGAGGCGGCAACGCCGATGACGGCCAGCAAATTGAATATGTTTGAACCCACAATGTTACCGATGGCAATACCGTATTCGCCTTTGATAACGCTAACCAGCGAGACAGCAAGTTCCGGCAGACTGGTAGCCAGTGCTACCAGCGTAATGCCAATGACGATATCGGACACACCGATGCGGGTGGCAATCGAAATCGCCCCGTCCACCAGCAATTCGGCACCGAACAATAGTGCGATAATGCCGACGGCGAGCCACACAAGGGCCCATTGCATACTGGTGTCCGCCGGAATTTCGGCCTCGAAATCGGTTTGCAGTGGGTCCGTCGCAGACGATCTGATGCCCAGGCGTACAAGCCAGATAATGACGATAACCATTCCCGTCAAAAGGACCAGGCCGTCGACACGCCCGACATGCGAATCCAGGAACAGCGAAACGGTGAGCAATGTCACTGCGAGCAACGCCGGCATCTCGCGCCGCAACGTGGCCGATTTGAGCTCGATAGGTCGGAATAGTGCGACTACACCCAGGACCAGTCCGATATTGGCGATGTTGGACCCTATGGCATTGCCGATCGCCAGGTCGGGATCATCGCGCAGGGCGGCAACGACCGACACCAGGATTTCAGGCGCCGATGTCGCAAAGGAAACAATTGTCAGGCCGATCATCAAGGGTGCAACGCCAAGGTTGCGGGCCGCCGCGGCCGCACCGTGAACGAATCGATCCGCGCCCCATATCAACAGGAGCAGGCCGATAACAACTTCCGCTATATCGACGAGCATAGAATCAGTGTCGCTCGGTTCCGGGATGCCGGATAGTCATGGTTGATGCTCGCTGTCTTTGTTTATGGCAGCGTCTAATCCAGAAATTCAAGTTCGTGCGGGGATAATACACAATGGCCGCGCGGCGTGTTTTGTTACACTGCGCGCCGTCTGTACATAATAGGCACGATAAGTAATGGATCCGACAGAAATCAAGACATTAATCGAAAACGGCCTGCCGGGTGCGCAGGTCGACGTGATCAGTGACGATAATACTCATTATGCTGCAGTTGTGATTTCCAGTGAATTCGAGAGTAAACGGGCGATCGCGCGCCATCAGCTGGTCTACAAGTGCCTGGGCAACCTGATGGGTAACGAGATTCACGCCATGTCTATCCGCGCGCACACGCCGGAGGAGTGGCGAGACCTCAATCCGAACGCGGGCGCATAGGCCCGTTGGATAAACTCCTCATAAAAGGTGGCACGAGCCTGAATGGCTCGATAACCGTGTCAGGCGCCAAGAACGCTGCGCTGCCCATTCTGGCGGGAGCGCTGCTTGCATCTGCGCCAGTCACCGTTCGCAATGTGCCGCAGCTTAAAGATGTCGCCACAATGATCACCCTGCTGCAAAGCATGGGTGTCATGGTGACCTTCGATGATCGGCTCGATGTCGAGATTGACGCAACCGCTGTCAACGCATGGCGCGCGCCCTATGAGCTGGTTAAAACGATGCGTGCGTCGATTCTCGTTTTGGGACCGCTCGTTGCCCGTTACGGCGATGCCTATGTTTCACTGCCCGGAGGATGCGCGATCGGCGCAAGACCCGTTAATCTGCATGTGCAGGGACTGCAGGCCATGGGGGCCGATGTTGTCGTTGAGAACGGCTATATCCACGCGAAAGCGGAGCGACTCCAGGGGGCAAACATTGTCCTCGATACCGTAACCGTCACCGGTACTGAAAACCTCATGATGGCGGCGGCGCTCGCTGAGGGAGAAACCATTCTGGAGAACGCGGCGCGTGAGCCAGAAGTTATCGATGTCGCCAATTTTCTTAACAGTATGGGCGCAAAAGTCCGCGGCGCTGGCACCAGCACCATTAGAATTACCGGTGTCACCGAGCTCGGTGGAGCCGAGCACACTGTACTCCCGGACAGAATTGAAACCGGTACCTACCTGGTCGGCGCTGCAATGACCGGGGGCAAAGTGCGCCTGAACAACGCTGCGTGTGAACACCTGGATGCCGTTGTGCTGAAGCTCAAGGAAGCCGGTGCCAGTGTCGAAACCGGAGATCGGCATATAGCGGTCGATATGCACGGGCGGCGGCCGGAGTCAGTGGATATCCGGACGACCCCTTATCCGGGATTTCCTACCGACATGCAGGCCCAGTTCTGTGCATTGAATGCAGTTGCAAAGGGCGTGGGCACGATCACCGAAACGATATTCGAAAACCGCTTCCAGCATGTGCTGGAGTTGCAGCGCATGGGTGCCGACATTCACATCGAGGGCAATACGGCTGTGTGCCGCGGTGTCGACAAGCTAACGGCAGCGCCGGTGATGGCTACTGACCTGCGCGCATCCGCCGGGCTGGTGCTGGCGGGCCTTGCTGCAGAAGGCGAGACGCTTGTTGATCGGATCTATCACGTTGATCGGGGTTACGAACGTATCGAGGAAAAACTGCGGCAGCTCGGGGCGCAAATCAAACGCGTTCCCCGTTAGGCGCAAGTGCTAGCGTGACTGCGTTGAGGGTCTTTCTGCAGCAATCACGGTAACCCGGAATCTCTGTCCGTCGCGTAGCCCCTCCATTTCTACGCGATCATTTGGATTCAGGCGGGCGACAATCAACAGCGCCTGCTGGCGCGAGCGAATGGTTTCTCCATTGACGCTCAGTATGACGTCGCCGGGACGTAATCCGGCCGTTTCCGCAGGACTCCCGGCGACGATCGCATTCAGTAAAATACCGGTATTGGAGTTGATGCCGAGTGCCTCAGACTCCACTCGACTGAGTTCGTCTGGCACGATGCCCACCCAGCCGCGAATTACCCGGCCATTTCTCTTGATTTCGTCGACCACGCCGCGCACGAGATCGACTGGAATGGCAAACCCTATGCCCTCTGTGGTGGCATCCTGCATCAATACAGCCGTATTGATGCCCACCAGCTGTCCACTCGTATCGATTAGCGCGCCGCCCGAATTTCCCTCGTTGATTGCAGCATCAGTTTGTATGAAGTTTTCGAACGTCAGCATGCCGAGTACGCCGCGCCCGGTGGCGCTGACGATGCCCTGTGTGACCGTCTTCGCCAGCCCATACGGGTTGCCAATCGCCAGGACTACGTCACCGATGCGCAGCTGGTCCGAGCGTCCCAGTGGTATCGCAGGCAGCGGCCCTAGATCGACCTTGAGAAGCGCCAGGTCCGTCTCTGCGTCGACCCCAATCAATGCCGGATTCGCGATTCTGCCGTCCGCCAGCTGCAGCCTGATTTCATTGGCAAGGCTAACGACATGATAGTTCGTAACCAGGTAGCCTTCCGCGTCAATAATGACAGCTGAGCCAACGCTGGTATTGACGCGAAAGCGGCCCGATTCGCCGGGCGCTGTATTCGCCATCAGGCGCCTGGTGTAGACGTTGGCCACGGATGGGGCCGCGATATCGACCGCGTCAGCGTAACTGGCGGGCTGCAAAGCGTTCGTCCCGCGACCCATGTCGATAGCCGGCAACAGTTGCGGACGAACCAAAACGACCACGAATGCGGCAGCCAGGCCGACGACAACGGACTGGATCAGGAAAATCAGAACTGGTTTGAGTCGTGCCATTCAAGTTTCCGCGCGGGGCCCCTCGAAATATATCCAAAATTGCGGTGCACTTATGTCCTGACGCCTAGCCAATATCGAATGGCCCTGTGTATAATGCGCGTCGGGTTCCGCACCCAGCCTCGAATTCCTCGTCATCCTGACGGCGAAACGGGTCTGCTGCAAATCTTTAAGTATTCGAACTAAAGCGATAAACCGTCTAGGTAATAGTCGTGTCAAGTCGGAGTGAGTGCCTAGGTTAGACAAAACCCAGTGAAAACGCAGGCTTTGCGCGGATAAAAGCGTTAGAGCCTGGCTGTTGTACCGGTACTGACTCAGCTGAAGCTTAGCTATTGATTTTGACTTCGACCCTATCCGGGTGGTGTATGGGAGTGCTACATGACTGATGACGTTGATCGCAACAGGCGTCATTTCCTGACTGTTGCTACCGCAGTGACCGGCGGTGCCGGACTGGTGGCGGCCACAATTCCGTTCCTGTCGTCATTAAAGCCCAGCGCACGAGCCCAGGCTCTTGGCGCGCCCGTGGAAGTGCCGCTCGGCTCGCTGGAGCCGGGGGAAATGGTCCGCGTCATGTGGCGCGGCAAATTGGTTTATGTGCTGCGAAGAACCGATGAGATGTTGTCTCGCCTTGGCAGCGTTACCGGGTTTCTGGACGATCCCGATTCCGCCAACGTGGAGCAGCAACCGGAGTATGCCGTGAACGAGCATCGCTCGGTCAAGCCGGAATACCTGGTTATCGAGGGTTCATGTACGCACCTCGGATGTGCCCCCTTAGCGGAGTTCCAGGTCGGTCCCGCAGATGACTGGCAGGGCGGATTTTTCTGCCCTTGCCACGGGTCGCGGTTCGATCTGTCGGGCCGTGTCTACAAAGGCGTGCCCGCACCCACGAATCTGAGGGTGCCTCCTTATCGTTTTATCCGTGAAGACATCATCATGATTGGTGTGGATTCGGGGGCAGCATAATGGCGCGAATAGAGTCGGAAGTCGGTACCCGCACGGGCGCAGTAATGAAGTGGATTGATGACCGTTTCCCGTTTACGGAAACGATGAAATACCACATCACCGAATACTACGCGTCCAAGAATTTCAACTGGTGGTACATCTTCGGCGTGCTCGCCATGGTTGTGCTGGTCATTCAGATCCTGTCGGGTATTTTCCTGACGATGAATTACAAACCAGCGGCGGCAGATGCATTCGCCTCCGTCGAATACATCATGCGTGACGTCGAGTGGGGTTGGCTGATTCGATACATGCATTCCACAGGCGCCTCCTTTTTCTTCATCGTTGTTTACCTGCACATGTACAGGGCAATGCTGTATGGCTCTTACAAGAAACCGCGCGAGCTGATCTGGATCATTGGCATGCTGATCTTCTTCGTTCTCTTTGCAGAGGCTTTTGCCGGGTACCTGCTTCCCTGGGGACAAATGTCGTACTGGGGTGCCCAGGTCATCATCTCGCTGTTCGGAGCGATTCCGGTCGTCGGTGAAGCCCTGGTGGAATTAATCCGTGGCGATTACGCGATCACCGATATCACGCTTAACCGCTTTTTTGCCCTGCATGTCATCCTCTTACCGCTGGCACTGATTGCACTCGTTTTCGTGCATATTGTGGCGCTTCACCATGTCGGGTCGAACAATCCTGACGGCATCGAGATCAAGGAACACAAAGGCGCTGACGGCAAGCCACTGGACGGCGTTGCATTCCATCCCTACCACACGACCAAGGACCTGGTCGGGATCATTGTCTTCCTTATGTTGTTTTCGGCGGTCATGTTTTTTGCGCCGGACATGGGTGGCTATTTCCTCGAGCATGCGAATTTTGAGCCCGCCAACGTGATGGCAACGCCGGAACACATTGCACCGGTCTGGTACTTCACGCCTTTCTACGCGATTTTGCGTGCAGTGCCTGACAAGCTGTGGGGTGCTGTTCTGATGGCCGGAGCCGTATTGTTGCCAGCGTTCCTGCCGTGGCTGGATCGGGCACGCGTCAAGTCCATTCGATATCGAGGCTGGATTTACAAGATGGCCCTGGGCTTGTTTGTAATCAGTTTCTGCACACTTGGTTGGCTGGGCATGCAGCCGGCGGAGGGGATATACGTAATGATGGCGAGGATCTTCTCAGTCATTTATTTCGCATTCTTTTTAACGATGCCTTACTACACAACGATAGATAAGACTAAGCCCGTTCCGGACAGGGTGGTCTATCATGGTTAAGTCAATGATCGCCAGGTCAGGTCACACAGGGTCATCAATCCTGACTGGATTCTCGTCACCTGGCTTAAGCAAAATTGCAGCGACTTTGCTGGCACTTGTCCTGGCTGGTAGCGTGCACGCAGCGACGGAAATCGAACTTGAGCCGGCTGGAAACGATCCGGATAACATTAACTCATTGCAGCGCGGCGCTCGCAATTTCATGAATTATTGTTCCGGGTGTCATTCGGCAAAATATGTGCGATTCAACACGCTTGGACGAGGACTCCAGCTTAGCGAGGAACAGCTGGTTGATAACCTGATGTTTAATGCCGAGAAGACGTTCGAGACCATTCAGGCCACCATGCCAATGGATGACGCGGCGCGCTGGTTTGGACAACCGCCGCCCGACATGTCACTGATCGCCAGGGCCCGTGGCACCGACTACGTTTACAATTTTATCAAGGGGTTCTATCTCGACCCGGATAGCCCTACCGGCGTGGACAACCGCGTTCTCGCGGGTACCAGTATGCCGCATGTTCTGTGGGAATTGCAGGGGTATCAAAACGCTGACTTTTCGCTGGATGAGAACGGCACTGAGCACTTCGAGGGTTTCGAGCAGGTGACAACGGGTTCGCTTTCGGCAGAAGAGTTCGATGAATTTGCTCGCGACACTGTGAATTTCCTGGAATACATCAGTGAGCCGGTTCGGTCGACGCGGCGCGTCTTGGGCGTGTGGGTGCTGATGTTCCTTATCGTATTCTGGATCATTGCATCAATGCTTAAGAAGCAGGTCTGGAAAGACGTGACCTGAGATCGAAAAGCGTGCAGGTAACAACTGCAATACTTCCATAGCAATACTAATAAGAACAACAGCCAGATCTACTAACATTCCGAAGGGGACCGCATCATGGCAGTAATTGCCAACCGACGATCCGTAATGACTCTGTTTTCCAAGCCGACGTGCATTCACAGCCATCGCACGCGCCTGGTTCTTGCAGAAAAAAACATCAATATTGAAATTGTCAGCGTTGACGGGCCTGAATTGCCCGAAGACCTGATGGACTTGAATCCATACCATACGGTACCGACACTCGTCGATCGCGACCTGGTTCTCTATGATTCGCGTGTGATCATCGAGTACCTGGACGAGCGTTTTCCGCATCCGCCGTTGATGCCGGTAGACCCGGTGACGCGCGCACAGTTTCGCCTGGCGCTTTTCCGTATTGAAACAGACTGGTATCAGTTCGCTGAGCAGTTCGATACGGACGGCGAACGCAAGCTTCCAGCCAAGTCGCGAAAGCTGCTGCGTGAAAGCATTCTCGCCAGCGTTGAATTGTTCGCGGCCAAGCAGTATTTCCTGAGTGACGAATTTTCCCTGGTTGACTGCAGCATCGCACCGATTCTATGGCGCTTGCCGGTCTACGGCATTGATCTCGGCTCTCAATCCGAGGCTATCGAAGCCTATATGAAACGCGTTTTCGAGCGACGCTCGTTCCAGGAAAGCCTGACGGAGCTTGAGCAGGAAATGCACCTGTAGTGTCGGCAGCGGCCTAGCGGCGCCCGGAATCATCACCTGACATTGTTAAATGTGTGGGCGATTTCTTCGCGGTAGTAATGGTATCCTGCGGCGTAGCCATGACGAAATTCCAGTCGAACCCAGAGATTACATTCGCGACGATTTGCGCATGAGTAACCCGTCCCGTTCAAAGCGACCCTATCTCCTGCGCGCCATGCACGAATGGATGGGGGACAATGGTCATACGCCGCATATTGTTGTCGACGCCTCTGTTGACGGCGTAACGGTGCCGGCTGAACATGTCAAAGATGGCAAGATCATCCTCAATATCAGTCACTCTGCCGCGCACAATCTGAAACTCAACAACGGCGGCGTCAGCTTTCGAGCTCGATTTTCAGGCGTGCCATTCGATGTCTGGGTGCCTACGTCGTCAGTGATGGGCATTTACGCGAAAGAGACGGGCCAGGGAATGATCTTTTCCCATGGTTCTGAGCAGCCAGAGCCGCCGGACGGGTCCGAGGATACCGAACGGCCGAAGAGCAATCGCAGACACTTAACCGTCGTAAAGTAATGCGCAATCGCACCGGTTGAAAACGCGCCGTTCGACGCGAATAGGCGCTAATCGACACTACAGTGCGTACACGCAAGTGCGCGGCTTTCCTGAGATGGCAAACTGGATCCTGTCGCCCGGGACCTGCTGAATTGCGTGCTAGATGCTGCCGAAGAGACTCTCGTCAATCAGGTCACACAGGCAATGTATAATCACCAGGTGTACTTCCTGAATGCGTGCCGTACGTTCCGCCGGTACGCGAATCTCGACATCACCGGCATTCAGGAGTGCTGACATTTCACCACCATCCCGGCCACTCAGGGCAACGATTTGCATGTCGCGCTCATGGGCTGCACCGATGGCACGATTGACGTTCGCAGAATTTCCGGATGTCGAAATAGCGAGCAATACATCTCCAGCCTTCCCGAGCGCACGGACCTGTTTAGCGAAAATTTCTTCGTAGGCATAATCGTTCGCGATCGATGTCAATGTGGAGGAATCCGTGGTCAGTGCGACAGCTGGCAGGCCCGGTCGTTCGCGTTCGAAACGATTGAGAAGTTCTGACGAAAAATGTTGCGCGTCGCCCGCAGATCCACCGTTGCCACAACTCAAGATCTTGCCGTCGCTTTGTAATGACTGCCCCATCAACAGGCCTGCGCTGGCGACGATCGGTGGCAGCTCCGTGGCCGCATCCTGCTTAACCGCCAGGCTCTCCGCAAATTGTGTTGCCACTCTTGATTCAGCGTCCATCTTCTATTTCCAGTTCCTGGTTGGGGTAATTCATGCGCGAAACGCATCCTGCAGCCATTGTATCCTGCCATGGCCGTTTTCTGCGGCATCGAAGGCAACAACATCAAACCTTACCGGGTTGCTCGCATAGTTCGGGTGCCTGGCGAGATAGACTGCCGCAGTATTTATGATCCTGTGTTGTTTGCGACTATCGATCGAACCCGATGCCGTTGAGAATCGATTTCGCTTCCGGTAGCGCACCTCGATAAACACCAGGCAATTATTATGCCGCATGATCAGATCGACCTCGCCATGTCGGCATCGGAAATTGCATTCTATGAGCTCAAGGCTACGTGATTTGAGGAAGCGTACCGCCTTACGTTCAAACCGGGCTCCTACATCGTGCTTCAATTTTCGCGGGTGTTGTTGTCACGGAAATCTTCAGACCAGATCATGGCTTCACCCTCGCCAATTTCAGGGACCTGTTCGTCGATTATTCCTGCATAGTCATTCGTGTCCGGCAGCGCCGCTGGCTGGCCACGCTCAAACTGAGCCCATGCAAGTTTGCGATGAACGCGACCGTCAGCGGTAAGGAACAGGCGACCGGTTGCACCGACCACTTCATCCATAAGGCTATCCCGGGAATTAAACAATTCGCCGACGAGATTGTAGGCGTCATAGCCCATCGCATGCAGGCGCGTAAGGCGTTTTTCAGACGGCCAGTATTCGCCATAGGCTGTCGGGTAATCGGCAATCCAGGCAGGAGGCGCGATGACCCAAGGTGCGTCGGCAAACATTACGCCATTGAGATCGGCATCAGATCGCCCATCCATCGCATAGATAAATGATGTCGAGTAGACCGGCAGGTCACCGGCATAGTGAAATTTCAACTGTGACTTAATGAGTCGTCCTGCTTTTGCGTCAGCTGCCAGGAAGATCAGGTCGACGTCTTGCCGACGGCGCGGATCGAACTGCAGTGGTCCGCCGATGTTGGCCCGTAGTCGCTGGTAACGCTGCACGCTCTGGGAAAGCGCCATAACGTTTTCGATTTCGAATGAAAAATCCTGGCTGTTCGGTTCGTAGCTGCGATATTCGAGCAGTTCTCCACCGAGGCCTTCAAATTCTGTGGCGAAACTGGTCACCATTCGGCTTCCCCAGTCGTTTGCCGGTACGAGCGCCACTGCGCGCACGCCCTTGTTTTCGATTGCTCGTTGCGCCGCAGATGCTGCTTCATCTTCTGGCGACAACGCAAATTGAAAAAAGCCAGGCGGCGCTGGTTGGCTATCGGCAAGGTAGTTCAGGCTGAGGACGGGAACCGGCAACAACAACTCCGTCGCTAGCTCGGCGACGCTGCGTCGCAGTAATGGGCCAACGACGAACTCCGCGCCGTTCGCAACCGCCGCCGTATAGGCGCCGACGACACCGCCTTCGGCATGGACATCATAGACACGAATCTGCTGCTCGCTATCGACGCCGCTGACGGCCGAGAAATAGGCGCCCAGGAATCCGTTCTTTACCGCATTTCCAGCGGCCTCACTATTTCCGGAAAGCGGCAGCAGTATCGCGATTTGCCGCGGATAGTTGAGCAGGCTATCTTGCGGCAGCGACAGGTCGGACAGCACACCGATGGCCGGGTGATCGATAAACTCTTCCTGCCAGCGCACCAGTCCATTGCCCCAGCCAATGCCCTGCTGGCCGGTTGAATTGGCCAGCGCCGCCAGTGTTAGCCAGCCACGGACGGTTGTGTCGATCGTAACGCTGGCGGCGTCGCGCAGATCCTGCACGTTGGCTACCATGAGTCCGGCCCACAAGCGCTGACGATTGGCTTCAATCAGGCGACCATCTTCAAGCCAGTTCTCGCGCTGAATGTAGAGATCGACCGCTCGCAGCGGGTCGTCTTTCTGGAACCATGCATCGGCCCGCAACGCCTCCACCCTTGACCGATGATCGCCGAACAACGGTTGCCGACTGAGCGGTTCCAATAGTGCGAGCGCTTCGTCAGGTTTGCCTTCCCATAGCGCCAGTGCAGCAGCGTCGGCGTTCCACAACCAGAGCAATTCGCCACCTGCCGGCGTGGTCACCGATCCCAGCGCATTACGCGCGCGTCTGCCGTCACCGGCAAAAAGCCATTGTTCGACCGCCATCAGTGTCAGGCGATCTCGTTCGAGGCCAACTCTGTCTGTCGCGACACCAATATAGGCGCCGGCGGCTTCCTCATGCTGTCCGTTCTCTGCCAGCGTGCGGGCCCGTTGTTCGCCTGATCCGCCACCAATGCCGGCAAAATCCGATGTCGCACAAGCGCTCAAAATTAGTGCACAGGAGAATAGTAATGCGATGCGTCTAATTGAAAGAGCGTAGTTCATATTGCTTGCCTGGAATGGTTGTTAGCGGGCAGGATGTTGGTCGATAAGTCTCATTGAAGAGTAACCTGAATACGGCCCCGATCGAAACGCAGACCCGTTTTTATGCATGAGGACCTAACAAAGTGAGAATCCACGATTGACTGAGGGCACGTTGTTTGTCGTCGCGACACCGATTGGAAATCTCGACGACCTGTCCCCGCGGGCCCGACAGGTGCTGGATGCGGTTGACCTCATCGCCGCCGAGGATACCCGCGTGACCGGGCGATTGCTATCGCATTTCGGCATCAACTGCCGACAAATCGCGCTGCATGAGCACAATGAGGAGTCAGTGGCGACGCGCATTATCGAGGATCTGCGCAACGGCAGTTCCGTGGCGCTCGTTAGCGATGCGGGAACACCGCTCATCAGTGATCCGGGCTTTCGCTTGCTGCGTGCTGCGCATTCGGCTGGCGTCAGGGTTGCGCCAATCCCGGGGCCGTCGGCGTTCGTCAGCGCCCTCTCAGCGTCCGGTTTGCCGACCGATCGGTTTGTTTTTGAGGGATTTCTCCCAGCAAAGAAAGCGGCCAGGCAGAAACGCCTAAAAGCATTAGCAAGCGAGACTCGGACCGCTGTGTTCTATGAATCCGTGCATCGAATTGAGGCCACCCTGGCAGATCTGATTGACAGTCACGGTGCCAATCGGCAGGCATTTATCGGTCGCGAGCTCACCAAAATGCATGAGCAGTGTGTTGCCGGGGATCTCGCCACGCTGGCGGTGATGTTGGCAGACGGTCGCATCGTGCGCAAAGGCGAGTTTGTGCTTGCCGTCGCGGGTTCGGGTGAGGGTTCTGCAGAAAAGGACGAGGTCAGCGTTGAACGCTTACTCGCCGCATTGGTCGATGCGTTGCCCGGTAAACAGGCCGTGTCGATCGCCGTTGCAGTTACCGGCCACAACAAGAATGATTTGTACCGACGCATGCTCGCGCTAAAAGAACCAAGAAGCGACAGTTGACGCAGCATGGCGTGTAAACCCATTCACCATGCAGGTTAATGGCTTTTTCGGGCCTGCGGGAATAATCCAGCCCCGTACGCAATGCTGCTTTATGGTACTCAAGCGAGCCAGCCGTTGGCCCCTGACCCCTGCTGTAAAAAAGACGTATCATTCTTAAGCCCGCGATCACGCGGGACTTGAAAGTAAGAGTCGGCCAGGCAATCGCCGGAATTCTCAAGAGAATCCCGGAGGAAAGTCCGGGCTCCGTCAGGCAGGGCGCCAGGTAACGCCTGGAGGGTGCGAACCCATGGAAAGTGCCACAGAAAATATACCGCCGGCACTTTGGTGTCGGTAAGGGTGAAATGGTGCGGTAAGAGCGCACCGCGCGGGTGGCAACACGCCGCGGCACGGTAAACCCCGCCTGGAGCAAGACCAAATAGGGGAGTACGTGGGCGGATTCCGTCCACACCGGGCCTGAACGGGCTCCCGGGTAGGTTGCTTGAGGCAGTTGGCGACAACTGTCCCAGATGAATGATTGTCCACGACAGAACCCGGCTTACGGCCGGCTCTTTCTTTCTCTTTATAAATCAATAAGTTATAATGAAATTACGCGAATCGATACGGCGGCTTTGCGGTGATTGCGCTGAACTCGGCCAGAAATCGCTGAAAGCCAGCGCTGTCGCCGTCTGGCGACCCGAAACTTACTGATAATCGAGAAATTGCACATAACTGTTTGATTTATAGTTCCTAAACCGCGCCACAATTCGTCAGGATTGGGCCACCGATTAGCCCCTAAGTCCCTGTACAACAACAAATAATTGAATTTGTCGGTTGACGCTGCACGAGGGCCCGAATATAGTGGCCAAGAGTGGAGAAAAGTGGGAGGAAAGGGGCAAATGACGCGTGCCGGGCTCATTGAGCATAGGAAGCGCCGTCCATGCACCCTGACTAACAATCGTGTTTCGTGGGGCCACCAAAGTCACGCTGGATGCCAAAGGGCGCCTGGCAATACCGACCCGTTACCGGGACCGGATTGCTGCGCGTTGCGATGGCCAGTTGGTTGCCACCGTCGACAGGGATTACTGCCTCCTTATTTATCCATTTCCCGAATGGGAAGAAATCGAGCGAAAACTGATGCGCCTGCCGAGCCTGGATCAAAAGGCTCGCCGCCTGCAGCGGCTAATGGTTGGACATGCCACCGAGGTCGAAATCGACGGACACGGACGAATCCTGCTTTCGCGGGAATTGCGCGAGTTCGCCGGACTGGATCGACAGGCTGTCCTTCTCGGTCAGGGAAACCGGTTTGAGCTTTGGGACGAGACGCGCTGGAACGAGACTCGAGACGGGTGGCTGAACGATGGCGAAAACGCCGATCTATCAGCACAACTTGAGACGCTCACTCTCTGATTCCGTTCTGGCGGTGTGACAAAAGAAACAAAAGGTGCCAGTCACCATGTACCGGTTCTACTGGGCCCGGCTATAGCCGGGCTGAACCTGAAGGTTGATGGCTGGTACGTCGACGGAACGTTTGGCCGAGGGGGTCATTCTGGCGCGATTCTGAACAACCTGGGACCCGACGGTTACCTGCTGGCAATCGATCGTGACCCCCAGGCTATCAGCGCCGCGCCTGAATCCCTGCGAAACGATCCTCGACTGGAACTTAAACATGGCGAATTTTCGGAAGTCAGGCGTTATGCGATCGACAGAAAAATGCTTGGAAAAGTGGATGGCCTGTTACTCGATCTGGGGGTCTCATCACCGCAGCTGGATACAGCCGAGCGTGGCTTCAGTTTTCAAGCCGACGGACCCCTCGACATGCGAATGGATCCATCAGCAGGTGAAAGCGCGGCTGACTGGATTGCCACAGTGGAATTGCGAACATTGAAACGAGTCCTGCAACAATATGGTGAAGAACGTTTTTCCGGGCGCATCGCCCGGGCAATAGTCGCTGCACGATCCGTGGCCCGGATTACACGCACTGCACAGCTTGCAGAGATAGTACGGCAGGCAGTGCCTGCACGAGGCCAGAAGCGCCATCCCGCAACGAAAACGTTTCAGGCTATTCGAATTCATATCAATAACGAACTTGCAGAGCTCGAGCGCGCACTGGAAGCATCGATCGACTTGCTTCGCCCGGGAGGGCGTTTGTGCGTCATCAGCTTTCACTCGCTTGAGGACCGTCGCGTCAAGCGGTTCATGCGTGAACACTCGCGCGAGGCGGAACCTTATCGCGGCATGCCGGACGTTCCACCCGAACACAGGCCGCAATTAAAACTGATAGGCAAGGCGATTGGCCCGAGCGACGAAGAAATTGCGAACAATGTTCGTGCCAGGAGCTCTCGCCTGCGAATTGCGGAACGCTTGTCATGCGCTTGAAGCAGCAGGGCCAACCGTTACTGCTAACGGCGATATTCGCTGTCGTTTGCGTAATAGCCGCGATTGCAATGGTTTATACAAAACATGAATCGCGGAAACTGTTTGTGGAACTGGAGGGCCTTACTGCAGAAAGAGACAAACTCAATATCGAGTGGGGGCAACTCCAGATCGAACAAAGCACCTGGGCGAATCATGCGCGCATAGAACGTGTAGCCGCCGAAGAACTGTCCCTGGCGCGACCCGCGTCAACAGAAATTAATGTCATAGAACGTCAATGAGTCGAGCGCGGAAAACAAAACAACAGGCCGCAAGGCGATTTACCGGAAGGACATCACTGGTAATAGCGTTCTTTGTGTTGTCGGCGGGCACTTTGTGCGCACGTGCGGTGCATCTGCAGGTATTCAATAAAGACTTTCTGAATCGTCAGGCAGATAGTCGCCACCTGAGAACAGAAAATATTTCTGCCCATCGCGGCGCGATTACGGATCGTAATGGCGAGCCGCTGGCAATCAGTACGCCGGTCGATAGCGTCTGGGCGAACCCGAAAGAGCTTGCGGCCGCGGTGGATAGGGTGCCTGAGCTGGCACGTCTCCTGGATCTCGATTCAGAGCTGCTGATGCGGCGCATCACGCGCAGCATGGATAAGGAGTTTCTCTACCTGAAACGGCACCTCAATCCCGAGCAGGCAAGCCAGGTCCTGGCACTCAAATTGCCCGGTGTAAATTCCCAGCGAGAATACCGACGCTACTATCCGGCGGGTGAAGTAACCGGCCACCTGGTTGGCTTTACCAATATCGATGATGACGGTCAGGAAGGACTCGAACTTGCCTTTAACCACTGGCTTGCCGGCGAGTCCGGTTCGAAGCGGGTGTTGAAAGATCGGATGGGACGATCCGTCGAAAACGTCGCGAGCATTAAGCCGCCGCGTCACGGCAAAGATCTGCGTTCCAGTATCGATTTGCGCCTTCAGTATCTTGCTTATCGCACCTTGAAAGCGTCGATACAGCAGCACAAAGCAGAATCCGGTTCAGTCGTGATTCTCGATATCAAGTCAGGAGAGATCCTGGCGATGGTTAATCAACCATCGTACAACCCGAACGACCGTTCGCAGTACTCTGCGGAGCGCTATCGCAACCGCGCCATTACCGATATTTTCGAACCGGGTTCGAGCATCAAACCATTAATCATGGCAGCCGCACTGGAAAGCGGCCGGTATCGTGCAAGCAGCATGGTGGAAACCTCTCCCGGCTTCGTTGTGGTTGGGCCGAAAAAAATCGAGGACCCGCGCAATCTCGGTCGCATCAGTCTGACGACCGTATTGTCACGCTCCAGCAATGTCGGCGCCACGAAAGTTGCGATGTCGCTTGAGCCCGACCAGCTGTGGCGGACAATGACCAAATTCGGCCTCGGCACGTTGACGTCCAGTGGTTTTCCCGGCGAGTCAGCGGGGCTGCTGACGCACTACAATGACTGGCGAAAAATCAGCCAGGCAACATTGGGATACGGCTACGGTGTTTCTGTCACGCCATTGCAGCTGACGCAGGCCTATGCAGCGCTCGGTGGTGCTGGCCAGGTGCATCCTGTGTCATTGGTTCGGCTGGAACAGCCGGGCGAAGCGGTGCGAGTGCTTAGTGCGGAAACGGCCGAGTCCGTCCGCGACATGATGGAACAGGTTGTTCAACCCGGGGCAACCGGCAGCGCCGCCGGTGTCGACGGCTACCGCATCGCGGGTAAGACCGGAACGTCCTGGAAATTCGCGCCTGGCGGGTATTCCGAAGATAAATATTTTTCTGTGTTCGCGGGGCTTGCGCCAGCCAGCGATCCACAGCTGGCGGCCGTGGTCATCATCGACGAACCGACAGGCGATCAATACTACGGTGGCGAGGTTGCCGCGCCGGTCTTTTCGAGCGTCATGTCAGAGTCGCTGCGATTGCTTGCCGTTCCGCCCGACGCATCTGGCACGTCGACCGACGGCAGTCTCGTTCAGGCCATGGGTCAATGAGCATGCCTGCCGAATCCCTGACTTCAATCGTCACGCTGCAGGATTTGCTTGCGGGGATAGTTGCTGCGCCGCCCGTACCGATTTCGGGGATCACTGCCGATAGCCGGCTACTGCGGCCTGGCGATGTGTTTCTCGCGTGCCAGGGAGCGACTTCGCATGGTCTCGATTACCTCGATCAGGCAGTCGCTGCGGGTATATCCGCTGTCGTGTGGGATTCGTCAACGCATAAGGACCCGCAAACGGATGTGCCCGGTATCGTCCCTACCATCGGCGTCGATGGATTGTCAGGTCGACTCGGGGAGATTGCGAACCGGTGGTTCTCGAACCCATCGGAAGACCTGCAGGTCGTCGGCGTCACTGGCACTAACGGAAAAACGACGGTCGCGTTTCTCGTTCAGCAATGCCTGCAGGCGCTGGATCGCAAGTGTGGCTATGTTGGAACGCTTGGCGGTGGCATGTCCGTCACCACCAGCGAGACTTCAATGACGACGCCGCCGTGCGTTGAGTTGCATGAACAGCTCGCCAGTTTTCGCGACGAGGGAGCAGGTTACGCGGCGATTGAAGTGTCCTCGCACGCACTCGAGCAACGTCGGGTTGACGGGGTTAAATTCGATACCGCGATTTTTACCAATCTCAGTCGTGATCACATCGATTATCACGGCGGCATGCGTGACTATTTCGAGTCGAAGGCCAGGCTATTTCTCGAGTACGACGTACGCCATCGAATCGTCAGTCTGGACAGCGAATTCGGCGCGGAGCTGGCGGAGCGCTGTGGCCAGGATGTCATCGCGGTGTCGACCCGGTTTGACCGCATAACCGATGGACGACTGCATGTTTTTGCGCGGTCGATTGTTGCTACTCCCGCAGGTTCGAATATCTCCTTTGCGACATCGTGGGGCGATGCCGATCTTTCGCTGCCGTTGGCGGGTGAGTTTAATGTTGCCAACGCCGCAGAAGTGCTCGCCTGCCTGCTGTGCCACGACGTGTCGCTAAACGATGCGTGCGATGTGCTGGAAAATGTGTGCGCTCCGCCGGGACGAATGCAGCGAGTGCAGGCTGCGACTGACGCAATTCTGCCAACGGTCTACGTTGACTATTCACATACGCCAGCGAGCCTGGAGGCGGCACTCAAAGCGTTGCGCGGACATTGCAGTGCGCAGCTCTGGTGCGTATTTGGCTGCGGCGGCGATCGCGATCGGGGCAAGCGCTCAATGATGGGAAAGATCGCCGGTCGGTTGGCGGACATTTCGGTCGTGACCAGCGATAACCCCCGTACCGAAGTTCCGGCAAAGATCATTGCTGAAATTCTTGAAGGCATGCATGCCGATACGATCTCGATCGAGGATCGTGGCGATGCCATCGCACATGCGATTCATTGCGCCAGTGCCGGCGACACAATTCTGATAGCGGGCAAGGGTCACGAGGATTACCAGGTAATAGGAACCGAAACGCATCATTTTTCCGATGTAGAAGTCGCGACGCACAATCTTGAGCAGCGTGCTCATTCAGGTGCGGACGAGCAATGATGACTGGCACGCTTTCAAACGCAGCAAAGTCAATGCACGGTCAGTTGCATGGCGCCGACGTCAGCTTCCGCGGCGTGAGCACGGATTCAAGATCGCTCAAGCCCGGTGAATTGTTCGTTGCGCTCCAGGGTCCCAATTTTGATGGCACGAAATTCGTCGACGCTGCCGCTGCAGGCAAGGCTGCGGGCGCGGTCGTTCCACGTGAGATCGATACGGACCTGCCAACGATCGTTGTCGACGATACGCTGGATGCGCTCGGCCAGCTGGCTGCCGGATGGCGGCAGCAGATGCAGGCGACGGTCATCGGCATAACCGGGAGTAACGGCAAAACCACGCTTAAAGAGCTGCTGGCCAGCTGCCTGTCGTTGTCTGCGGAAACGATTGCAACGCATGGGAACCTTAACAACGAAATCGGTGTGCCACTCATGTTGCTCAGAATCGGAGAAGCACATCGGTACGCCGTAATGGAAATGGGTGCGAATCATGCTGGCGAGATTGCTTACCTGACCTCGCTGACAGCGCCCAGGATTGTCGCCATAACCAATGCGGCGCCCGCGCATCTCGAAGGATTTGGTTCGGTGGAGGGCGTTGCACGGGCGAAAGGCGAGATTCTCTCGGGAGCAGAAAAGCCGCAGTGCGCAATCCTGAATGCTGACGATGACTATTTTGACTATTGGAAGTCGTTAACCGGCGATACCGAAGTGATCAGTTTCGGGCTCAGCGCTGAGGCTGACGTGCATCCCAGTGCAATCGAGGCGACGTACACAGGATCTGATTTCATTCTGCATACGCCCGACAGCGAGTTTCCTGTCGCACTCTCGTTGCAGGGAAAGCATAACGTTCTCAACGCCTGCGCTGCCGCCGCGATTGCAAGGGCGGTTGGCGTATCCGAACAACAGATAAAGTCCGGATTGGAAGCTGTGCAACCTGTTCAGGGGCGACTGCAATCGGTGCGCAGCGATAGCGGCGCTGTGCTGTACGACGACAGTTACAACGCGAATCCTGTCAGCGTTCAGGCGGCTGCAGAATT
>JBPCYD010000321.1:0-3576 GCA_051007895.1 Woeseiaceae bacterium
GGGGCGAGGGCGTGTGGCTATACGATGCCGACGATCGACGCTACCTGGATTGCTATAACAACGTTCCTTGTGTTGGTCATTGTCATCCCGACGTTGTCGGCGCCCTGTGCGACCAGGCCAAGAGACTCAACACGCACACGCGCTACCTGCACGAAAACATCCTCGACTACGCGGAAAAATTACTCGCAAAATTCGATGACAGTCTCGATCGAGTAGCGTTTGCGTGTACTGGCAGTGAAGCGAACGATCTTGCGCTCAGGATTGCCAGGGTTAATGCTGGCGGTGACGGTTTTATCTGCACCAACGCGACCTACCACGGCAACACAAGCGCCGTTGCGCAACTCAGTTCCATATTCGAACCCGTTGGCGGCTATGGAGAAAACATCCGCATGGTGCCCTGGCCGGATTCGTACCGGGCGCTAAATGATCTCGACGGGGACGCGTTGGCAGATGCCTATGCAGACGAAGTTCAACTTGCGATCGAGTCATTTGCGGACGCCGGAATCAAGTTTGCCGGTATGCTGGTTTGCCCGATTTTTGCGAACGAAGGACTTCCGAATATCCCCGCTGGTTACATGGAGAAAGCAATAGGGCATGTGCGTGCCGCGGGCGGTCTCTATATTGCTGACGAGGTGCAGTCGGGATTTGGCCGCACCGGAACCTGGTGGGGGCATACGTGGAGTAACGTCATTCCCGATATCGTGACGCTGGGCAAGCCCATGGGGGCGGGCCACCCGATTTCCGGCGTGGTTGCTCGCGGCGAACTGCTAGACAATTACCGTCAGCACGAAATGTATTTCAATACGTTTGGCGGTAATCCGGTTTCCTGTGCTGCGGGGCACGCCGTGATCGATGTAATTGACAACGAAGGCCTGGTCGATAACGCGGCCCAGGTCGGCGACTACGTCCTGACGGAATTCAAGAAGTTGCAGGCGAAACACGACATTGTCGGCGACGTTCGCGGCTCAGGGCTGTTTTTTGGTATCGACCTGGTCTCCGATAGGGCAACCAAGACACCCGATGCAGCCGCGGCAAAGAAGGTCGTCAACAGCATGCGCGACAACGGCGTATTGATGAGCAAGATTGGCGAGCACGACAATGTACTCAAGCTGCGCCCGCCCTTGTGTTTCTCGAAGGACAATGCGGATTTGATGATCTCGACGCTTGATGAAGTATTGGCAGCGGCATGACGGACTTCTACGAAACTACCCCGGCAGAACAGGTGCAGCGTCTCGAGGATGCAGGCCGCAATGCGCTGTCCCGCTGGGATATCGAGGGTGCGTCGCTGGACCTGATCAAGCACCGCGAAAACGCTGTGTTTCGGGTCGACTACAACGGGACCAGGGCGGCATTGCGCCTGCACCGGCACGGTTACCACTCGGACGATGAATTGCGCTCCGAACTGCAGTGGATGCAGGCATTGTCGGATGCCGGTGTGATGGTGCCCAATCTCATACCGGCGGCATCAGGGGAGCTATTTGTTGGCTACTCAGGCGCAGGGTTGCCCGGGGAAATCCAGGTTGACCTGTTTGAATGGATCGATGGCGAGCAGTTAGGGTCGGTCGAAGAGGGCGTGGCCGACGAAACGGAGGTCGATGCTACCTACCGGGCGCTTGGTGAGCTCGCGGCGCGCGTTCACAACCAGGCGGTTTCTTGGCGGTTGCCACAAGGCTTCGTGCGACACGCCTGGGATGCCGAGGGGCTCGCTGGGGAAGATCCATTCTGGGGCCAGTTCTGGAAACTCGCTGCCGCCTCGAAGTCCGAAGCTGACTTGCTGGTTCGAGGGCGCGACAGGGTTTTTGCCGATCTCAGTCAATTGCACAAAACGGCTGATAACTACAGCATGATTCACGCGGACTTCGCGCCGGAAAACGTAATGGTCGATGGTGACGATGTGCGGCTCATCGATTTTGATGACGCCGGATTCGGCTGGCATCTTTTCGAATTGGCAACATCGCTTTACTTTATCCTGGGCGAATCCTATTTCGATCGGGCGCAGGATGCGTTGATCGCAGGTTATCGCATGCATCGCCAATTGAACGATGAAGAACTGGAATCATTGCCGCTGCATTTCCTGGCACGCGGTTTTACTTACCTTGGCTGGGTTCACACCCGCCATGAAACAGAGACGGCGCGTGAGCTGACTCCGATGTTATTGTCATCGGCCTGTGAGCTCGCCGAAAGTTATTTGAAAAAATAAAACGAGGTGCATGATGAGCAAGAAGTATGAGATGACAATCGGTGGAAAAACGGTTTCTGCCGATTCCTACGTTGATGTTCGAAACCCCGCCAACACGGAAGAAGTTGTAGGCCAGATGCCGGTTGGCACGAAAGAACACCTCGACCAGGCGGTAGCTGCCGCGGCAAAAGCGTTTGAGTCCTGGCGTTACTCGAGCGAAGAGGAGCGCGTTAATGCGTGTAATGCCATCGCTGGTGTCTGCACTGAACACGCAGAGGAACTGGCCACTTTACTTACAAAAGAACAGGGAAAACCTCTCGGTGGACTGGGTTCTAACTTCGAACTGGGCGGAGCAGCAGGTTGGGCAGGTTTTACCGCGACACTCAGCTTGCCGGATAAGGTTATCGAGGACAGTGACGAGCGACATGTCACGCAAAAGCGCGTTCCGCTCGGCGTCGTTGGCTCGATCACGCCATGGAACTGGCCATTGATGATTGCAATCTGGCACATCGTGCCCGGAATCCGCACCGGTAACACGGTCGTAATCAAGCCATCGCCCTATACGCCTTTGAGCACGCTGCGCATGATCGAATTGTTTAACGAGGTTCTTCCACCTGGTCTTGTCAACGTCATCTCCGGTGGGGATGAGTTGGGTGCAGAACTCACGAATCATGATGGCATCGACAAGATCGTATTTACGGGTTCGATTGCAACCGGCAAGAAAGTCATGGCGAGTGCGGCCAAAGGAGTCACTCCGGTGACGCTGGAATTGGGCGGCAACGATGCCGGCATCATGCTGCAGGGCGAGGATCCGGCAAAGTTCGCGGAAGGCCTGTTTTTTGGTTCGATGATCAATTCCGGCCAGACCTGTGGCGCATTGAAGCGGCTTTATGTGCATGAAGATGATCTGGATGCAACGGTGGAAGCGCTGGTGGGTTTTGCCGGCAACATACCGATGGGAGACGGCATGGAAGAAGGCAGTCTGCTTGGGCCGGTGCAAAACGAAAGGCAGTTCAAACGGGTGGTAGAACTGGTGGAAGATGCCAAAGCAAATGGTGGACAATGTGTTCTCGGCGGTGAGCCTACAGGTGGTCCGAATTACTTCTACCCTGTCACGTTTGTAACGGGCGTATCGGACGGCGTGCGACTGGTCGACGAAGAACAGTTCGGTCCTGTATTGCCGATCATCACTTATACTGACATTGACGACGCCATCGCCCGCGCCAATGCGCTGGACTTTGGCCTTGATGCGTCAGTCTGGGGAAGTGATAAGGAAGAAACGGCCCGGGTCGCGGCGCGGCTCGAAGCTGGTACAGTTCTGATCAACAAGCATGGCGAGATCGCGCCGCACATACCGTTCGGCGGTATCAAATGTTCCGGACTTGGCGTCGAGTTTG
>JBPCYD010000322.1:0-38655 GCA_051007895.1 Woeseiaceae bacterium
AACTTGAATCGGCCCAATCCGCCCGCAGTAAGGATCAAGGCACATAAGCCCGGTGCGGATTGATCTTCAGTGCTTAGCTTCGACTCCGCGCAGCAATTTCTTGTAAATGAAAAAATCCCAATCCGCCTGCATGTCCGACCAGTGCACACCTGCAGGGCGCGGATTGATCTTGAGTGCTTGGCCTCGACTCCGCACATTAAGTTCTTGTGGATAAAAAAAGCCCAATCCGCCCGCAGTAAGGATCAAGGCACATAAGCCCGGTGCGGATTGATCTTCAGTGCTTAGCTTCGACTCCGCGCAGCAATTTCTTGTAAATGAAAAAAGCCCAATCCGCCTGCATGTCCGACTAGTGCACACCTGTCCGGCGCGGATTGATCTTGAGTGCTTGGCCTCGACTCCGCACATTAGTTCTTGTGGATAAAAAAAGCCCAATCCGCCCGCACTGCAAATCAATGCACATGAGCCCGGCGCGGATTGATCTTCAGTGCTTGGCCTCGACTCCGCGCATCAATTTCTTGCAAATGAAAAAAGCCGGAGACGAACTCCGGCTTTCACAGGCGAAATCTCAGCAGAGATCACACCATATCTTTCAAACCCTTCAGTGCCAAAACCTTGACAGACTTTGACGCTGGCTTGGCCTTAAACATGACCTCTTCCTTGGTGAACGGGTTTATACCCATTCTTGCCTTCCTGGCAGGCTTCTTCACGACCTTCATTTTCATCAGTCCGGGAACCGTGAATATCCCTGGTCCACCACGGCCGCCGAGGTTCTTTTTGATCTGCCCGGAGAGCGAATCAAACACTGCGGCGACGTCTTTTTTGGTAAGACCGGTGTCTTCAGCAATCTTGCTATAAATCTCTGATTTTGTCGGCGGCTTCTTAGCTGCGCCGGCTTTCTTTTTTACTGCCATGAAAAAGTAACTCCTGATAGAAGAACAAAAACGGGCCGGACGAATTCGCAAGTGAAGACGTGCCGCCCGTACCAAAGCGGCGCGACGATAGCACAAGATGACTGAAGCAGTAACCCAAAATTCGCTTTTTAGCTGTTTTTTAGGGCATAAAATCAAAAAGACGACGAAAAAGGGCCAGAGTTCGCCATCGGACTCTGGCCCTTCGGGTTATTCGGGATAGTCCCTAATTCGTATAAAACTGTCTCTTAAAGCGCATTTCGGACGTTTCTTCGGCGCCATCGGGCCTGACACTGATGTCGAATATCAGGGTCTCCTGATTAGCGACTGGTGTTTCGCCAATGTAATAGATCGCTTCCTGCTCTTCGATTTTTCTCATCGTCACGTTTTTTAGCTGGCCAGTCAGATTGACCGTCTTGACTGTAACGTCGGCAGTCACCGGAGAATTCGATCCAGCTTCCAGAACGGACACATTGAGCATCGCCCTGTTTTTGCTGCGGACAATGCCGTATTGCTGCGCGACGCGTGTCGGCAGCTGATCGGTTGATTGTGCGCTGAAATGGACAACGTGGCTGCCAATATCCTTGAATGACGCGCCGGCTGGCTCTGCCTCGGGAACGGTCGCGTCTTCGCCTGGACCGCAAGCAGCGAGTATGGCGACAGATGCAAGCGCGGCGATAGTGTTACAGGTTCTCATCTTCTTACTCTCCCTGTCAGGTCGTTCGGACCGTCGTCCGACTATAGCGGATTGGCAGCCTTACCTGAAGGCGCCGTCCTCGTACCATGCAGGAAATAAGGCCGGTCCCATCACCACATTCGTCTTGTTCCGGTTTTTTGCACCCGCCTTCAATGTTACCCGGGACAGCGTTACCTGCAACGCGTTCGCCAGCTGAGATGCCACGTCCTAATTGGCGCGCCCTTCCGTCGGCGGCGAAGGAGTGCGGATACGTACGCGGCCATCGACCAGGCCATCGATTTCACGCTTGCTGTTGCCGGACTACACGCGGACCGGGACCAGGATGCGTTTCAAACCGGAAGGGGCTTGTAATTCTGCAGAACAATGACGGCCGCCTGCAGCAGCACAATGGCGAATATTGGTGAGATATCCAGCCCGCCAAGCGGTGGCAGCAATCGCCTGAATGGCCGCAGGATCGGCTCTGATATGGTCGTGAGCATCGCAGTCACCGGACTATGTGTCTGCGGCGCCACCCAGCTCAGAATGATTTTGATCAGAACGCAGAAAAAAAACATATTCAGACTGATTATCGCGAGCTCAAAAAAAGCGGTGGCAACAATATATTCGAGTCCGGCTGTCCCGCCGCGGATTGACAAGAGCAGAAATACGACGATGCACTCAATGGCCAGTGCGACAAATACCGTGGCCGTATCCACCCGCCCTACCGCGGGGACAATTCGCCGCAGTGGAATGACAAGCGGCGATGTCAGTCGCAGGATGGCTTGGGCAACCGGGTTTCGAAAATCAACTCTCAGGATCGGTAACCAGAATCGCAAGACGAAAAGCAGCAGGTAAAGGTGGGCGAGTGTCTTGACGATGAAATAAAGTGCCTGTGTCATTGGTCTGTCCCTGAACTGGCGCTACTGGCCTCACGTGCCAGTTCAGCTGCTCGCGCTTCAGCAGCATCGATGGCCGTCGAAAAAATTCCGCGGGCATCTCTCTGGTCAAGATACTCGAAAGCCGCCGTGGTAGTGCCGCCCGGTGATCGTACGCGCTCAATTAATGAAGGCATGGATTCCGTTTCGGCAGCGGCAAGCGCTGTTGCACCGCGTGCAGTCTCGACAGCCAGCGTTCTTGCCGTTTCGGCGTCAATGCCGAATCTTTTGGCGGCTTCAATCATGACGTCGATCAGAAGATAGAAATAGGAGGGGCCGGTACCTGATACCGCAGTAACAGCATCCATTTTGGATTCGGAATCCAGCCAGACAGCGTGACCCACTGCCGTCATGATTTTTTCCGCCAGCGCGCGCCTGGCATCCGAGGTGCGTTCGTTCGCATACAGGGCAGAGATGCCCTGATCGATCAGAGCCGGCTGATTCGGCATGACGCGCACGACGGACAGCCCCCCACCCAGCCATGCGTCAATGTCGTCGCTGCGCGGACCGGCAGCAATCGACATGATTAACGGCCTGGATTTCTGTACATCTGTTGCCACGTGTTCACAAACGAGTTTCAAAATTTGCGGTTTGACGGCGAATAGCAGGACATCCGAGTCTCGGGCGACCGTCTTGTTGTCATTGGTCACCATGGCGCCGTAAAGCTCCTGGCGGAGGCGATCACACTGTGCTTCGTCGGGCTCTGCAATTAGCAGGTCAGTCGCCCGCATGCCGCCCCGAAGTAAACCACCGCCGATTGCACGCGCCATGTTGCCGCCGCCAATCAGACCAACCTTACTACTAATCATCCTGTTGCTCCGCCCACTTAGTCTTCGAAATCAGATAGTCGATCAATCATTTTCGCACACCGCAGTTCACGCAAACCCTGATCGGTAGCCGCACTAATCCCGGGCCCCGAAAATCGCGGTTCCAACCCGTACAATTGTCGCACCTTCTTTGATGGCCGCAGCATAGTCCGCCGACATACCCATTGAAAGCGTATCAAGCTCAATGCCTTCTGCAACAAGCGAATGAAACAACGCGTTCATCGCCGCGAAGGGAACTCTCTGCTGCTCCGGATCGGTCCGAATGGCAGGCAGGCACATCAACCCGCGCAGCTTCAGGCGAGAAAGTTCGGTGATGGCTTTAGCAAGCTCCGCGACGTCGTCAGGCCGAACCCCTGATTTTTGATCTTCATGGTCAATATTGACCTCGATACACACATTGAGGTCTCCAGCAAAGTGGGGTCGCTGGGCCGACAGTCGACGCGCTATTTTGATTCGATCGACGGTGTGCACCCACTGAAAATGCTCCGCGACAGCACGGGTTTTATTGGATTGCAGATGGCCGATGAAGTGCCACGTCAGGTCGTTTCGCCCGGAATTTACGATTTTTTCCACGCCTTCCTGGACGAAATTCTCGCCAAAGTCGCGTTGGCCAGCCTCAGCAAGCTCCAAAATGGCCTCTAGGGGCTTTTTCTTGCTGACCGCCAAAAGCCGTATATGGTCTGGAGACCGTTCGGCCTGCAGGGCAGCTTTCGCCAGCAAATCTTGGATTTTTCGAAAGTTTTCCGTGACTCTAATCACGTTTTGCTCCGGGTGCTTCGCTATACTAGTCAGCCAGTGGGTCCGGGTTATGGTAAGTCGGACCAGCCAGATTCCGAGGGAGAAGCATGGCCGTCGACGTTGCCCAATTGTTGTCATTTACCGTTAAGAACAACGCATCTGACCTTCACCTGTCCGGCGGCGTGCCGCCAATGATCCGCGTTGATGGCGACATCAAACGAATCAACATGCCGGCACTGACCCACAAAGACGTCAATAGCATGGTGTACGACATCATGAATGACAAGCAACGCAAGGATTACGAGGAATTCCTTGAAACTGACTTTTCGTTCGAAATCCCGAAACTGGCCCGTTTCCGCGTCAATGCCTTCAATCAGAACCGTGGCTCAGCCGCCGTTTTCAGAACCATTCCTTCGGAGATTCTCTCGCTGGATGACCTGGGTGCGCCTGCAATATTCAAGGACGTGTCGATGCATCCTCGCGGCATTGTGCTGGTCACGGGACCTACCGGCAGTGGCAAATCGACGACGCTCGCCGCGATGGTTGATTACATTAACGACAACAAGCCAGATCATATTCTCACCATTGAGGATCCGATCGAGTTCGTGCACGAGAGCAAGAAGTCGCTGATCAATCAGCGTGAAGTGCATCGCGACACGCTCGGATTCAACGAGGCGCTGCGTTCGGCGCTGCGTGAGGATCCAGATGTCATCCTGGTCGGCGAGTTGCGTGATCTCGAGACCATTCGGTTGGCGCTGACGGGTGCGGAAACCGGTCACCTGGTTTTCGGGACGTTGCATACCAGCTCGGCAGCCAAAACCATCGATCGTATTGTCGACGTATTCCCGGCTGCCGAGAAAGAGATGGTACGTGCCATGCTGTCCGAGTCATTGCGCGCCGTCATCTCACAAACCCTGCTGAAAAAGATCGGTGGCGGTCGAATCGCCGCGCACGAAATTATGATCGGTACGCCGGCGATTCGAAACCTCATTCGGGAAGGCAAAATCGCCCAGATGTATTCGGCCATTCAGACGGGACAGGGATCAGGTATGCAGACGCTGGATCAGAATCTTGCCGAGCTCATGCAAAAAGGTTTGATCAACAAGGAAGAAGCGCGATTCCGCGCAGTGATGAAAGAAAATTTCTAAGGCGACTGGCAATTCGTCTGCCTGACAGGAGAAGAGGTAAATGGAACGCGAACAAGCAGTGCGACTGACGCAAAACCTGCTTAAGAAAATGGTTGAGAAGGAAGGGTCTGATTTATTCCTGACGACCGGTTTTCCTCCGGCGATAAAAGTCGACGGCACGATTCACAAGGCGACTGACACGCCACTATCACCCGACCAGTCAGCAATGATGGTGCGCTCCATCATGAACGACAAACAGGTCAAGGAATTTGACGCGACCAAGGAGTGCAACTTCGCCATTTCGCCGCAGGGAATCGGTCGATTTCGCGTCAGCGCGTTTATTCAGCAGGGCATGGTTGGCGCCGTTCTGCGCACAATCACCACAGAAATACCGACACTTGAATCGCTCGATCTGCCGCCCATCCTGAAGGATGTGGTCATGAACAAGCGTGGCTTGTGTATCGTTGTAGGTGGAACAGGGTCGGGTAAATCAACGACGCTGGCCGCAATGATTGGACATCGCAACGAAAATTCTCGCGGCCACATTGTTTCGATAGAAGACCCGGTGGAATACGTCCACCCACATAATGGCTGTGTCATAACCCAGCGGGAAGTGGGCGTCGATACGGAATCATGGCATGCGGCATTGAAGAATACGCTGCGGCAGGCGCCGGACGTCATTCTGATCGGCGAAATCCGGGACCGGGAGACGATGGAATACGGCATTCAGTTCGCTGAAACAGGCCATCTCTGTCTGGCGACGCTGCACGCCAACAGCGCCAACCAGGCACTCGACAGAATTATTAACTTTTTCCCGGAGGAGCGCCGCCAGCAGCTCCTGATGGATCTGTCACTCAACACCAAGGCGTTTATTTCACAGCGACTCATTCCGCGGGAAACTGGAATCGGTCGGATTGCTGCGATGGAAATAATGCTCAATTCTCCACTGATTGCCGACCTGATATTTAAAGGTGAGGTTGGTCAGATCAAGGAAATCATGTCCAAGTCAACGCGCCTTGGCATGCAGACGTTCGACCAGGCGCTCTTCACGCTATACGAGGATAGTGTGATCTCCTATGAAGAAGCGATGCGTAACGCCGATTCCAAGAACGAGCTGCGATTGCGCGTCAAGCTCGAAAGCAAACGCGATTCGTCGCTTGCCGACCAGCAGTCGGAAAGCCTGAATATCATGGAAGAAGACACGGCCAGTACTTTCTAGCCGTCATACGGACTTTGTAAATCAATGAATGTAAAACCGCTTTTCAAACTGATGGTCGAAAAAAAGGCCTCCGACCTTTTTTTCGCCCCATTCGCACCCGCGAAAATTAAAATTGACGGCAAGATCATGCCGGTCAATAAGCTCGAAATGACCCCAAAAATGGTCAAGCAGGCAGCTATTGAGCTCATGGATGAAGAGCAGCTGGATACGTTTACCCGCGAGCTTGAGATTGATTTCGCAATCTCCGAGCCGGGGCTGGGTCGATTTCGTGTCAATGTATTTCATCAACGCAGTAACGTTTCCATGGTGCTGCGCTACATAACGGCAGAACTCCCGACCTTGGATGAGCTTGGCATGCCCGAGCAAATGAAAGAACTGGTTATGCTGCGTCGTGGTTTGATCCTGATGGTGGGCGCAACCGGCAGCGGTAAATCAACGACGCTCGCGGCAATGCTCAACCACCGCAACGAGAAAACATCGTCACACGTCATCACTGTTGAGGATCCGATCGAGTTCCTGCATCCGAACAAACAGTCCATCGTCAATCAACGAGAAGTTGGGCTGGATACCAAGTCATACGGCCGCGCATTAAAAAGCGCGATGCGTGCGGCACCTGACGTGCTGCAGATTGGCGAAATCAGGGACCGGGAGTCCATGCAGTCCGCTATCGACATGGCGGGAACCGGGCATCTTGTGCTGGCAACACTGCATTCCAACAACGCCCCGGAAACGCTTGATCGAATTATCAATATGTTCCCACAGGAACAGCACTCGCAGGTATTTATGGACTTAGGGCACTACCTGCGCGCTATTCTCTCCCAGCGCCTGGTAAGAGCGCGAACAGGCAAGCGAGTAGCTGCCGTTGAATTGATGATCAACACCCCGCACATCAAGGACCTGATCCTCAAGGGCGAGATTTCAGAAGTCAAAGATGCGCACAAAGAATCCGGCGAAAAAGGTATGCAGAACTTTGACGAAGCGTTGCTTGAGCTTTACAAGAACGGCACGATTACGCTCGAAGAAGCCATGTCGCATGCTGATTCCAGATCCAACCTCGAAGCCAAGGTCAATTTCGGCGGCTGAGAGCGTTTCAGCGGGCGCCATACCGCGTTGCGCACCGCCTCAAAATGCTCATGTATTGAAGATACACTCCGCTTTTTCGGCGCTGCGCGCCTTGTCTGGCACCCGCTGAAACGCTCTCAGCACGTAAATCAACACACGCCATAGGGCGTTGCGCACCGCCTCAGAATGCTCATGTATTACACATACATTCCGCTTTTTTCGGCGCTGCGCGCCTTGTCTGGCACCCGCTGAAACGCTCTCAGCAGGTGATTCAAGCCGCGCCATGCGGGGTTGCGCACCGCCTCAGAATGCTCATGTATTGAATATAAACTCCGCTTTTTCGGCGCTGCGCGCCTCGTCTGGCACCCACCTGAACGCTCTCAGCACCTGATTCACCCAGCGCCATGCGGCGTTGCGCGAACTAGTTTGGCATCAGGATGCCCCGGCCAGGCGTCCAGGGAACGCCCGCTGCGTCAAGCGCGCCGAGCAACGCTTTGAACTCCCGATCAACGAGACGGGTCAGCTCACTGCCGACGTCGTCGTACACACTCTGCGCGATACCGAGTGACTCCCGTTGTGTTGCGGTCGGCCCGTGCGCGTTTGCATGCGGATTATAGGCGGCGTGACTCAGCCGGCCGGTTATCGGCACCGGGCGATTCACTGCGAATGCGCCACGCGTCTGATTTCCAGACAGGCGATCGCGTTGTCCAATTATCTCTTTTTCGAGAGAGTTAGCACGAGCATACAGGCTCATGTCCGCCGTTGAGTTTTGTAACATCTCCTTGATCGCATTGAGCTGCGCTACAACTTCGTCAATGGAGTTCAGCGAACCATTAACGGCTCGTCGCATTTCATCGACCCGTTGCTGGAAAGCAATTCGCTGCTGCTGTGAGCCGCCGGTCAGCGTCGGTTTGCGAATCGACTCAACCTCAAATGCCTGGGATTGATCAAGGTCGGTCAGCACACCGTCAATACGCTGCTGCATACTAACTGTGTACGTACCCGGAGCGGCCAGTACGCCCGCTGCACTGGAATTTGGATTGCGCTCTTCCTCAGGTACCCAGGGACTGACATCAGGGTAGCGCAAATCCCAATTGACGCGCTGGAAGCCGGCGCTGGCGGGCGCTTCAATATGGCGTATGACGTTGCCACTGCTATCCGTGATCGTGAAGACGATTGCCGGATCATCTTCTAACGCTTCCTCGTCGAGCCGGTCCCAGTCAGGAAAAGTCACGTTTTCATTGGCTTGTGCAAGATTCTTTTCCTGATCCTGCCTTTGCTCCTTCAGACTTTGTCTTGCTTCCGCCAGGTAGTACGTGAATACGGCTCCGAACGGCGGGTTTGGCGAAACAAAGTAAGCATCCCCCTGGCTGTCCACGCAGCCTACCGTGGCACATGAGTGCGGCCGTTTAGGTACATACCAATGCGCGCGACGGACAGGAAACAATACGGAGCCGGTCTGCAGCATATCGGCGGAGACGCTGCGCAATGGAGAGTAATCATCAAGCACATAGAAACTCCGGCCGAATGTCGCACCGACCAGGTCGTCTTCGCGCGTCTGTATGGCAAGGTCGCGAAACGCGATATTGGGCACACCACCGGCAAGCTTAGTCCAGGCGTCGCCACCATCGACGGAAAAGAACACCCCGAATTCCGTGGCGACAAACAGCAGGTCAGGATTCACATGATCCTGTACCAGTCGCCACAAAAGATGTCGCTCCGGCAGATTCGCCGCGATGCTTCGCCAACTGCGGCCCCGGTTTTCACTCTTCAGTAAGTAAGGTGCAAAATCTCCTGACTTATGATCGTCCACCACGACATAAACGCTATCTGCATCGTGCAGGTCGGCTTTTATGTCGTTGACGAAAAAGTAGTCGGGCACGCCGGGCAGTGAGTCGATTTCCCGCCAGTTGGCACCGCCGTCTTCACTGACCTGGATCAATCCGTCGTCAGTGCCGGCATAAATCAGCCCCGCCACGACAGGAGACTCTGATAAAGAGGTGATGGTGTTGTACTGCGACATCGCCGATACGTCCCAGTTGGAATCGACGCTCCACCGGCGGCCCATCAATGGCTGTTGCAGACGATCCTGATTGCGAGTCAGATCACCTGAAATTGACTGCCAGGAATCGCCGCGGTTGTCACTGCGCCAGACACGAAAACTCGCGAAGTAGAGGGTCTCGGGATCGTGCGGACTGATCAGGATAGGCGCATCCCAGTTGAATCGTTCTTCAACTTCATCTGCGCCCGGCTGCGGCCTGATATAGACACTTTCGCCCGTTGCGCGATCGTAGCGCGTCAGGTTCCCCTCCTGCCAGTTCGCATAAATAATGTTGGGGTTCGTAGGATCAGCTGCCGACTGGTGTCCATCGGCGCCCAAGGTCAGGTACCAGTCAGCGTTGCGAATTCCGACGTTGTTGTCGGTGCGGTGAGGTCCGCCAAGACTGGAGTTGTCCTGTGTCCCACCGTAGACATTGTAAAACGGCAGGTCGTAGTCAACCGCTACCTTGTAGAACTGGGAAATCGGCATATTAGCCATGTAGCGCCAGGTGGTGCCGCGGTCCAGGCTTTCGTAGACACCGCCGTCATTCCCGACCAGCAGATAATCCTGGTCGCGCGGGTGAAATGCCAGTGCGTGATGATCTACGTGCTTGGTTTCAGACGTCATCGTTTCGAAATTCGTGCCGCCATCGTGCGTGACGTGCAGTCGTACATCCATCTGGTAAACACGGTCGAACTGGTGCGGATCCGCGAATATTTCCTGGTAGTAGTGAGGGCCCGTGCCGCCTGACAGGTAGTCGTTGCGCTTTTCCCAGGACTCGCCGCCGTCCTGCGATCGATAAAAGCCGCCTTTACGGTGTGCCAGCTCAATCGTCGCGTAGACAACGTCCGGTTGTTGTGGAGAGATTGCGAATCCCACTTTTCCCAAGTCCTCCTCAGGCAATCCTTCGGTCAATTGACGCCAGGTTGCACCGCCATCCGTAGATTTGTGAATACCCGAGCCGGGACCCCCATCCATCAAAACGGCAACATTGCGAAATCGTTGCCAGGAGACTGCATAAACAATGTCAGGATTGCGCGGATCGAGATGCACTTCGGAAACGCCGGTGTACTGATCGTCAATGCTGCTGTTTCCAAGACCATCCCCGAGCAGTTTGGTCCAGCTAGCGCCGCCGTCCGTCGACTTGAACAGCCCGCGTTCTCCCCCGCCTGACCACAACGGCCCCTGCGCGGCGACATAGATAATACTTGAGTCACGCGGATCGACGCGGATCATGCCGATGTGCTCCGAGGCGGTCAGCCCCATGTTTTCCCACGTTGCACCGCCGTTTCGGCTGCGAAACACGCCCGAACCATAGGCCACGTGACGTCCGCTAACGTTTTCGCCAGTGCCAACCCACAGGGTATCGGGGTCGTTGGGATCAAGCGTTATACAGCCAATCGAATAGGAGTCCTGATCGTCGAAGATCGTGGTCCAGGTGGTCCCGCCGTTCTCGGTTTTCCAGATACCACCACTGCCAACGCCGACATACCAGGTGCTCGGATCTTCCGGATTGATCGCTATATCCGATATTCGACCAGACATCATGGCGGGCCCGATGCTCCGCATTTCAAGCCCTGAAAAAGTTGATTCGTTGAACCCGGGCGCGACTTCTTCATCCGCGCCGACCGACATTAACGGCATCAACAACAGTGACAAACTGATCCGTATCGCACGACTCATAAATTCCCCCAGCGCGTTTAGTTTTATTTTTCGCAGGCAAAACTATAGCAAAACCTGGTCGAACTTCATTGACGACCCGGGCTGCTGAGACTAGGGTAAAACGATGGGGCGCATAAAATCGGTTGAAGACTATATTGACAAGGCGGCTCATTGGAGCGGCGAACTGGTTCGATTGCGCAATATTCTTCAGCGAACCGAACTGACCGAAGAGATAAAATGGGGCGCCCCCTGCTACACCTACGAAAACAAGAACATCGTCAGCATTGGCGCGTTCAAGTCCTACTTCGGCCTCTGGTTTCACCAGGGCGCGTTGCTCCCGGATGAGAAAAAAGTTCTCATTAACGCGCAGGAAGGCAAGACCAAAGCGCTACGACAATGGCGCATGCATTCTTCGCGTGACATTAAACCTGCGACTGTCAAACGATACGTCAAAGCGGCTATTCAACTGGCCAAGGATGGCAAGAGTATCGGACCTGCGAAAAAGAAATCCACCAGGATGCCCGACGAGCTTCAGTCAGCGCTAAAGAGAGACACGGATGCGGCAGCGAAGTTTGCTGAACTTACGCCCGGCAAACAGCGGGAATATTCCGACTACATCAGTGACGCCAAGAGAAGCGCGACGAAACAATCTCGCGTGCAGAAAATCATACCGCTTATAAAAAGTGGTGCGGGTCTGAACGATCAATACCGGTGACCGGTACCGCAAGAGAGCGGTATGACGCCGTGGCTATCCGTTTCGGTATATATAGCTGTAGCCGTTGATAGCCGGGACACCACCCAGGTGGGCATACAGTACTTTCGAGCCTGACGGGAAAAAGTCTTTCCTTACCAGGTCGATCATGCCCTGCATCGATTTTCCTTCATAAACGGGGTCGGTCATCATGCCTTCGAGACGTGCACACAGCCGCATTGCGGCATTCGTTTCATCGGATGGCACGCCGTAGACCGGGTATGCATATTCCGTCTTCAATACGACATCGTCCGCGGTGATTTCCTTCTCCAGACCAATCAGACTGGCAGTATTTCGGGCGATGTCGAGGACTTGCGCGTGAGTCTGCTCTGGCGTGCAGGAGGCGTCAATGCCGATAATGTTTCGGGCGCGACCATCTTTCGCAAATCCGACCAACATACCGGCGTGCGTAGAACCGGTAACGGTGCAGACGACGATATAATCAAATTTGAATCCCAGCGCTTCTTCCTGTGCGCGCACTTCTTCGGCAAAGCCTACGAAGCCGAGTCCGCCGAACTTGTGGACTGATGCGCCGGCAGGAATCGGGTAGGGAGTACCGCCTTTATCCTTGACGTCTTCGAGTGCGCGTTCCCAGCTTTCCCGAATGCCTATATCAAAACCCTCATCGACCAGCTCTATCTCGGCGCCCATAACGCGCGACATCAGGATATTGCCGACGCGGTCATACACTGCGTCCTGGAAGGGCACCCAGCTTTCCTGGACCAGGCGACACTTCATCCCGATTTTCGCCGCGACCGCCGCCACCTGCCGTGTGTGATTGGACTGCACCCCACCGATAGTGACCAGCGTGTCTGCACCCGCTGCAATGGCGTCCGGTACGATGTACTCGAGCTTGCGAATCTTGTTCCCGCCGAATGCCAGGCCCGAATTGCAGTCCTCACGTTTCGCGAAAATTTCGACATTTGCGCCCAGATGCTCGGAAAGTCGGGCCAGTTTTTCTATCGGTGTCGGGCCAAATGTCAACGGGTAACGTTCAAAGTTTTGCAGCATTTTTCTACCTCGGGAAGATCGTGGTGGCGTCGAACACAGGACCATCAACGCAGACCCTTTTCATCGCGGGACCCTGGTCGGTCTGCACACGGACAGCGCATCCTGCGCAGCCGCCGACCGCACAGGCCATAAATTCCTCCAACGATACCTGGCAGGGGAGGTGAAACTCGTTTGCGAGTTTCGCGACCGCTGCAAGCATCGGCGTCGGGCCGCAGGAAAATACGCTGACGGTAGCCAACTCATCTTGTGACCGCGTTTTTAGCCACTCCCGTGAAAGATCGGTAACGAATCCTGCGTAACAACCCGTATAACCCTGCAAAGTCGCCAGGCGGGTTGGAATGCCCCAGTCTTCGAGGAGTGGCATGGTTGAGTTGATCTGTGGTGATAGCCAGGGCGTGTCGATTGACGAAGGCGCAGTATCGAACGGGAACGGAATCTCCGAGCCCATGATTACCAGCGGTCGCCAATGATCGTCGTTCTTCAACTCTTCGGCAAGGTAGATCATCGGTGGAATTCCAACGCCACCACCAATCAGCAGCGCCCGCGGTCTATGCCTGTCTGGTTCGAAGCCACGACCGATTGGGCCGATAATGCTGGCTTCGTCGCCGGGCTGTTTCCCCGACAACGCGCGCAGGCCCTCACCGACAATTTTAAAGAGGATTTCGATCCAGCCCTCACTTGCATTGACTCGCATTATAGAGAGTGGTCGTCGCATCGGTATCGCTGCGTCGCACTGGATATGAATGAAACTCCCGGCCGTCGCACGAGAAGCACAGCGAGGAGAATCCAGGCGAATGACAAACTGCTCACCGGGGTATTCGGCGACGTCTAAGATGCGCGCATCTTCAACAAATATGGTGCCTCGACTGGCTGGATGGGTCGCTGTCACCTGCGCAGACCATCAAGGGATTCAACGACTGCAGAAAGTACTGCCATGCGGACCGCAACGCCATTTCTGACCTGATCCCTGATGACGGAACATGGACTGTCCGCAAGACTCGACTCAATCTCAATTCCCCGATTCATCGGGCCCGGGTGCATGACAATTGCGTCCGGCGCTGCCCGCTGCATGCGTTTGTGACTCACGCCATAGGCAGAAAAATATTCATCAATACCTGGAATTCCGTCGAGGTTTCCGATTCGCTCGCGTTGTATTCTCAGCGCCATGACGACATCCGCACCGGCGATTCCCTCATCCAGATCCTCGGTAATTACTGCCTCGTCTGGAAACACGTGGGCGTCTGGAGCGAGTGCTTTTGGAGATACAAGTCGCAATGAACCGACGCCCATGGTTGTGAGCGCTTCCGACACAGAGCGCGCAACTCGCGAATGCGCAATATCTCCAACAATCGTCACATTGAGATTTTCAAATGTGCCCTTCCGTTGCCGTATGGTCAGAAGATCAAGCAATGCCTGAGTTGGGTGCGAAACGTACGATTCTCCAGCATTCAGTACGCTGACAAAATCGTTTACATGACGCGCAATGTAAGCGGGAACGCCCGCTTCCGCATCGCGAACCACGAACACGTCGACCTGCATAGCCTGCAGCGTGTATATCATGTCCAGAATACTCTCGCCTTTTTTGCGCGACGAGGTATTCACATCGAGATTCAAGACGTCGGCGCCGAGTCTTTTCGCGGATAGATCAAACGACGCGCGGGTCCGCGTGCTCGGTTCGAAAAACAGGTTTGCCACCGTTCTACCAAGGAGCGCCGTGGACCTGACCACGGTCTCACCTTCCGCAATGACAAATGCCTGAGAGCGGTCGAGTAGTTCGACTATTTGCTCGCGCGCCAATCCGCGGATGGTGAGCAAATGTTTTAGCTGGCCGCTTGGCGTGGACTGCAATTGTGCTTCATCGATAGCGCTATCGTTTTTGGATTCGGGCATGGCGCACGCATTCTACTCTGATTAAAACTCTTTTTTCAGCCAGCGTTCCGCGATAAGTACAGCTGATGCTGAATCAACCATGTCCTTCGTTATACGTCCACGAAGCCCGGCAGCGCGTTCGGATTTCAGCTGCTGCTCTGCTTCGAGTGACGAATAGCGTTCGTCAACCGCTTCAATCGGGAGTTCATATCTAGCCAGGTCGCGAATAAATTTTTGAACTTCCGCGGCGATCGGGGGCGCTGAGCCATCGACATTAATCGGCATACCGACGATCAGGTGATGCGGTCCCCAGTCATTGATGAGCGTGTCGATCTGTCGCCAGTCGGGACCGGAATGATCGTTGCGCACAAACCTTAAGGCGCTTGCGGAATACGTCACCTGTTGGCCGACCGCAACGCCAATGCGTCGCTTGCCGAAATCGAAGGCAAGGATGGTTTCAGGCGTGTCCGGCATGCGATGACATCTTGCTGATATCGATGCCGATCGTCTTCGCGGCGACCGCCCAACGATCGCCGAACGGTACGTCAAATATTACATCCGGGCTGGCGGGTACAGACAACCAGGTATTGCTGAGCATTTCGGCCTCCAGCTGTCCAGCGTCCCAGCCTGCATAGCCAAGTGCGATTAAAGATTGCTCAGGACCAGCGCCAGCTGCCATCGCATCGATGACGTCGCGTGACAGGGTCAACTGGATATCCGGTGATACCGCAACGGTGCTTTCGAAGGTCTCCACAGGATTGTGCAACACAAAGCCGCGTTCCGGCGCGACCGGCCCGCCATTCAGGACCGGGTGATTTGCTACCGTGGCGTCCGTTTCGTCGAGATCGAGTTGTTCGAAGAGTCCACCAAGATTGATGGTCAGCGGCCGGTTAATTACGATCCCTAAGGCGCCATCCGTGTTGTGTTCACAGACCAGCGTCACCGTCGTACTGAAATTTGGATCTGCCATTCCCGGCATGGCGATCAACAGTTGATTGCTTAAGGAGTCTTTCAATTGCATGGCTGGATTATCGCACAGCCTGAAAGCGCGGTTTGATTGTCTTTTGGCTGCCGCCGTGTCGAACGACTGTTACATTGCTGAGCCGCTAATTGGCTCGGGCGGTCGCCTGCATGCTTGTGTGATTGAACTGCCATTTGTAGGCGAAGCGAAGTTGGTCATAATCCAGTCGCACTGCCTCGGGAAACGGGTCAAATGGTGCGGCGCGACGCAGGATGCTGAGCGCGATCTGGTCAAGCGCTTTGGAGCCCGATGAGCGTCGCACCAGGACCTCCTGCAATTGACCCGAAGCACTGATGGTAACTTCGAGAGTAGGGCTCCCGGTCACCCCGTCAGTCAGCGCCTCCTCGGGAAAATATTTGATGCCAACCGTCTCGATCTTCGTTTTCCAGCGATTCAGGTAACCGGCAATCGTCGATTCCTTGGTATCGACACTGGTAACCAGTTCGCGTGGATTCTCGTCACGAATAAACGGATTGGGCGCGTTATCCTGCGGCAGCGGCATCGTAATCTCGATTCCTGCTTCGAGATTTGCGGCGGTGGATTCCAGGGTCGAAGGATTTTCGCGGGTATCGTCTGATACTTTGAAGTCCTGCTCGGCGCGAGCACTCAGCAACTGATCGGAGAATCGTTCGACCGCAGTGAGCTGTTCGCGACTGTTTCCGTCATCAATGCCAATATTGTCGACGGGCACGATGCTTTCGGCACGGGCACTGGGCCGGGATTGTTCCTGCGTGTTGCCGGCACCCTCCTGGCTTGCCTGCGCGAGGTACTCCGCTCGATCGGGCTCCAGTGCATTGGAATCAGGATCCGCGACGATCGTCACTTCCAGTGAGATTGCATCCGCGAACTCGTCGCCCAAAACACTATTGAAAGTGATGCCGATGATGAGGATTCCGTGCACCAGTGCGGCCAGAAAAAGCATTGGCGGCAGCCGGTCCTGGACCGGTTGCCGTTGCAGCACTATATCGTCGATCGATCCATGTTCCACGGACTCGGTCGACGCGTTGTTGCCAGATTTATGCGCTTGTTCAGCCATTGACCACGCAGGCGGTTTGCCCGAAAACCCCTGATAGCCTCATTCTCTCACAGGCCACCAATCAATTGTCCAGTTTAGCGGCCACCGAGGGCGCGGATTGAGACACAGGTCACCGGTTGGTACCGCCGGATCTGCCAGACGCACGCTTGAATCACCATAATCTGCCGGAAACGGCGAATCTAGGCCATTTTCGACTCGATTGCGTCAAACAGGGCACCTGCGATATTCAGGTCAAACGCGCGGTCTAGTTCGCGGATCCCGGTAGGGCTGGTGACGTTTATTTCCGTCAGAAAGTCGCCGATGACGTCGATTCCGGCGAATATCACGCCGCGGTCCTTTAGAACCGGTCCAATCTCGTCACAAATCCAGCGATCACGATCGCTAAGCTCGCGGGCCTCGCCTACCGCACCCATCACGAGGTTGCCGCGATTATCATCGGCAGAGGGAATGCGCGCCAGCGCATAGGGAATCGGTTCACCGTCCACAAGCAGAATCCGTTTATCGCCCAGACTGATTTCGGGAATATAGACCTGTGCCATCGCAAAGCGCGCACCATCGTCCGTCAGCGTCTCGAAAATTACGTTGGCATTATTATCGCCTGCGGACACGACGAATATGGACTTGCCGCCCATGCCGTCGAGTGGCTTCACTACGATTCTCTGGTGTTCGGCCAGAAAGTCTTTCATGTCCGGCATAGATCGTGTGACCAGCGTCAAAGGCGCACATTGGGGGAACCAGGCGGTGTAGGCCTTCTCATTCATATCGCGCAGGCTCTGCGGTCGATTGACGACCAGGGCCCCTGCTTCTTGCGCTCGCTCCAGAATATAGCTGGTGTAAATGTATTCCATGTCAAAGGGTGGATCTTTGCGCATCAGGATGACATCGAGATCGCCAAGACAAATGTCCGTGGCCGGGCCCAGGTCGAACCAGTCCACTTCGTCATCGCGAACGCTTAACATCCGGGATCGAGCGAGGGCAACACCGGCCAGCATGCGCAAATCGGACTGCAGCATGTAGTGGATTTCGGCCTCTCGGCGACTCGCCTCCAACAACATCGCCAGCGAACTGTCCTTGACGGGATTTATCGAGTCAATCGGGTCCATGACGACACCGACGCGTAGTTTGCTGGAGGACATATTCCTGATCCTGGACGGCTTGGGCACAGAGGCCGGCTACTATACCGAATGTTCTTCGACCAGTGGATAGCAGCGCGTACCCTTAAGTTATCGCGCGATTGAATCTGACAAAGGAGTCGCCGACGGCATGAATCGCCGGTGCGTTTGGCAATTTGATGATGCGGAATTTGCTTGCGCGACGTGTCAATGATTGGCGATCGACGTAGCTCGTCAAAGGATAGATTTCCGCGCGTAAATCCTGCCCACGAGGCCCGTCGTGGCGGCATATTGGCCAATATGGTACAAGTCTTTTTGCTTGGCGGAGATTATGGAAACTTAGCCGTGATTTGGGCCTGTCGAGCCTGGCGCGTAATCGGTGCGGACGCACCGCTGTAATAGTTTTGGGGATGCCATCTCAATTTTGCGATGGCAACTGGGCGAGGATATCCAGTGTCAAATAATGCTTCTCGAGGTCTTAACGGTCTCAAAATCCTGGTGGTTGACGACAGCAAGACCATTCGTCGAACTGCGGAAACCTTGTTGTCAAAAGAGGGCTGCCAGGTATTTACCGCAATCGACGGATTTGATGCGTTGTCGAAAATTGCGGATCACCAGCCCGACCTCATTTTTGTGGACATTATGATGCCGCGCCTGGATGGCTATCAGACATGCTCCCTGATCAAGCACAACAAGGTCTTCAAGGAAACGCCCGTCATCATGCTGTCGAGTAAAGACGGCCTTTTTGACCGTGCGCGTGGCCGCATTGTGGGATCCGAGCAGTATCTGACCAAGCCTTTTACGAAAGATGAATTGCTCGGTGCAATTTCCAACCAGATTAGATGAGGGACTGAGGATGGCTGTAATCCTGATAATCGACGATTCGCCCACAGAGCTGCACCTATTTCAGAGCATGCTTGAGAAGGATGGCTTCGAGACACTTGTCGCGGACAGCGGTGAGGAGGGCATACGTCAGGCGGGCGCATCGCGGCCTGACTGCATTTTGATGGACGTGGTGATGCCGGGAATGAATGGTTTTCAGGCCACCCGCAAACTGACCCAGGATCCCCGAACGTCCGATATCCCGGTCATCATGATCACCACCAAGGATCAGGAAACCGACAAAATATGGGGCATGCGGCAGGGTGCGGTCGAATATATCGTCAAGCCGGTTGGGCAGAAGGAACTCGTCGAGAAGATTAACTCGGTGATGGCTGACTAAATGAGCGCCGCGCCTGATCTGGCCACCCTGGTCGACCGGCCGTTCGAGCTGCTGCGGGAAATCGAGCGGCGCAGCCGCAGTGCAGTAGCCGGCAAGGGCAGTGGTGAGATCCCGGATGAATGGGTCGGGATCGGTTTTCGTATCGGACAGGAGCATTTTGTTGCCCAGCGCGACCAGGTGCGAGAGGTATTGATGCTGCCTGATGCCATGACGCGGGTACCTGGATCCAAAAAGTGGCTGTTGGGCATCGCCAATCTGCGCGGGCACCTGCTGCCACTGGTTGACCTGAAAATGCACCTTGGCAGTGGTCGCACGTCGCATCGACGCATGACCCGCGTTATCTCCGTTAATCATCGCGAGATTCCGGCCGGTCTGGTGGTAGACGAAGTGCAGGGATTCAGGCGCTTCATGGATAGTGAGTTCACCGATACCTGGCCACAGACGGCTACTCGCTGTGATCGTTTCATCAGCGGCGCCTATCAGCGTTCCGGCGACACCTGGCCAGTGTTCAATTTATACGATCTGCTCGAAAGTAATACTTTTTTACAGGCCGCCGCCGAATAGCGCGGTGCATATTGAAATTTGACTAAAACGTTGCGAAGCCATGGCTTTAAAAACTGAAAATTCTTCTACATTCAAGATTCTGGCGACTCTGCTCGCTGTGCTGATTCTTGCGGCAGCCGCATTACTCTATTTGGGAGTGACAACCGGCGCTGGCGGAAACGGTGAGTCCGGCATAATGGCCAGCCCTTATTTGCCGATCAGTATATTGCTGATTGCGCTGCTGATCCTGGGTGGTCTGGCTGTCCTGCACTCGAAGGCGTCGATCTTTGAACAAAGCTCAAGAGAGCAGACAGAGCAAAACGAGCGCAACCAGCAGGCTATTCTTCGTCTGCTGGACGAACTGGGGAGCCTGGCAGATGGTGATCTCACTGTTGAGGCGACGGTCACGGAAGACATCACGGGCGCAATTGCCGACTCTATCAATTACGCCATCGAGAAGCTTCGGGAACTGGTGGCGACGATCAATGAAACGGCGATCATGGTCGATTCCGCAGCAAAACAAACTGAAAATACGGCCGTCCATATGGCGCGCGCCGCGGATACCCAGACCAAAGAGATTTCTGCCGCAACAGAGTCAATCGTCTCGATGGCAGGCTCCATTGAAGAAGTGTCCGGGAATGCAGAGAGATCATCAGATGTTGCTCGTCACTCGGTAGAAGTGGCGCACAAAGGCGGCGATGCCGTACGCAGAACGATCGATGGTATGAACGCTATTCGCGAAACCATCCAGGAAACGTCCAAACGAATCAAGCGACTGGGTGAAAGCTCACAGGAAATCGGCAACATTATTGAGCTCATTAACGATATTGCCGAGCAGACAAATATCTTGGCACTGAATGCATCGATTCAGGCTTCAATGGCGGGTGAAGCCGGCAGGGGTTTCGCGGTCGTTGCCGATGAGGTACAGCGCCTGGCAGAACGCTCAACGAATGCCACGAAACAGATTGAGGTCCTGGTGCGCACGATTCAGACCGACACCAACGAAGCGGTCGTTTCAATGGAGCGCAGTACAACAGATGTTGTCGGTGGTGCATTGCTGGCCGAAAACGCCGGTGCCGCGCTAGATGAAATTGAGCAGGTCTCGAACCAGATCGCGAACCTCGTACAGAATATTTCAGGTTCGGCCCGGCAGCAGGCTGGTTCTGCTGCAGATGTGACCCGGCGAACAACCAAGCTGAAGGAAATTAGCGATCAGACGGGCAAGGCAACGATTGCAACGGCTGCGTCGATCTCCAAGCTTTCGGAACTTGCTTCGCAACTTCGCCAGACGGTCGCAGGATTTACGCTGCCAAGCTCTGCTCTGCAGGGCAGCGCGCTCGCCAAGGCGTCGACCAACTCTCCCGCAGCGGCTCAGCAGGCGCAGGAAAAAGCAGCGGGATAGACCCCGCCAGTCATACGACACGAAATGAGTAGCTCATCAGGCATCCACAGCGCGCCAGAGCTCGATAATACTGTCGAGGCAGCGGCGAATGTGCTCGCCGTCGTCAGTGAGGAACTGATGGCCACGATTCACAACGCGCATCTCGCGTTGGAAGATTGCGTGGATGGCCGGGGCGGTTCCGCCGCGCTGGTTCGTTGTGGCCAGCTGCTGCACCAGGTCGGCGGTGCGCTGAAAATAACCGAGACTTACGGTGCTGCGCTGCTAACAGAAGAGATGGAAGCCGTTTGTGGCTATCTCGCTACCTTACGTGCGGGCAAAGGTCGTGAGGATGGCCTCGATGCGCTGACGCGCGCAATGGTGCAGCTTCCGATCTATATCGAGCGCCTGCTGGGGGGCGGTCGCGATATCGCCCTTGTATTGCTGCCGATGCTCAACGACCTGCGGGCGGCCCGCGGGCAACCGCTGTTGTCAGAGGGCACATTGCTGCTGCTGAATCTGTCGCCACAGAGCAAGCCGGCAACTCGCGGAGCGCGTGAGGCAAGCGGTGAAGATCCTGTTTTCATCGCCGGGAAGTTGCGCCCGAAGTTCCAGCTGGCCTTACTCGGCTGGATTCAGGGCGGTAATAATGAACGGCACCTGCAGACTTTGTCAGACGTTATCCGGGCGCTGGAGAATTCTGCAAACCGGGATGACATGTACCAGTTGTGGTGGGTGGTTGGCGGCGTACTCGAGTCGTTGCGCAACGGCGGCTTGGAAACCTCGGTCGCATTAAAACGGCTTCTTGGTCAGACCGATCGCCAAATGAAACTCATGATCGATGAGGGTTTGGAAGCCTTTGATACGCATCCGGTGACGGATCTGCTGAACAACCTGCTGTACTACGTCGCACGCTCCAGCCATGCCGGCGAGCGTATTAGTGAAATCCGGGCTGCCTTCAACCTGGCCGAGCTGCTGCCCGGCGACGAACAAGTCGAACATGCGCGGGAAGCGCTTTCTGCGCCGAGCGTCAAGCTCATGCAGACGGTTGCGGCAGCCATCAAGGAAGATCTCAGCCGTGTAAAAGACGTGTTGGATATTTTTGTCCGAACCGGCATGAACAATGCGGCTGAGCTGGTGCCGCAACTCGATCTGCTGAAGAAGATAAGCGACACACTGGGCGTACTCGGTTTAGGCGAGCTCCGTGGCGATATCGATTCTGAAATAGATCGCCTGAAAGATGTCGTTTCCAAAGGCGGGCCGGTCAACGAAAAAACCATTGTCGAAATCGCCTCAACCCTGCTGCGGGTTGAAGATCGGCTCGATCAACAGCTGGTGCGACTGATCGTACCCACCGATGCACCGATTGATGCATCTGATCAGCCGCAGCTTCCGCCTGAGGAAGATGCTGACTATAAGCAGGTTGCGGAAGCGGTAATGCGCGAAAGCATCATCAATCTTGCCCGCATCAAGGAAACATTCAGTCAGAGCATTGCCGAGAAAGGTAGTTCCCAGGGGCTTGACGCGGTGCCGGCGTTGATACGCGGCATCAAGGCCGGACTGTTGATGCTGAATAAATCCCGTGCGATGGAGGTTGTAGACCAGGTTGGGACGCTGCTGACATTGTCTTTGTCAGGCGACGGACCTGGTCGGCTCACCCAGAAAGAAACAGATCGCCTGGCTGACGCGATCGTGAGCATTGAGTACTACATGGAGACCGTTAAGGCCGGTCGCAGCGAACCCTGGTACATGCTGGACAATGCGGAAGCCTGTCTGGCCGTCTTAGGTGATCTCGAGAAGCGGCTGGTTGCTGAACAACCTGCGGCTGCCGCCGTGACGGAAGACAAGCCCAGCGCAGCCGCGCCAACGGGCACGGTGACAATAGAGCGGCCGGATTTCGACGCGATCGCTGCTGAGGAGAAATTTCACACGCCACCTGCGGAAACACAGGCAACGGCGGTGATGCCCCCTGCACCGGTGGTCTCTGAATCTGCCGAACATCTCGATCCGGAGCTTCTCGAATTGTTCATCGAGGAAGCGAAAGAAGAAATTGCCACCATCAACCGGAACCTGCCGCAATGGGCGCAATCTCCGGACGATATGGAAACCCTGATTACTGTCCGCCGATCGTTCCATACGCTAAAAGGCAGCGGGAGAATGGTTGGGGCAGAACGCATCGGAGAATACGCGTGGAGCATAGAGGGTCTGCTTAACAAGCTAATTAACAAGACGCTTGTACGTATTCCGCCAATGATAGATTTTATTCTGGCAGCCGCGAACGCATTACCGGAATTGGTGGAGCAACTTGAAGTCGGTACTGAACCGCATACAGACATCAGTTTGCTGATGGCGCGCGCAAATGCGTTTAGCGAGGGTGATCCAAACGCTGCCGTTCTGACTATCGCCGGGTCGGAACCCGAGGCAGCGCAGGAACCCGCTGCAGCGCTGGAAATGGATCCGGTGTTGCTGGATATCTTCTCCAAAGAGACAGCAGGACACCTCAAGGTAATTCACGACTACCTCGACGCCTGCGACGGTCATGAGCCGCCGTTTCACGTGACCGACAAATTGCACAGGGCGTGTCACACCCTGCATGGCAGTGCAAATATGGCCAACGTCGAACGTGGCGTTTCGGTGGCCGGTGCGCTAAATCGGTTCGTCCGCCGGGTCTACGATTACAAGGTTGGCTTCGAGCAGGCGGGTACCGAAGCACTGCTGGCAGCTGCTAAAGCGCTCGAGTCGATCGTTGCTGATATCAACCAGCCAGAGCGAAACCGCTCTGATTTCGCGGTTCTGATTGAGCACCTGACGAATCTCGCCAACGTTGTCGAACAATCCGTGCCAAAAGAAGAGTCCGCTATCGTCGAGGTCGTGGATCTGGATGAGCCGCCTGAAGAGGTAGCAGAAGAATCGGCCTACGATGCAGAAATCGCCGCTATATTCTCCGAGGAAGCGGCGGAATTGCTGGAGGAAGCGGACCAGGCGCTCGATGCATGGAAATCCGATCGCAACGACCGCGATCAGATTGAAGCGCTTAAACGACATCTGCATACCCTTAAAGGTGGCGCCCGTATGGCCGGCATATCGGCAATGGGTAACTTGAGTCATGAGATTGAGACGCTGCTGATCAATGTCGACGACGGCCGCATTCCGGCGAAGCAGGAAATCGACGAACTCCTGCAGCAGAGTATTGATGAACTGCACCGCATGCGGGATACGGTGATCGCCGGTAAACCGGTCACGGCATCGACCGACCTGGAACAGCAAATCCACGCGCTCAACGCGGGTGAGATCTCGGCGGATGCGCTCATGGCGGCAGCAGCCAAGACCGTGGCGGACGACGTCGAGAGCAGCGAGGCGGCTGAGTTCACAATCGAGCCGGACGAAACGCTGAGTATGGTCATCGTGGACTCACCGGCAGACGAAGTGCCGGCTACTTCCCCAGACCCCGCTACTGAAACTATCGCAATGCCGGACGAGGAGCCGGCCGAGGAGCCGGACGCGGTCGAAGCGCTGGAAGAAGAGCCAGAGCCGGTCGCAGCGGCGGAGGACAAGGCTGCAGCAGTCGCGGTGTCGGAGGAAGAGCCGGAGTCCGCCGCAACGCCAGAAGAAGCGCCGGAACCTGAAGTAACGCCCGAGGATGAGCCGGGTGTTATTCAGTCGCCGGAAGACGAGCAGGAAGATGACGAGACGCCCGACGACGATGCAGAGTTGGCCGTGCCGCCTGCGGCAAGGCCAATGGAGCGTGTTGCGGAAGGGCGTGCAATGCCGACTGCGCAGCGTTCCGGCGATGCACGCCAGGAATTCGCGCGAATCGATGCCGACTTGCTTGAAGATCTACTGAATGCAGCCGGCGAAATCAGTATTTATCATTCCCGGCTCAGTCAGCAAATAAAATCCATTGAATTTCATGTCGAGGAAATGGAGCAGACCGTTTCGCGACTGCGCGGACAATTACGCAAACTTGAGATTGAAACTGAAGCGCAAATCATGCACGGACACCAGGACACGCTGGTAGCGCAGGATTTCGATCCCCTGGAGTTGGATCGGTATTCAAATATTCAGCAGCTGTCACGTGCGCTGGCAGAGTCGGCCAGTGATATGGACAGTCTCAAGGAACTTCTGCAGACGTTGACTGCTGAAGCCGAGACACTGTTGGTGCAGCAGTCGCGCGTTACCGCGGAGTTGCAGGATGGGTTAATGCGCACTCGCATGATTCCCTTCCAGCAGCATGTGCCGCGCCTGACGCGACTGGTCCGGCAGGTCGCGTCCGAGGCCGACAAGAAGGCGGAGCTCGCGGTAGAAGGTGCTTCAGGTGAGCTCGATAGACAGGTGCTGGACAAAATGCTTCCGCCGTTCGAGCACATGATGCGAAACGCCATTGTGCACGGCATAGAATCGCCAAGCGATCGATTGGCCGCGGGCAAGCCTGCCGGTGGTCAAATCACAATTCGTTTGCAGCGTGAAGGCGCCGAAATGGTCATTGACGTTGCCGACGATGGTGCGGGTCTTGATGTCGAAGCCATTCGGCGCGCTGCATTCGAAAAGGGATTGTTGCAGCCTGACAGCAAAATTACGGACGAAGGCATTATGCAGTTAATCCTGACGCCGGGATTCAGTACCGCCGAAGAAGTCACGCAGAGTGCCGGCCGAGGCGTCGGCATGGATGTGGTTGCCAATGAAATCAAACAGCTCGGCGGGTCGCTGCAAATTTCATCAGTCATCGGGCAGGGTACGAATTTCACAATTCGCCTGCCATTTACGCTCGCCATTACACAGGCGCTGATTGTCAGAACCGGTGCCGAAGTCTACGCGTTGCCGCTGCCCACAGTTGAGGGTGTCGTGCGCGTGTCCCGATCAGAGCTTGAAAACCTCCTGAGCCAGAGTGAGCCAAGTTATGAGTATGGCGAGCAGGTCTATCGATTCCGGCATCTTGGCATGTACCTCGGCGGGCAGTCAGCCCAACTTCCGGAGGACGATGCGTTCGTGCCAATTATCCTTGTCCGCGCCGGCGAACATTCCGCCGCCCTCCTGACTGATGAAATGATCGCCAGCCAGGAAATTGTCGTTAAATCCATCGGGCCACAGCTCGCGAGCATTCGCGGCGTCTCGGGCGCGACTATTCTGGGCGACGGCAGCATTGTTCTTATTCTCGATATCAATGCGCTGGTTCGCGCCGGTGCGCCGGTGGTTGAACTCAAAAATGCCGCGCCGACACCGGTCGATGAGAGACCGCTGGCATTGGTCGTCGATGACTCGATCACCGTGCGACGGGTAATGGAGAAGTTCCTGGAACGCAACGGAATGCGAGTAATGACGGCGAAAGATGGCCTCGATGCTATTCGCGTTCTGCAGGATGCAAAACCCAATATCATTCTGCTCGATATTGAAATGCCAAACATGGATGGTTACGAATTTGCGACCCACGTGAGGAACGATGATCGCGTCGCCGATGTGCCGATTATCATGATCACGTCCAGGGTTGGCGATAAGCATCGCGCTCGCGCGATTGAAATTGGCGTCAATGACTACCTTGGCAAGCCGTATCAGGACTCTCAGTTACTGGAATCAATTCGCCGCCTGCTTGACGAACAAGGGATTTCACTTCAGTGAGTAGCGAAGAAGAACTCTATAGCTTGCTCGTACCATTGGTGGACGAGCGCCTTATCGTGCCGCGCGCCTGCGTCGCAGAGGTCGTGCGCTACACGCCACCCGTACAGCAGGATGGCAACCAGAACTGGATGCTCGGCAGTATCAGCTGGAACGGGCGCGATCTGCCGGTAATTGCATTCGAGGGAGCGATTGGCAAGGATGTGCCCGCCCCTACAGGCAGAACCCGGGTGGTGGTGTTTTATTCCAGCACAGGCGGTGTGCGATCCGGTTTTTTCGGCGTTCTTACGCAGGGTTTTCCGCAGCTCGTACGTGTTAACGAGGAAGTACTGCAGCTTGAGGCAACCGAAGGATGGCCTGATGATGCGCCAATACTGTGTCGAGTTAAAATGATTAACGAATTTCCGCTGATTCCAAATCTCGAAATGCTCGAAGAAATGATCGCCGGTGAATCTGCGAAGGCCTAGCCAGCCTCATTCAGTGTTTCGATCAGTCGCCAGGTCGCCATACAGAATCTGCAATCCTGCTGCTATTGTTATCGCTGCGGTTTCTGTCCGCAAAACCCGCGGACCCACGCTAACGGCCAGGAAGTCGGTTGTGGCGGCCAGCTCATACTCATCGTCGCTGAATCCGCCTTCCGGTCCAATCAGTACGGTAAGGGAGTCAACATCGTCTGGCAGTGACCGTAATGTCTTGGCAGCACCGGGTTTGAGAATCAAGCGCTGCTGATCGCCGGCATCGGAATTCTCGCCGAGCCAATTTCTAAGATGGACTGGTTCGTTTACGACCGGGGGTACGTTACGACCGCATTGCTCACACGCACTGGCACAAATACCTCGCCAATGCAGCAGACGCTTCTCCGCCCGCTGTGTCTCCAGTTTGATGACCGAATACTCTGTGATAACTGGTGTAATCGCAGCAATACCAAGTTCGGTCGCTTTCTGCATAACGAGATCCATTCGGTCTCCCCGGGAAATGCCCTGAAGCAGATGAATCTTCAGCCCGGATTCCACGTCGCGTTCGAGATGTGCATCGATGGTTACGAGAACAGAATTTTTGGAAAATGAACGAATCGTGGCGCGATGCTCGCCGCCACTACCATCAAACAGAGTCAATTCGTCATTCGGGCGAAGTCGCAGCACGCGACTGACATAGCGAGCACGATCTCCACTGATCTCCATCCTGGCGCCAATGTGTAATGGCTCATCAATATACAGGCGGGCTCGTGGCATGAGAGATCTTCAACAGTGACTGGATTGATGCGGCTGTTTGTGACATTGACATTAAGCCCCGTTACGTTTGACCATGTCAAAGCCTTCACTGAGCAGCGGAACACACGTTTGAATTCACCAGATCCTTCCAGATTTACCGTCAGTCCCGGGGCTGGGCTGCTGCGTCCCGCGACGCAGTGTCCCTCTCCGAACCAGGATGACCGCCCCACGCAGGCGGACCCTGAAATGATCATCCTCCATGGCATCAGTTTGCCGCCCGGCGAGTATGGGGGGCCGCACATAGAGGCGCTGTTTACGAATCAACTTGACTGGTCAGCGCATCCCTATTTCAGGCAAATCGAGGGGCTTAAGGTCTCCGCGCATCTCCTTATTCGCCGCCGCGGCGAGGTGATTCAGTTCGTTCCGTTCGAACGTCGCGCTTGGCATGCAGGTGATTCCAGTTTCAGGGGACAGTCGCACTGCAACGATTGTTCGATAGGAATCGAGTTAGAGGGTGTCGATGATGCCGCGTATACCGATACACAATACGAACAACTGGTTATGGTCATTCAGGCGATAATGGTCGCCTATCCGTCCATTACCGTTCGCTCTATCGCGGGGCATTGCGACGTTGCGTCGGGTCGAAAAACGGACCCCGGTCCTGCTTTCGACTGGCTTCGATTGTATGATGGCATCAACAAAAACTCCCGCGAACGTGACTGCCAATGAAACTGCTTGCTCTGCTGATCGGACTTCTTGTTGAGCGTCTGGCTACGCAACTTTTTCACTTGCGCAGGCTGCGCTGGCTGGATAGAGCCATCGATTCAGGTTTCGCATACGGCAATAATTTCGCCAACTGGCCCGCCCTGATCCCGGTTGGCGTACTCTGCTTGCTCCTTGTTTTGCCCGTTTTCCTGGTACGTTTCGGGCTGGGCGACATGTGGTTTGGTGTTCCCTATGTTGCACTCGCAATTATCGTTTTGTTTTTCTCACTGGGACCAAAAGATATTGGCGAGGATGTGACCGAATATTGTCACGCGGTTGAGAGTGATGATGCAGAACGAATCACGGAAACTGCCAGGTCGATTACAGAACAGGACGTGCCTGATGATCCTGAGGAACGAACGCAGCTGGTTGAAGAGTCCGTATGTATTCAGGCCAACAATCGACTTTTCGCGGTCGTATTCTGGTTCGTATTGTTGGGCCCGGTCGGTGCCTGGGCGTATCGCGTAACCGATCTCATCAGGCGTCGGGCTGTATTCAGGGCATTGCGGGCAGAAGGAACGGGCAATGACCTGGTCGTCGAAGCGGCGGAGCTGATACACGCCTGGGTAGCGTGGATTCCGGCAAGACTGACTGCGATCGGCTATGCAATGGCGGGCGCGTTCGATGGCGCATTGGCTGCCTGGCGAACAGTACACAGTGCGGATCGACTGCCTTTGCACGAGCAGAGCGAGCAACTTCTTGCGCGGGTCGGAGTCGGTGCCCTGGCGTTGCAACGTCACGAGAATGAGAGCATGTCCGAAAGAGCGGTGCGGGGCGCCAAGGCGGCAAACGGCATTGTCGTACGGCTGTTCATCATCTGGGCCGTGATCATCGGCGCGATGACGCTGTACGGTTTGTCGCTGTGATGTCAGCGCACGGTTGCGGAGCTTCGTGCTGGCTCGAAGCCGCACGGCTTGTTTCAAGATCGAGTCGGAACAGTTGGTGGTGGTGTGGTGGCTGACCTGCATATGCCAACATTGCGTAGAGCCACTGCAACCGACCGGTCTGCAATCGTAGCGCTGCTGTCCGCCGAAAAGCTGCCCGTTGCTGACCTGGATGCGGAGAAAATATCCGGGTTTCTTGTCGCTGAAGATGGCACGGATCTGCTCGGGCTGATCGGTGTCGAACTATACGGCACGGTCGGCCTGCTACGTTCCCTGGTTATCACTCGGAACGCACGCAGATTGGGGCTGGGCAGCAAGCTTGTCGGTGCCCTGGAATCTGCGGCGGATGCTGCTGGCGTCACTGAGCTTTGGCTGCTGACAATTGATGCGCAGCAATATTTTGATCGTCTTGGATACCATTTGGTCGGGCGCGACGATGCGCCTGAAAGCATTCGCGAATCCGGAGAGTTTTCCAGGTTGTGCCCCGAATCGGCCCATCTGATGATGAAGCGACTTTACTAATCTGCAGGGAATTTCTGCGCCAATGATTCCCGGAACAATCCGAATCGGTCAACCGCGTTCCCGGTTCCAGATGACTTCACGCCCTGATTCGGCACGAGCCAGTACTCGCGCGATGACAAACAGAAGATCGGAGAGGCGATTGAGGTAACGTAATGCCTCCGGGCGTATAGAATCCTCTTGCTGAAGACTGCTGACGCGTCGCTCTGCACGCCTTACGATCGTGCGCGCCAGGTGACAGGCTGCGGTTGCCTGGCCGCCGCCGGGAAGAATAAAGTCCTTGAGCGGCGGCAGGTCGGCGTTGAACTCATCGAGCTGTTGTTCCAGCCGCAAAACGAAACTGTCTTCAATGGCTGCATAGCCTGGAACAGAGAGTTCGCCACCCAGCTCGAAAAGATCGTGCTGCACGTCGGTCAGGCACTCGCGGATCGAACTTGGCACAGACTCGCAGGCAAGTACCACACCAATCGCGCTGTTGGCCTCGTCAACGGTGCCATAGGACTCGACTCGCAAACTGTCTTTAGCAACACGACTGCCGTCCCCCAGTCCGGTCGTACCATCATCGCCTGTCTTTGTATAAATTTTGCTAAGGCGGTTGCCCATGAGTCTTCCCGAAGTCAAAAGATCACTAGCATGCAAGATGCGTTGCCACGAGTCGAGTTCTTCGTGATCGTCACTTGTTTATGCCACCTTCTGCAGCCATAGTGGCGTCTTTCACGAACAGCATACATCGACATGCCCGACCCAAAACCATCAGCGGAACTATCGGTTGCGTTGCGCGCAGCGACTGTCGCCGGCGAAATCAGCAAAAGCTACTATCACGGCGAATTCTCCGTCGATACCAAGAAAGACAGGACGCCGGTTACGCAAGCCGACGTAGAGTGCGAACAGGCCATACGCGACATTATTCTGGACGCGTTTCCGGACCACGGATTTTATGGCGAGGAAACCGGCAAGACGCAGGCCGATTCTGACAGTCTTTGGCTTGTGGATCCCATCGATGGCACCAAGGCATTTGTTCGAGAGTACCCGTTTTTCTCAACACAGATCGCATTGATGCGGCGCGACGAAATCGTGCTGGGCGTGTCGAGTGGAACCATGTTTGGAGAATTGGCATGGGCGGAGACCGGGTGCGGCGCTTGGCTCAATGATCATCGGCTGCAGGTCAGCGAGATTGATAATCCCGGCAAGGCGGCCATATCAACAGGTAATCTAAAATCATTGGCGGCAGGCGCTGGATGGAGCGAACTTGGAGAAATCGTTGCGGCGTCGGATCGAATTCGAGGCTACGGAGACTTCTATCACTACCATTTGTTGGCGGCCGGGAAAATCGAGGCTGTAATTGAGTCAGACGTAAACATTCTGGATATTGCGGCGCTGTCCGTGATCGTGAAAGAGGCGGGTGGAACAATTACCGATCTAAACGGCAAGTCGCCCGGACTCGATACACGGTCGGTGCTGGCTGCCAATCCTGCGCTGCATTCAAGTCTGCTTGAGAAGCTAAAAGGATTCGTCCAGTAATGGAATTTGATATCTACCAGGTCGCCGCATTTACGTGCGAGAAGTTCGGCGGCAATCCCGCTGCAGTAGTGCCACTGAGCGAATGGCTGGACACGACCGTGATGCAGAAGATTGCTGCCGAAAACAACCTGTCGGAGACGGCTTTTTTCGTGCCTTCCGGTGCCGGCGAGTGGGAAATTCGATGGTTTACACCGACCGTTGAGGTGCCACTATGCGGTCATGCAACGTTAGCAAGTGCAGCAGTTATTCGCGAGAAACTCGGGCACACCGACTGGCCTATCAAGTTACAGTCCGCCAGTGGGACCCTGCTGGTCGACATTGAATCGGACGCATTTGTCCTGGACTTGCCAGCGAACAAGCCCGTGCCGACCGGGCTGCCTGACGGGATGCGCGAAGCGCTTGGTGCGCCGATTTCCGAGTCTTTGATTGCGCGAGATTTCTATCTTGTCATATTGGAAGACGAAGCCACCGTTGCACATTTGAATCCGAATTTTACAGCACTGCGTGGAATGACAGAACACGGCGTGATCGTGTCAGCGCCTGGCGTTAAGGTGGACTTCGTATCGCGATTTTTCGCGCCGGCGATCGGTATTGACGAGGACCCGGTGACCGGTGCAGCGCACTGCGTATTGACGCCCTATTGGTCCCGTCGACTGGGCAAGAATAGCCTGGTGGCGCAGCAGATTTCGAGCCGCGTCGGAAACCTCAAGTGCCAAAACCATGGCCAGCGAGTCAAATTGACTGGCGACGCTGTGTTCTATCTGTCCGGCCGTATATTCGTCTAGCGGACTCAACCATACCCCTATTCCGTAAGCCCGATTTCAGCGGCCGTCTGAGATCCGATAACGACTGTCTCGAGACTTGTTGGCGTCAATGCGTCGTCGGCAGCAACCGGTATGCGGCCGCCCATAACCTCGGCGAAGCGCTGCGGGTAACGTGGGGTGCGGTCCGGCTCCGCATAACCCAATGGAAATTCGGGATTGCCGGTACCTGGATCGTATTTGTCTGACGCGCCAAGCGTGTGTAAAAACTCATGTGCGATAATGACGTTGTTGACACCGGTGTTACCTCGTCCCGCGCGCGCGTTCACGACGCCAACCATGCCTTTCTGCAGTCCGACGGAATTCTCAAGAACAAACTGGTCGTCCGGTGCGTGGTAGCGGACAAATATCCGCACATCCGGCTTTGGGCTATCCTGTGGTCCGGCAACGCTACCGGCCCACCAGCGCATCTTAAGACTCCAGAACATAATGCTCAGGACACTATGCTGGTCACCAACGGCGGGCGGTTGCTCGCGGATTTCTCTACCGAGTTCCATGCGTACCGGCCGGGACAGGGAGTGTCCGTATTTTTCAGTTTCGCGCGCGACAAATGTTTCGATCGATGCGAAATCGTCGACTCGTAATGTCGCAATATAGTCGCTGCTGCTGGTGCTACCGTCAGCGTTAATCGGATAGATCTTGACCCACAGGCTATCGTTCCAGTTCGTGCTGCGTGCCTGTGCCAGCCACGTGCTTAGTGAAACGAAAAACAGGACCAGCAGCAAGACCGCAATTCGAATGGCTTTAAACATGATCGGTTGATTCGCGCAATAACGGTTAACAATGATCAATTAAGCCGTTTCAGGCTCCGCCAGAACAGTGTATTGGTCTCAATTTAGTCAAAAGTCGCAGTCAAACAGCGACTCTCTAACGCGGTTTTCTGAAGCGCAATACAAACCTGTCCGTCTTGCCGCGTACCTTGGGGTCTGACATGTTCAGACTGTGATCATCATCCATGTTACGAAGAAGATCACTTTTTTCCTCCAGCACAAACCCGGCAGCTAGCAGCTCAGAAATGACGATTTCAGGATCAATGCGATGCAGGCTGTTGCCCGTTTCCCGTCCGGATCCTGCCGCAGCATAGTGGTCGACAACACCGAGGATACCGCCGGGCCGTAGTGCGTCAAATAGCTCTGCTACCAGTTTCGGGCCATTGATTTTGGGCCAACCGTTTTTAGGGGCGACGTAGTAAACATCGTGATAGGCGAGCACCATCAGCACCGCGTCGAAGGCATTGTTTGGAAATTCAAGCGCCTGGTTTTCCGCCATCAGAATTTTTACATTGGCAAGCCGGTTACTCGCATACCGGTTAGTTGCCTCCTCGCCGACGAACTGCGCATACGCCTCGTTCGAGTGTGCAACAACGCTGCCCTCGGCACCTGCAACCCGGGACAGTATTTCAGTGTAATAACCGCCACCGGAAAACATGTCCAGAATATCCATGCCCGCTTCGATGCCAAAAAACTCGAGCACTTCGGCAGGCCTGCGGCCAGCATCTCGTGCCCGGTCGGCATCTGTTCGGTCGGCGTGCTCAACTGCGGCTTTATAGATCGACTCGGATGGCGCATGTGCCGGTTCGGCGGCTGGCCTGGAAACGCGTTCGGCCGGCGCCGGGTCATCGCTGCCACACGCGGCCAAAGCGATTATTAGCAATGTCAGAACAGTTTGATTGCGCATCGAATTTCCACCATTTCGAAAGTTGGCACTATAGACAGATGCCAAAAATTAAAGTGCAAAAATAAAAAGCCCCGCGTTTTACGGCGGGGCTAACGACTCTTCTTATTAAAGAGGTAACTGGTTGTTCGGTAACCGGATACAGACTTTATTATTATTATTGGATCTCGATCTTCTTGTTTTTATTATTGTTTTTCTTCTGGCGTCTAAATCCTGTTTGTATCTTCAATGGGCTCCGAGTTCAGTTACACTTCGCTTGGGCAAGGTATATATAGCAAGTCCTATGCCACAAGCTTAGAAAGCAAGTAATTTCAACGATTTAAAAGAGGTCTTGATACAGTCGGATTAACACACTGCTATCAGTTGTAAAGAAATTCGACGAATCGATGCCGCATTAGTTAAGCTTCTGCCAAACAGAATTTCGTAGAACTTTGAAAAACTGGCAAAAACGTTTTTTGAGCACACGGGTGGTTTTTGGCGTCGCGCCGTATTTGCTTATCCCACCCAAAAACCGACAAAAGCGTCGCCATTTGGCGACGGTTACCCCATATTTTGTCAAATTATTCGACGTTTTGTGAAATCTCCGCTCGCTCCAGCAGGCTCACCAGGCTGAAGAATCGCCCGTTGCGGACGACCGCCACAATTTTCAATGCGTCTCCGGGTTGCTGCAACGGATCGCCGCTGATCAAGAGCAAGTCGGCCATTGCACCCGGGGTGATGGTTCCTACTTGGTTCTCCAGACCGAGCAATAACGACGCATTCTTGCCTGCTGCGTGCAGAGCCTGCTCGCCGTTGAGGCCAGCGGCGTTCAACGCCCGCAGTTCGCCGTGAAGAGCGAGTCCCGGGGGTAAACCGTTGGGACGGCTGCCGGCGACAATCAACGCATTCATTCCAGAGAGCACGGGCCTGGCCGAAAGACGCCTGGCCGGCGCGGCACTGTGACCCAGGGTGGTTGCTTGCCTGGCTTCCAGAACGCCGTTTATCTCGGGCGTGCCGGCATCTGCCATGCCAGTAATCATTGTCTGAATATAGGGTATGTTGTCGCCCGAATTGCCGTCGGGCTGATGGACGGCAAGCGAGGCAATGCCCAGAAGGACGTCAGCGCCAATACTCGTCGCTACAGACCAGCTATCGGCAACGATCGGTATGTTGAGGTCACGCCATTCAGCCAAAGCCGTTTTTGCAGAGGCGTCAGATTGCATCCTGGCCAGGAAATACGTTGGTCGGGACTGCTCACTGTCTATATCGCCAATTTCGGCAGCCGGTAGCAGCCGTGGTCCAGGCGTTTCTTCACTTTCCCAGGCCGTCGCATCGAAAGTCGCGTCAATATCCGGGGAGACCAGGGTAGTCACGCCGTAGGAAAGCAGCGCGGCGCCGTCGGCCATATCCAGTTGATCCGGTAGTGCGGACCATGCATCAATCAGGCCGGGCATGATGGTCACATTTCCCAGGTCCAGAACAGTGGTATCCGGCCAGTCCTGTCGCGGCTCAACGGCGGTGACGATTCCATTTTCGATCAGGACATCGAATTCCTCCCGATAGCGGCTCCAGATACCGTCGAACAATCGCTCCCCGCGGACTATGAATCGATCTTCCGGTGGATTGATGAGCTCAAGCTGACGCTTTGCAAAAGTGCGGCGCGCCGGTGGTGCGGTCTGGCCGATATTTGCCTGAAACCTGACAGCGCGACCCCGCCGATCTTCAAAGCCGCGCGCCATGATCTGGCCATTCGCGACGTAGATCATGCGCATGCGATCGAGCCAACTGATCGGTGCAGGAAAAAAGGTCTCGCGATCACTCACGACCCGGACCAGCGGGGGCGTCGACAAAATTGCCATCTTTAAGACCCACTTGTTGTCGACTTCATGGTGGAACGTTAACAAGCTGCCGTCCGGTCTCCAGGACGGTGCGGTCAGCGGTGTGTCTGAGACAAACAACGCAACATCACTTGCGCCATTCCTGCGCAACATCAGAGCGTAATCTCCGTCCGTTTTTCGAACGTAAGCAAGGTTTCTGCCATTCGATGACCAGGCGGGATCGGTTTCATCTCCCTCGAGATCCGTTAGTCGCCACATCAGCCCTGTGGGCAGGTCGGTCTCCCATATGTCGAGGCCGTGCCCGTCCCGATCACTGGAAAACACAAGGCGTTCGCCGTCCGGATGCCAGGACGTATCCTGAATATGCAACGGCGTGTTGATCACGCGGCGTTTTGCGCCGGATGCAAGGTCCAATTCCCAAGCCTGCTCACCGGCCGCGGTCCGCAGCCCATACAGGATTCGTGTGCCGTCGGGAGACCAGCGCGGGTCGTTCGCAGGCAAAATGCCGTCGGTCAGCTGCTGCGCTTGTCCCCCGTTGGCAGCGAGCGTCCAGATACGGTCCATTAAATCCATCGCAATTGTGCCGTCAATCGGCGATACATCGACGCTGAATTCGCCGCCGCTGGCGATAAGCGTGTCGGCATGCAGTGTCGTTTGTGCAAACAAGAGCACGGCCGCGATAATCGATAGAGACTTAGTCGGCACGGTCGACCTGCACGTTCCGTTCGTAATCGCTGCCAACCGCGAGGCCGATTTGCATGGGTTGGCAGCAGACCTGGCAATCCTCAATATAGGTCTGATCACCCGCAGAAGCATCGAGGAGTATGACAATTGATTCTCCGCAGTACGGGCAGGTGATTGTATGTTCGACTAATAAATTATCCATTATTCAAAGTCGTACTATCGGCTCATGGTTGCAGCCGCGTGCTGGACCACGGCGTCATGCGGAAAGGCTCACGATCCGCGTTAAGTATGTCGCGCGACCACAATCCGCGATCGTGAATCCGGTCCACACCCTCAACCCATAATTCTATAGAAGTGATCCACAATCGAAACCCGCCCCAGTGCGGAGGTCGGTCTATCCTGGGTACATTTTCGTTCAAAATTCTCTGCGTGCCGTTCTCGAGGGACAAACCCAGCTCGATGCCGCGATTGGAAATTTGCGTGACAAGAGCATCCCTGGATTCAACCGGCGCGCTCTGATCACTGCCCCACGCGCCGAGCTGACTGCCCCAGTGTCGGGTCTCAAAATACGCATCACTTTCGGCTTCGGGCGAGCGGGTGGTCGTTCCTTCAATTCGAATTTGCCGGCCAAGCGCATCCCAGTGGAAAAGCGCAGCGGCGTTTTTGTTTGCTAACAGTTCTGTACCTTTGCGAGATCGATAATTGGTATAAAAGACGAGATAGCCTGGATCCGTCACAAAATCCTTGCAGAGAACGACCCTGGCCGACGGTTTGCCGTCGTCTGCAATTGACACAATCGTCATTGCATCCGGATTGCGTTGTACGGCGCGCGCGGACGCTTCTTTAATCCAGCTACTTGCCAGCGGCATTGGATTCAATGGCAACTCAGCGGGAAGGCGGTCAGTTCTTTCGATGTCGCTCAATCATATCTCCGCTTCGTGCTAAGGATTGCTAACGAAGGTGCCGCCTTCCCTGCGCGGATCAGCGGCAACTTCAATAACGTCCCGCGTGTCGGCGTATGCAGCAACCACGCCACCGAAGTACATGCTCGGTTCCGGATATCGTCGTATCGGTACACCCAGTTCCGGCACCGGCAAACCAGGTTCAACCGCGAGCGTGGAGCTGCTGCCGTCGATTTTCAAGTGCATGCGAGGATGTGCCACAGCATCGTCCAGATCAAGCCCAAGCTGAGCAAAATTGACCAGGAACTGATGCAGTGCCGTCGTGATCCTGTCAGCACCCGGCGAACCAATCGCCAGAACAGCTGTAGCGGAGCGGGCCGCGCTGGGCGCCATATTTGAAGGCAGGCGCCTGCCGGGTGGTTCTGCGGTCAGGCCCTGCGGGTTGAGCTCAAGCTCACCCAGGCAGTTGTTCAGCCACAGTCCGGTCTGGTCCGGCATCTCGCCGGCACCGTAACCCGACGAGGCAGTAATCGAGCAGGCCAGATGCCTGCGATCCACCGTCGAGGTGTGCACGGTCGCACCCGATGCCCATTTGGACAAGAGCGTGTCCGACTGCGCAGCGTCCAGCAGTTCGGCCACCGGTCCGGTGATATCGGCTGCGCTGTCAAGTCTTGCTATGCGATACGACATGACTGCCCGCTGCGTTCGATAGAGACGTGCCAGTGTTGCGTTGTCCCAGCTGCTGATTTTTTCGGTGCCAAATGTATGCAACATGGCGGCCAGGCTTGCTCCGCCGATTGCCGGCGGTGGGTTAGTCGCGATTTGCCAGTCGCCGACATCGATCATTAACGAATCGCGAACCTGCGGTGCATAGTTCTGCAGGTCATCGATAGTCAGCAGTCCGCCATGGTCCTGAACGTGGTTGACTATTCGCTTGCCAATGTCGCCAGTGTAGAAAACACCGGGCCCCTCTTCGGCAATGGCGCCGAGCGAATCTGCCAGGTGCGGTACGACGATCGCAGTGCCGGCTTCCCGCAAACTGCCATCGTCGTTGTGCAGTGCGCCGTGCCCGTCAGCGCTGCGGCCAAATATACTGTCGCCGGAGTACT
>JBPCYD010000323.1:0-19662 GCA_051007895.1 Woeseiaceae bacterium
GGTCAACAACTGGGGGCCAATCCGAAATTGTATGCGCACGGACGTGACGGAAATCGACGGCAACCTGAGCGTTCTGCAAGCGTTGAAAATAATGAAGAAGGTCGATGACACCAGTCTTATCGTAAAGCGTCGGGATGCGTCAGACGAGTTCGGGATGGTGTCGTTCGCGGATGTCGCCAAACAGGTGATTGCACGAAATCGTGCACCGGAACGGGTCAGTGTTTACGAAATTATGGCGAAGCCATGCCTGACTGTTCGTCCGGAAATGGAAATACGCTACTGCGCGCGACTATTCGAGAATTTCGGCATCAGTCATGCTCCGGTCGTCGAGAACGACGCGGTAATCGGCATGGTAAGTTACTACCGACTGGTATTGCATGGATTGCCTGACCTCGACTAAGTGCGCAGATTTAGCCTTCCCAAACGACTGGCTGCGAAAATGACTGGCTGATCAGATTGCCATACTTCTGTTCCAGTTTGTCTCGCTTGACCTTCAGTGTAGGTGTCAGCAGGCCTTTTTCTGTCGTCCATTCGTCATTAACGATGACGATATTCGACATTTTTTCGTGTGACTCCAATGCGGAATTAACTGATTCCAGCGTCTCCCGAAAACTGCCGACTATATCTTCTCTTGGCATTGTTCTGGCCACCTCGGTCAACACCACAATGGCAACCGGCGCGCGCAGCCCGGCGCCCATTACGCAAACCTGTTCGACGAGTGGATTTGATGACAGCCTGGCTTCGATCGGAACCGGTGTCACGTATTTTCCTTTCGCCGATTTGAATATGTCCTTGACACGGCCCGTAATCGTGAAGCACTGCAGGTCTTCGTCCCAAATGCCTTTATCGCCGGTATGAAAGTAGCCCTCTTCGTTAATGACTTCCTGCGTCAACTCGGGGTTTTTATAGTACTCAACGAACAAACCGGGGCTACGAATCAGGATTTCTCCTTCATCCGAAAGCTTCATCTCGGTTCCTGGTACAGGTGTGCCAATCGTGCCCAGCTTTCTTGCGTCAAACGGTGCGTTGGCGCAGGACAGGCCGCTTGTTTCACTCATGCCCCAGCCTTCACCGATATTGACGCCAAGCTTGTGATACCACAACAACGTCGCTGGAGAAATTGGCGCCGAGCCGGAACCGTAGTGCCGACAATTTATAAAACCGAGTTCCCGCCTGATCTTTCCGGCAATTAATCCACCTATGACAGGTAAAGAAAGCAGAAACTTCAATCTGGACGGCGGTATCTTGGCATGCACGCCAGACTGAAACTTCACCCACAGGCGTGGCACCGATATGAATACGGTGGGACTGGCGTTTTTCAGGTCTCGCGGGAACGTCGCAAGCGATTCAACGAAAGAACACTGTGTGCCGCAATACAATGCGGGTCCTGCGGTGCAGGTTCTCTCCGTGATGTGCGCTAGCGGAAGGTAGGAAAACAAGTGATCGCTGGTATCGGTGTTTGCCGTATCGGCCGCCGCGATGCTGGCATACGCATACGCGCCGAACGTAAGAACGACCCCCTTCGGCAGCCCCGTACTACCCGAGGTGTACAAGATCGTCATAACGTCGTCTGCGGCAGGTTCAGCCGGACGCGTTAATGGTTGATTGTTTTCGACCAGTGCCTGCCACTGATGGTGACAATCAGAAACAGCCTTGTAAGGAAACGCGACTCGCGGGATGTCGGATGATACTCCGGATATCGTTGTCTCGTGATCATCAAGCTTGCCGACGAATACCAGTTTCGCTTCACTATGCTCAAGTACGTAGGAAATCGTGTCCGGGCTTGCGGTCGGATATATGGGAACAGAAACGAATCCTGCCATTGCGATTGCAATGTCGGCCAGGATCCACTCCGCGCTGTTCTTCGCAAGAATCGCGACCCGATCGCCAGGTTCCAGTTCGAAATTCTGCAGTGCCGATGCCATGCGCAGCGCTATGTCCGCTGCCTGGGCCCAGGTCGTGCGCCGTACGTCGCCATCAACCGGTTGGTGAAGAAATACCTGGTCGGGCATTTTCCCGGCCCAGTCCAGGAGCGCGTGGTGTGCTGTTTTGTGAGCCCTGGTATCCAACTTACCAGGAGACCCGTCGCCAAGCGTGAGTTATAACGACCAGCATTCTCAAATGACGATATCTAAACACGCCTACCTCATCCTGTGAGCAGTTTGACCTGCCACCATTATAGTTGGAAGCGAGCGCTGTTGAGAATTTGTTTCGGACGATACCCCTGGCGTGAGGAGACGAGTTAAATCGACTTGAATTTCTGGCAATCAGCGCGCTTTTTTCCTATCGTATACGCTTCCATTCGGCGCAACTAATGCGCTCTCAATAATCGGACCAAATCCATTTCATGACTATCAATAAACGCTGCGTAAAGCGCGTGCTGTTGTCGGCGATCACCGCTCCTGTTCTGATACCGCCAGTATTCGCCCAGGTCTCGACAGATGACATCCTGGACGAAATTGTCGTTTCGGCGACGCGCAGAGAGGCGTCTGTACGCGACGTCGCGAGATCGATATCAGTGGTCGGAAAAGAGCGAATTCAGCGTGGAACGCAACAACTGGGTTTAGACGAGGCGCTCGCGGCCGTACCGGGGCTCTATATTCAGAACCGCTATAATTTCTCGGGAGACCTGCGGGTGGCCATGCGCGGTTTCGGTGCGCGTTCGAGTTTCGGAATTCGTGGTATCCGGGTCTTCGTAGACGGTATTCCGGAAACCTTGCCCGACGGTCAGTCCGGCGTAGACAGTATCGATCTCGGGTCCGCTGGTCGTATCGAAGTACTTCGCGGGCCAGCATCTTCTCTGTACGGCAATGCATCGGGTGGTGTCATTTCGGTTACCAGCGAGTTGGGCGACGTCGACCCATTTGTCGAAGGGCGTATCGCCGGCGGAGAGTATGGCTATCTGCAGTACGGCTTGAAGACCGCTGGCACGGTAAAAACGGCGGATTACTTGATAAATGTTTCTCGAACTGAGCTTGACGGCTATCGCGATCACGCAGAATTTCGGGGCACGCAACTCAATGGCAGATTGGGAATTCCCGTTAACGAGAATGATCGCTTGCTGGTTGCGCTCAACATAGCCGACCAACCGAAATCCCAGGATCCGGGCGGCATAAACGCGGCCCAGGCGGCGCTTGACCCATCGTCTGCACGGCTGCAAAACGTTCAGTTCGATAGTGGCGAAACCGTCGAGCAACAGCGACTGGGCCTGGTTTACGAAAGAGAACGAGACAGCGGTTCACTAACGATCCGGAATCACTATGTGTGGCGCGATTTCGCGAACAAATTGCCCTTTACCGGTGGCGGTGCGGTTGATCTCGACCGATTCTTCTATGGCCTCGGTGTGCAATACAGCCTGGGCAATCAGCTGCCCGACAACGTCGGTCTGTCTTTTGGAATCGATTTTGACCGACAGGATGACGATCGGCGGCGATTTGACAATAACGACGGCACACTCGGCAGCCTGACGTTTGACCAGAATGAACGTGTCGACGCCACCGGTCTTTACGTTCAGGGCGAGTATCGGATGAGCGAAGCATTGAGCCTGTCCGCTGGCTTGCGTTTCGACGAAATATCGTATGACGTCGATGACCGGTTCCTAACAAATGGTGATGACTCCGGCACGCTTGATTTTGATGAAATCAGTCCGTCTGTTGGCCTCAACTATCGACTGGACGATGGCGTTCTATTCGCTTCCTACAGCAGTTCGTTCGAGACGCCGACAACCACGGAGCTTGCCAACCCGGATGCCAGTGGTGGCTTCAACGCGGCGCTGCAACCACAGCTTGCCGATAACTTTGAAGTTGGGTTCAAAAACAGTGTCGGCAATCTCTACTATGAGATTGCGCTGTTTACGATTGACCTTGAAGACGAGCTGATTCCTTTCGAACTCGCCGCATTTCCGGGCCGCGATTTTTTCTCCAACGCAGGAAGTTCTACGCGGGATGGCATTGAGACCGCATTAAGTTGGGCGCATGCAAGCGGCTTCAGCATCGACGCGTCGTTTACCTGGTCGGACTTCGAGTTTGACAATTTCGTGGACGACAATGGCAATGACTTTAGCGGAAACAAACTACCCGGATTGCCAGAGCAATTTGGCTATCTTGGCTTTAGCTATACTGCCCCAAGCGGTCTCTCCGGTACTTTTGAAACAATATATGCGGGAGATCTTTACGCAAATAATGCGAACAGCGTTGAGGTGTCTTCATACACAGTCGCCAATCTAAGACTAAACTATGAGTTTGAGTCAGGGCAGTGGTTAGTCCAGCCATTCATCGGTATCAATAATCTGTTTGACGAAGACTACAACAACAATATTCGAATCAATGCTTTTGGTGCGCGTTATTTTGAGCCAGCGCCACCACTGAACTTTTATGCCGGTGTGGTAGTTAATTTTCAAAAATCACGCTGATACGGGACAACTTCGAGGGCGCGAACAATGCGATTTCTGGGCTTATTTTCGGTTTTTGCAACACTCTTGGGCTGCCAACCTGCCGCGGACGATCCAGTCAATCATCCGGCAGCTGATCTCGTACTGACCAATGCCATTGTAGTCACCGTTGACGACAAGCGGCCTGCCGCGGAAGCGATTGCGGTCACCGGCGGATTTATTACCGCGGTGGGCAGTGAAACCGAAATCGCCCCGTATATTGGCGAATCGACTGAAGTATTTGATTTGAAAGGGCAAATGGCAATCCCGGGATTGATCGAAGGCCACGGTCACTACACGAGTTTTGGTGGATCACTGATGATTCTCGATTTCCGCTATGCCAAGAGTTTCGCGGAAATCGTGTCTATGGTGGAAGAGTCCACACGTACTACACCGGCTGGCGAATGGATTATTGGTCGTGGCTGGCACCAGGATAAGTGGGAAGTGCGCGAAGACATGCTGGTCGAGGGATTGCCGTTGCACGAATCGTTAAGTGCTGCGACACCGGACCACCCGGTAATGCTGATACATACGAGTGGTCACGGCGTTTTCGTTAATCAGAGAGCAATGACGCTGGTGGAAATGGATGGGAACACCGAGGCGCCGGAGGGCGGAGAAATAGTCCGTGACGAAAACGGCGATGCGACCGGCATGATGCGCGAGTCAGCACAGGATGTATTTAGACAAGCTTTCTCAGGGCACCAGGGACGCAGACCCGCGGGTGTCGCTGAAGAGGAAATGCGCCGTATGGTCATGCTCGCTGGTGAAGAAGCGTTGCGGCACGGAATAACATCGTTTCAGGACCTTGGAACCAGTTTCGCCGAAGTCGATCTACTGAAGAAGATGGCTGACGAGGGAAACCTCCCGGTTCGCCTGTGGATGGCGTTCGAAGAACAGGCTGCGGATATGGATGGTCGCCTTGCTGACTATAGAATGATCGGCTACGGTGACAATTTTCTAACGGTTCGCGCGATTGGAGAAAAAGTTCTGGATGGCGCGCTTGGAACGCACGGCGGCTGGTTGTTGGAGCCTTATGCCGATTTGCCGCGCAGCCATGGCCTGAACGTCGTTCCGATCGAGGAAATTGAATACTCTGCGCGACTCGCTATCGAAAACGACTATCAGCTGGCAATCCAGGGTATTGGCGATCGCGCCTATCGTGAACTCCTCAACATTTATGAGGCGGAATTCGAGCGAAACCCGGACAAGGCAGATTTGCGCTGGCGCATTGAGCACGCGCAGGTCATTCATCCTGATGACGTAGACCGAACCGTTGCGCTCGGCGTGATTCCGGCGGTGCAGGGAATATTTGCGTGCTCTGATGGTCCCTGGGTGGTCGATCGTCTTGGTGAGGAGCGAACGCTCGAGCGCGGATACATCTTTAATACGTTGGCCGAGGCTGGATTGGTGCCAACCAATGGAACCGATCCACCGGTTGATGAGATCGATCCCATCGCCAGCTTCCACTGCTCGGTTACTCGCATATTGCCAGATGGTACGCGCTTCCAGCCGCAGGAAGTCTATTCGCGAGAGCGGGCGCTGTACTCCTACACCATGGGCAATGCCATCGCAGCGTTCGAAGAGGACATCAAGGGTTCGCTGACTCCTGGGAAGCTCGGAGATATCACCGTGTTGTCGCACGATCTATTGACCGTCCCAGACGATGAATTAATGGATACGGAAATTGTCATGACGATCGTCGGCGGAAAAGTTCGATATCGCGACGGCGAAATTGTTAACTGAACTTAATTGGTATCGCGGCTAGCATCGTAGGAGCGGCTTTAGCCGCGATCCGGCCCAATGTAACTTAGATTCGTGTGGGCGGCTTTACTCGCGATCCCGCAACGGATGACAAAAAAAGCCCGGCTCGCTTCAAGCGAGCCGGGCTTTTGTCGTCCTCAAGGCCTATTCAGGGTCGTGCGAGTATGACCTCGACCTCCACGAATACGTTCGGACGGGCCAGAGCGGCAACCTGAACTGCAGAACGAGCTGGCTTGTTGGGTTGTGCTTCGGTGCCGAAATGCTTTGAGTAGCCCGCCATGAATCCGCCGAAATCCATGCGACCACCCATTTCCGGGTCGCCCACCAGGAACACAGTCATCTTGACAACGTCGCCAAAGTCGAGCCCGAGTTTCTGAAGCGAAGTTGCCATGTTTTCGAACACGCTGTTTGCCTGCGCTTCCGTGTCGCCCCAAAACTCGCGACTGCCTTGTTCTGCATTAGAGTTGGCTGGGCTCGGCAACGTGCCACTATGATAAACGAGCGTCGTATCAGCAGTTACTTCCACTGCCTGTGCAATCGGAAATGTAGAATTATTCGGCAAAGGATGACGGGTCACATCTGCATTTGCGCACGCAGCTGCAATAAACGTCATAGCGATCAGTAAAACTTTTTTCATTTTTGATATCCCCTAATTGTCCCGTAGTGTAGTTATGTAGCTGACGACATCCACAATGGCTTCTTCGTCGGCCAGAAATTGCACAGAAGCGCGCATTTGCATCCCATTGATGTCAGCCGGGTTGCTGCCGCGACTGCCACTTTTGAAATTCATTAACTGGGTCACCAAGTACCAGTCGTTTGCAATCCTTAGGTCCGGGCTGCCCAGAGCTTCGTTACCCTTACCGTCGGCGCCGTGACAGGCAGCGCAGGTGGCGTACAGTCTTCTGCCCGTTTCGACATCGCCGCTGATGGTCGGCGCCGCTGCCGGCGAGCGAGTCGCGTTCACAAATTTCGCTACCTCGCCAATTTGTTCGCCGGACAGTGCTGCCGCCATCGGTTGCATCTCATAGCCGAATGGGTCGGCCTCATGTAAGCCGCGAATCTCTTTCTTGAAATTATGCAGCTGTTTTTCAACGTACCACGGTTCCATGCCGCTCAAGCGAGGCGCCTTGATGATCGGGTTACCCATCAACTGTACGCCATGACAGACCGTGCAATACACATATTCTTCAGCGGCAACGGGCATGTCTTCCGCGAACGCGTTCAGACATACGCAAACCAAACCAACGAGAATTCCCAAAATCTGTTGACGCATTGTCCTAGCTCTTCCTGTTTTCGCCGGACTCGGCACGTACGCGCCTGTCCAGTTCTAACAAGGCAAATTCCGCAGAGCCAAACGCACCTTCCTGCCAGCTCGAGTGATAGCTGATTTGGTCACCGATCATGAAATGACGTCCGCCCGCGGGTTGCTGCAGCAAGCTGTAGTATTTCTCGCGCAGTTGACTGTTGCTGTCTTCCCACGGCAGGCCTGTGCTCCAACTGGTGCCACAACCCATCATGTGATTCATGCGACCCCACGGAACGCTGACACCTGCCTCGATGGAGTCGGCGTAACCGGTATGTATTTTTTCACCGCATTCGGCTGCAAAACTTATGCGTTCTGCGGGCGTCATCTTTTCGAAGAATTCGCAGCGATCAAAGAACGTATAGGCACCCAATACAACGCCCTTTTCCCCGTGAATACCGTGTGACGGATACCAGATCTCATTGATGGGCTGATTCGTACCGGTAATGCCGCCGTAAATTCCTTCCTTTTCCCAGAACCGCTCTTTCATCTGCAGCCCTATCTTGAAAAAATTTCCAGGGCTCAGGGCAGCCAGGCCTTCCTGGTAATCCTCCGGCAAATTGTTCGGAATTCCGGGCATAAAATGTGTCGGAATACTGTTGAACACAAAATCAGCAGAAATCTTCTTGCGCTTACCCTTGTGATTGTAAATAACATCAATGCTGTCGCCTTTCAGATCAATAGCCTGTACCGGTGCATTTACAATGATCGGCTTGCTGATTTCACGTTCGAAGGCTTTGATAATGCCGTCATTGCCGCCCTTGATTTCCATCAGGGGTTCCCCCCAGTCCGGGTTTTCCGACGTAAATGCGCCGAAACCGGTCCAGAACTGGCTGTCCAGCAGCGACTGGATGTCCAATGGCTCGAATGTTTCTGCCGGTGTAATGAATCCTCCGGATTTGCGGCCACCGCGCTCGGTCCCAACGTAGCGCCCGTTTCGGTTGAGTGCGCCAAAGCTACGAACGTATGCGCGAATTTTTTCTACATCGTCAGATGACATTGGATCATCAAAAGCGTTCTGATCAACCGCTTTATACAAGAGCTCCGACAGGAAGCCTCGCGAATCGGCGATGTACCTGGCAACTGTAACGGGTTTACCGTCAAATTTTTCCGGGTCATGCCGATACGCGGGCCTGCTGAAATTCGCCTTTATCTGTAACGGAACCCGGAGCTCCTTGCAGTAATGCAAAACGCGACGATGGTGTCCGGGAATGCGTGCCGGCCCGCAGTTGAAGTAGAGATCCGGATCGTCATCGAAATCACAGACCTGCTTATGCCCCATTTCATCAATGATGTCGCCATGGCGAACCGTCATATTGCGGCCGCCGACGCGGTGCGATGCCTCGATGATGGTTACGTCGTAACCTGCGCGTTCGAGTTCATAGGCGACAGTAAGTCCGGCAATACCAGCGCCCAATACTGCTACCGACCTGCGCTGACGACCCAACTGTTTCAGGTCGAGCTCTGCGACCGGGCCAGTCTCCTGCATGAGACCCAGAGCCAGGCTCGTATTGTAGACGGCTGACGTGCCACCCGCGGCACCTACCAGGTTCAGAAAACGCCGCCGAGTGAGGTTCTGTCTTGTCATAAAGGTTAAGGCCGATTCTCAGTGTCAGGAGGCTTTGTACCTGTCGCCAACGATAAGTTCCGCGGCCGATGCTTACGGTTTCGTTTTTCCTAGCGGTTTGTTTCGCTAAGCAGGAACAGGTCGGTCAAAAGCGCGCGGAGGTGGATTGAGGCGTTCAGGTTATCAATCAGCTCAGAGCTGATCTTTTCTTGTGAGGCGACCAAGGAAATCGCCGCTATCGATTTGCGCGCATCATCAATCACAATGCCTGAGAAATCGTCACTATCAGTCTGCAGCGCGCTTGTAATTCCGGAAGCGGCTTCAGACATACCGGCAAGGGTCGTACGTACCTCCGAACCGCCGGCCCCCTCGTCGGATTCGCGCCCCTGCGCAGCATAGGCCAACAGGAATTCGTATCCGGCCTCGATGACTTCTATGTGTTCGTGCAGAGTATTACTCACGGTATTCGAATCGCGTCGATTTAAAAGTGATGGTTTTATTGCGGGCGTCAGGGCGTTTCGTCAGGCGTCCATCGCTGCGGATCATGGTTCGCCGTCAGCTCGTCGCGGGAGATCCAGCCCTTGATCATCGATCGGGTATAGAACAGTTTCTCCGGGCGCAGCGCAAAGTATATGTGCATGCAGATGACACCAATGAGTCCAAGCGTTGACAACCCGTGCAAAAAGAAGACGAAACCCAGGGTCGCCTCCGACAGCGAATTCGAACGCTCCCACCACGGTGTATCGATCATGGCAAACATGACGATGCCGCTGCCGATAACCAGCAAAGTCAGTATTGTGACAGTGGCGTGCATTCCTTTCTGCGCTACCGAGTACTTACCGGGTTTCACCGTATCGTCGAATGGCTCTTTCAGGTCGCTGCCGCTGATCCACATGTCTGATGGTTTTTTCACCAGTATGGAGCGAACGATATGGAACGCGACAATGACCGTCAGTACGATGCCGGCGATCCAATGCAACTCCAGCCAGGCAAACTCGATGCCAATAATAGGCAGTACGCCGGTGATCAGCAGGGCGAACATACTAATCGCCATGATCCAGTGACCAGCTCGATCAATCATTTCATGTCGATTGACTTTCGGGCCGTCGCTGGAGGGTTTGTCTTCACGCTTTTGCGTGGCTTCATAAACAGCGTGGGCTGCGATCGCAATAAAGGCGGCCACTACGACCAGCCAGAGGAGATCCCAGGAAACGCCGCGCAGGACTTCCCTACCCCAGATATCGTTTTTATACGTTGCAAAAAAATCCACTGCGTTAACCCCGCATTGCGCGCCGCACCAGGTTTTCCATCAGGGGCAGCTTGAAGTGATTGTAGTTCAGCGGCTTGGCACCGTCGCTGGCGAGCCCGGCTACCGCTTCGGCACTTTCGTCCGACAGCGACTTGCCGCGAGCAGCATTCTCGACGTTGTTCAGCCGGTGCGGCGTACACGCCACTCCACCGCAGACGAAGCGACTATCCGCAATCGTATTGCCGTCCATGGACATCGCGACCGCAATGCTAACAAGGGCGAAGTCCCAAACGTCGCGATCGGCAACCTTTTCGAAATAGAACCGTTTGCCAGCCCACTTGGATGGAATACGGACGGCAACCAGGATTTCGTCAGTCTCCAGAGACGTCATCTGGGTAATGTGTGAGTCCGGCCCCACGAAAAAATCTTCGGCAGCAATAGATCGCCGACCGTTCACACTTTCCGCAATCATCGTTGCTTCCAGTGCAACCAGCGCAGTTGCCGTATCCGACGGGCTAACTGCGACGCAGCGGCTTGCGCCGAAAACGGCATGCTCGCGATTCATTGCCTCCGGACCATCTGCGTAACAGGTGTTTCCTCCGGCCCGGTAGCAGGCTAGGCCGCGACGGTAGTACCAGCAGCGGGTGTCCTGCGCCAGGTTGCCCGCCAAGGTGCCAACGTTTCGAATCTGTGGGCTGGCAACACGTCCGGCAGCCTGCGCGAGCAGGCTATAGTCCCGGTTAATCCTGTCGTCACGAATGATTTCCCGTAACGTCGTCGTCGCGCCAATCTCGATACCGTCATCGGTTTCACGTATACCGCTGAGCGCGTCGATTCCATTCAGTTCGATCATTGCCTGCGGGTTTTTCGCCCGGTCTTTTAGCCAGCCGTAGGTGTCCTGACCGCCACCGACGAGCCAACCGCTATCGCCATAACGGTCGGCAAGGTTCAAAGCATCGTCCAACTCGGCGGGTTGATAGAGCTGCACATCTGGCATTACATCAAAAGAAGCCATGATTACCTCAGAAGTTGTTGGTTTGTAGTGGCAGGAAAGACTGCTCACGGCCTGCCACGTGATTCACAATCATGTCGGGGCTGATTGGCGTTCTGCCAAAAATGTGCCCATCGAGCGCGTCCGAAATAGCGGAAGTAAGAGCCGCCACCGAGCAACCCATCGCCGGTTCACCAATGCCGCGAGCACCGAACGGATTTTGCGGATCGGCAATATCGACCGCGTCCGTCCGGGTTACGGATGGCACGTCCAGGTAACTTGGAATGCCACATTGGTGATATCCGACGTTTGCCGGCAGTCCGTTCTGCGGGTCATAGACATGCCGCTCCGTTGCCGCCATGCCCATACCCCAGACAGCGCCGCCTTTCATCTGCTGCGCAAGTCCCTGTGGAAACAGGACGGTTCCACACTCTGCGATACCGACGTAGTCGAGAATGTCGTATCGGCCTGTTTCCAGGTCGAGCTCGATTTCAACAAAGGCGCAGGCCAGTCCGGGAATAGTGCCTTCCTGGGGCAGATTGTCCTTGGCTACACCGACCAGGCCGGTGCCGGCCAGGTTCTGCACGGAGCGTTGTGTGATTTCGTTAATGTCTTCCGGATAGGTTTGTCCGCTGTATTCGCCGCCGAGCTGAATAGCGCGTGCAGCAATCGCGCCGTAAGACATTCCTTGCGCAGGATTGCTCGTCAGAAAGACTCGTTGACCATCAATATCGTAGTCATCTGCTTCGCCGCCCATCGTATCGGCCGCAATGGCTTTCATTTTTCGTAGCGCATCCATCGCGGCGACGTAGTTGGTTCGCGTATGTGCAAACGTCGAAACACTGCCTGCCTGGTAGGAATTCCACGGCAGATTCTTCTCCGTGTTGCCGTTGTGGATTTCGCAATCTTCCCACTCGTATTTCAATACTTCGGCAGCCGCGCGAGAAGTAGATGCAAACGAGTAGGTGCCCAGGTTGCCTACTCCTGTGTGCACGTGCAGTTTGCCGTCCGGAGTGATTCGAATAAGTCCATCGAAGCCCTTGGCGCCAGCCGAGTGATAACCCGACCCGATGCCGAGGCCCCGGACTTTCGAGCCATTGCGTTTCGGCTGATTACGGCGATTTGACCAGTCAAACATCTCGGCACCCTGGTCGAGTGCCTCTTCCAGGTATGCACTGGTTATTCCCTGTTGATCTGCGCCAACCGTAGTGTCGTTGTTCGTCGCGTTGATTTTGCGCACGTCGAGTGGGTCGAGGCCCAGTTCCTTGGCTGCTTTGTCCATAATGGGTGCCATGACAGCCGCGATCTGGTTTTGTCCCGGGCCGCGCTGCGCCCCGCGCGGCGTCGTGTTCGTCAGCACGGGCAAGCCGCGAAAGCGCATCGCGTCGGGATCGTAAACCATCGAAATTGCGCCACCGGCAGACGAGGCATCGCCACCCGTTGCATTCGGTCCGATGTCTTCAATGATGAAGACATCAGTGGCGGTTGCCTTGCCGTCTTCGCCGAATCCCATCTTGATCCAGCCCTGAAAGCCAACCCTCGCCGAGCCCATGTAATATTCCTGCTCGCGCGTCACACGGAGCTGCACCGGGCGCCCGATTTTTTTCGAAAAATAGCCGGGCAGTGCCGCTATCGGGTAGGCGCCAATCTTTGAACCAAAGCCACCGCCAGTGTTTTCGCTGATCAGGACAACGTCTTTCGTTTCTACACCCAGGAGTCGGGCAAGACCCGGCATCCAGAAACTTTGACTCTGTGCGGAGCCGTGTACATAGCACGTGCCATTTTGCCAGTACGCCATTGCAGTGCGCGGCTCCATGCTCATGTGAGCGTAACCGGTCGTTACAAAGGGTTCCTCGATAACAACTTTCGCATCGGCAAATCCCTTTTCGAGATCGCCATAGGCCCATTCGGCGGCAAACTCTCCGGTAGGTTCCTTGCCCGCCCTGAAGTCATCGATCTGATCCCTGGTCCATTTTACGGACCGAAACCCCGATCCTTCTCTGGAACGCGCGTACACGTTGCCCTCTTCCCGCGCGTCAGGTCCGCCCGTAATCAAACTGTCCAGCGGATCGGTAACGAACGGCAGCGGCTCAATCTCAACCTTGATGGCGGCGAGCGCATCCTCGGCCGTTTTCTCATCCAGTGCCGCAACCGCGAGAATCGGATCTCCGATGTACGCGGGCGAATTGGTAAGGATGGCCGCACTCGGTGCTTCAACTGCAGGAACGTCATCGGCGGTCAGTATGCCCACAAAGCCGTCCATCGCTTCCGCTGCTGATGCATCGATGTTGGTAACACGTCCGTGTGCCATCGGGCTCGTATACATGCGCGCATACACCATGCCGTCGACCCGAAAGTCTTCTGCATATTTAGCCTTGCCCGTTACCTTGCCCATCACGTCAGGCGGCGTGAAGTCTTTGCCTACCAGTTTATAGTCGCTCATGAGTTTTGCCCCGACGCTCGCATCACACCGTTCAGGTAGTGGTCATAAGCGCCACACCGACACAAATTGCCGGACATCGCCTGGCGCGCTTCTTCTCGTGTGGGGGTCGGGTTCTCGTCGAGCAATGCGACAGCAGACATGACCTGGCCCGGCGTACAGAAACCACACTGTGGACTGAGCTCGTCGATAAACGCCTGCTGCACGGGATGCAGGGTGCCGTCGGCTGCCTGCAATCCTTCGACGGTTTTTACCGCCCTGGTACGCACGGCGTGGGTTAATGTCGAGCAGGAATAATTGCTTACCCCGTCGATCAAAACCGTACAGGCACCGCATTCGCCCCGGTTACAGCCGATCTTGGTGCCGGTCAGTCCGAGTTTGTAACGTAGCGTGTGCGCCAGCATTTCCTGCGGCGCCACATCGACGCGTCGCGTAGTGCCGTTAATGTTAAGAGAGATCAGCCGTTCAACGGCACCCCGGGGTCGTTCCTGGGCGAGCGCAGAATGGAAACCTGTGCCAGATGCAGCGGCGGCGCTAGAAGCAATAACTGCCTTGATAAAGCGCCGGCGTGAAAGTTGAGGATTCACAGCCGTATTTCCTGCCTTAGATTTTAGAGTTAATAAAGAATGGGCAGACGGAGATTGCTCCGGGCCTCGACGTATTGTGCATCGCGACCCTGCTGACCTTCGTCTCCCCGGTCGTCAAGTCGGCTAAAAGATCATCGAGATCCGTTCGCCGACCACCAGTTGCTACTTTTGTCAGTGGCCTGTTACTTAAGGGCCACAAATTGTTACGGCTGGCTACAGTAGTGATTTACTTCCTGTCTGCCGGCCACGGCGTTCCCTGGTCCATTACGGTAACCGGACCCATGCCTTTATAGGTGAACTTCTGAACGCGCTTACCTTCGTAGGTTTCCGTAGTGTAGATATTGCCCTGCGAATCCGTAACGAGTCCGTGTACGGCAAAGAATTGCCCCGGATTGCGTCCCCCTGCACCGAAGTTGGTCAGGATCTCAAGCGTTTCGCGCTCGATTATGAAGATCTTGCGATTGGTTCCGTCGGCCAGGTAAATGAAGGTCTGCTCAGGATCCGGAGAGAATGATATATCCCATACCGAGCCGTCACCGAGACTGTTCGGCTTGACGAATATCTCTTGCACGTAAGTACCGTCTTTCCTGAATACCTGTAGTCGGTTGTTAACACGATCGCAAACATAAACCAGTCCGTCATGTGACGGTTCTGCGCAATGCACCGGGTTACGAAACTGCTGCGCCGGTTCCTGTCCGGGCACGAAAGGTCCGGGATTGGTGTCGTCGGGCTTGTTGCCGTAAGCACCCCAGTAGCGTTTCATCTCGCCCGTGTCTGCATCCAGTACCGCGACACGCTTGTTGCGATAACCGTCAGCGACGTACGCTTCGTTTGCCTCTGCGTCAATTGATACTTCGGCGACGCTGCCAAAATTAACTTCGCTGCTGCTATCGGTATCCGAGCCCGGCGTGCCGTACTCGGCGAGGAATTCGCCGTCGCGCGTGAATTTCAGAATATGCGAATCGCTGCGACCGTTGCCGCCAATCCACACATTATCTTTATGGTCAATCGTGATGCCGTGGTTGGAAGCGGGCCAGGTGTAGCCGTCTCCGGGTCCGCCCCAATGGCCGACCAGGTTGCCCTCGGGATCAAACTCCAGGACATTCGGCGCCGGGATACAACAGTCTGCTTTGACCGGGTCCGTGGCGGCGCCGATCTCGGTGCGCTCGTTGAAAGTGTCGCGACGATGGATAATGTATATGTGATCGCGGGAATCGACGCCGATACCGATCGTTGATCCCAGGATCCACTGATTAGGCAATGGCTTCGGCCAGAACGGGTCGACTTCGAACATCGGTGCCTGTTTGCCTTGCGCCTGCGCTGCGGTGTCGAGCGCCTTTTCTGCGCACCCAAGTGCAAAAAGGACTCCCGCCACTGCACCCACCGTGTACAAGTTTCGCTTCGTCATCTTCCGGTACTCCCCCTTGAATCTTTTTGTCGGAGATGTTTCTGGTCTGCGCCGCAGTATACTATGGATTGCACAGGACATCCTGCCTGACAAACAATAAACAAAAGCCCTGTTGTGCTATCGCTGCTCATTGAATAATCAAGCACAAGCTATTGAGAATTCTCCGGTTTAATCGCATGAACAAGATCCTCCAAGCTGGCTTCATAGTTTCAAATGTCATCAAGTTCACTTTGGTGACGGGTGGACTTGCTGTGACCAGCGACACTGCTCGCGCACACGAAATTCCGACGGATGTAGTGATTCAGTCGATCCTCAAGCCACAGGCACAGCACGTGGAATTTCTTGTGCGCGTACCGCTCGATGCGATGCGCGACGTGAACTTCCCAGAATCGGGGCCAGGCTATCTCGTCATCTCCGAAGCGGATCAAACGATCAGGGACGCGGCGACAATCTGGATCGCGCAGGAGGTTTCGCTCTATGAGAACGACAGGCTTCTGAGCGATTGGTATATCGACGCGGTGCGCTTGTCATTGCCCTCAGATCAATCGTTCAGTAGCTATGCGCTGGCGCGCAGGCACTTCGAGGAACCGCGCCTGCCTGACGATTCCGATCTCTATCGGGATCAGGCAATGCTGGATGTCCTGATTCGTTATCCAATTCAGAGCGCTTTGGCAGAATTCTCGATCGATCCGCGGTTTGCACGTTTGGGCCTGCAGACCACGACTGTCGTACGTTTCGAACACGTCGACGGAGTCGAACGCGTGTTTCAGTTTTCGGACGATCCCGGCGTCGTGCGTCTGGATCCGCGCTGGCATCACGCTTTTTTTCGCTTTGTTGTCTATGGCGTCGAGCACATTCTTGACGGTATCGATCACCTGCTATTCGTGATTTGCCTGTTGATTCCGTTCAGGCAACTCCGTCCGCTCATCGTAATCATCACCTCCTTTACAGTGGCTCATTCCCTGACGCTGATCGCTTCGGCTTTCGGCATGGTGCCTAACTTTTTGTGGTTTCCGCCACTCATCGAAACACTGATTGCCGCATCCATTGTCTACATGGCATTCGAAAACATCGTGGGATCGCAATGGAGGAAGCGCTGGATCATCGCTTTCGCGTTCGGACTGGTGCACGGTTTCGGGTTTTCATTTGCGTTAAGTGAAACGCTGCAATTCGCAGGCGCGCACCTGCTCACATCGTTGCTCGCATTCAATCTTGGCGTCGAAATTGGTCAACTTCTTATAATTCTGCTGGCCGTGCCGATTCTGAACTTTGTATTCAGAAACCTGGTTGCAGAAAGAATGGGTACGATACTGCTCTCCGCGATTCTTGCACATAGTGGCTGGCACTGGATGAGCGATCGTGCCTCACAGTTATCGGCCTATAGCTTTCAGCTTCCCACACTGAATTTCGCGTTTTTCGCATCGATGACAAGATGGCTTATGTTGGTCGTCGTCATTGGATCGGTTTTGTGGCTGCTATTGCTGGCTTACAACCGCTTCCTGCCGGACAAACAACAGGCAAACCTTTAACAAACCATCCGCAGCGGTTAAGCTCCGGCGAGAATAACAACCAGCCGTAAAAGAGAATCGGGTCCAGACACCTTTTTCAAAGAATAAAATTACGGATCCGGGTGCACTATAAGAAGCAAGTACCCGCGTCCCAAACAATGGTGGTCTTTCAGGGGGAAGTCATATGCAGTCCGTCATGATTGTCGTAATGGGTATTGCCGGCATGAGTTTTGGCTGGTTCGTTTACTCGAAGTTTATCGCGACAAAGATTTACCAGCTCGACGCAGATTTCGTTACGCCCGCGCATGAATTCAATGACGGTGTTGACTACCACCCGACCAATAAATACGTTTTGTGGGGTCATCACTTTACGTCGGTAGCGGGCGCTGCGCCCATTGTCGGTCCTGCTATTGCTGTGTACTGGGGCTGGGTCCCGGCGGTTCTGTGGGTAACGATTGGGACGATATTTTTTGCCGGCGTACACGACTTTGGCGCTATCTGGGCCAGCGCGCGCCACAAGGGCAAGTCAATCGGTGCCCTATCTGAAGAAGTGATCGGTAGCCGCACCCGCGCATTATTTATGATTGTTATTTTCCTTGTCCTGCTGATGGTGAATGCTGTTTTCGGCGTGGTCATTGCAAGCGCATTTGTGAATACTTCGGGCGCGGTATTCCCCGCCTGGTCGGCGATCGCGGTTGCCATCATTATCGGTCAGCTTGTACACCGCAAATTCAATCTCACGGTGCTGTCGATTCTTGGCGTAATGGCGTTATATGCGTCCATCTATGTTGGCAGCGTGTTTCCCATCGAGTTGCCCGAACAAATGTTTGGTCTTTCCGCGAACGCTAACTGGATCATCATTCTATTTGTGTACGCGGCTATAGCGTCGATGCTGCCTGTCTGGGTGCTGTTGCAGCCGCGGGATTTCATTAACGGTATGCAGCTCGTCGTTGGCCTGGTGCTCTTGTACGGTGCGGTCCTATTTTCCCTGCCGGACATATCTGCGCCGGCTTTCAACAACCAAATGCCGGATAGTGCGCCATCGATGGTTCCGCTTCTTTTCGTCACCATTGCCTGTGGTGCCGTATCGGGATTTCATGGAATCGTGTCCTCTGGTACGACCTCCAAGCAGCTTGATAAGGAAACGGACGCCCGATTCGTCGGTTACCTGGGTGCAGTCGGCGAAGGCTCACTTGCGCTGATTACCCTGGTCGCCGTTAGCAGCGTCGCGCTCGCGGCGTCCCCCGAGGCGTGGCATGAAATCTATGACACCTACGGCAGCGCCGGTGCAGGTACATTCATCCAGGGTGGAGCGCAACTGATTCAAAACGGGTGGGGACTGCCGTTTAGTATCTCCCAGACACTGCTTGCGACGATGGTGGTCCTGTTTGCGGGGACCACGATGGACTCCGGAGTACGCCTGCAGCGCTATATCATTCAGGAATGGGGTGACATCTACCGCATCCCGCTTCTGAAAAACGGCGTCCTTGCGACACTGGTGGCCGTCGCCTGCTGCCTGATGCTGGCCTTCGGCGCTGGTGGCGCAAGCGGCAGCGGCGGATTGACAATCTGGCCGTTGTTTGGGTCCACTAACCAGATCCTGGCCGGCCTGACCTTGCTCGTCATCTCGGTAATGCTGATCAAGTACGGGCGTCCTGCGCGTTATACGCTGATTCCAATGATATTCGTGCTGATAACATCGTCCTGGGCAGCCATCCTCAAACTGATTGAGTGGTACCAGGAAGGCAACTGGCTGCTGGTGACGATCGACGTAATCGTTGTGGTTACAACAGTTATGGTCATTCTCGAGGCGTCGTCGGTTATTTCCAGGATTCGACGGGAGAGCTAGGCCACAGGCGATTCAATGCCGGTCGCTGCCAGGCGGGTGGTTATGCTCGTCCTGTCGGAAGCATCGGCCTGCATGCGGCAATCGAGCGCCGAAATAACGCATTATGTTCATTGTTGTTTGCGCACATCAGTTGGCCAGCGGCGAGGTGTCATCGGACGCCCGAATCGCCGGCGGCGCCGTAAGCTTTGTGTGGGTAAGGTATGTTGTTGCTGAGCCGCCACTAAATAGCCCGCATAGTGGCGCGAAAATCCAAACTACGTTTAATCCCAAGGATTTAAGCGAAATCGAAGATTCGTGGCGAAAAAGCAACAGTCAGTACCGGATGAAACGAAAAAAAATACCCTGAGAGCTTTATTTTCGGTTCCGACAGTGTTTCAATTGCAGCCTCGCATCCGTCTGTTGCTTGCGTGCAAATGCCGATGCGGAATGACATTTAATACCCAAATTTATGGGGGAGAAAGTAAATGCGTAAACTCACTAGTTTTTTACTGCCTTTATCGGTGGCAGCTCTGGCGATGCCAGCACTGTCAACGCAGGCACAGGCGCAGGGGGCTCAGGATGATGCGATCG
>JBPCYD010000324.1:0-7428 GCA_051007895.1 Woeseiaceae bacterium
CCGGCTGTCCCAAACCATGAGCCATCAGGTATGGCGATCCCATCTCTTCAATGAACTGCGAGTCCAACAGCCACCCGCCGTGATCATCAAAATGTTCCGACTCGATAAGTAAGTCAAAGCTTTTTTCTATCATGCGAGTTTCCTCTTTTATTTTCTCGTTTGTTCACGAAGCTCAAACTTAGTCAAGATACCGGCAATTTCCCGGCGACAGATTTTCGGATACACGAATATGTAGGACGCCCGCGGTTTTGTACCGTGGGAACACTGCCCGAGGCATGCAGCGGGCTAACATGTTTTCACCACAAATTCGGCAAAGCATCTGCGCATAAATACGAACGAATGGGTTCCTCTACGGATGCTGTCGGAATTCGACAACAGTGTCTTTCGACTCAGTTGATCGCGACTCGAATCCCAATTTTCTAAGCAGCGTTTTAAATCTCGGTTCCTCTCTGAGGTTGTCCCAGTCCAAGTCCAAACCGATCATTGAAATCCATGGTTCGCCCAGCGCGAAAGCTTTCTCCAGCCAATCGAGGGCCAGATCCGTCTTTTGTGCGAAAGCATAAAGTCGTGCAATGAGTATCGCTTGCACGTAACTTCCTTTTGACTGGGCAACCAGAACGTCTGCCGCCCGAAGCATTCCCAGTTGGTAGCCCGACTCTTCGTTACCAATTTGCATAGCGTTCGCGGCTTCAGCTCTGCCTGTCAACGAAAGATATTGCTGTGCTTTTTTTAGCGCCTGTTCGTGCTTACCTGTTCGTACATAACTGCTACAGAGCCCAAAAATCGGCCAGGGGTTATTTGCTTCAGCGGTGAGCAGGTGTTCGAACTGCGCAATAGCGTCCTCGTAGTGGCGTTCGTACAGCAGTTGCCAGCCTCGCATGCACTGAAAGGTTAAGTTGAAGGGATCCAGTCTTAGTGCGTGCCCAGCCTGCGCTTCGGCTTCGGGAAACCGTCTGCAGATCAACAACAGCCAAAAATAGGCAAACCCAACATCAGGATTGTTCGGGCTAAGCGAGATCGCGTGTTTACACTGCATCTCTGCTGCAGACCAGTCCCACTCGTAGAGCGTTTTGTACCGGGCCAACATTTCATGCCCTTCGGCAAGCCGATCGTCCATCTCAACTGCTCTTATGGCTGCCGGATTGCCCATTGAAAAGGCCTCGCGTGGAGATGCAAAACCGAAGCATCCCCGTGCACCCCAGACGTCACTGATGCCCGCGTATGCCAATGCATAATCCGGGTCTATATCGAGCGCAAGGCTGTAGTACTTCAGTGCAGTGTCAAAACTGCCGGGGGATACGCTCCAGTAGTGGTAGCGACCCTTGAGATAGGCTTCGTAGGCCTCGGGGTTGACCTGCCGCGCCCTTGCAAGGTTTTTTTTCTCCTCCGGCGTAACCGCAACCTGAATTGCCTGTGTGACAGCCTGGGCAACCTCACTTTGCAGCAGCAGTACGTCCTGCACATCACGCTCGTAATTCTCTGCCCATAGGTGCGTATCCGAAGCGGCGTGGATAAGCTGAATTGTGATCCGCACTTTATCGCCCGCTCGCAATACCGAGCCTTCCACCACTGCATCGACATCTAGTTCTTTCGCTATCTCCGGTAGCGAATGCTGACTTCCCTTGTACCGCATTGCCGAAGTGCGGGAAATTATTTTCAAGGCTCGAATCCTGGCAAGATTGGCGATCAAAACCTCGGTCATACCGTCGGCGAAAAACTCTTGTTCGGGACCACCAGACAGATTATTAAGCGGCAGCACAACCATGGATTGGATACGATTCCGGTGACTATCGGCAGTCGAATTCTCATCTGACAAAACACTAGCCATCAATCGATAACCACGCTTCGAGATGGTTTCGATATATCCTGCACCGTCTGTTCGATCGCCGAGCGCACGTCGAAGCTGGTTAATGATCTGATAGACCGTACCGTCTCCGACGATTCGACCCTGCCAAATAGAGCTGATCAATTCATTCGCCGATACCACTTCCCCGGCATGGTTGGCGAGATAGACCAGCACATCCATCGCACGGGGCTTTAGCCTGACGGTCTCGCCGTCACGCTCAATAAGATTCTGGGCCGGTGTAACCGCCCAATCGCCCACCCTAATGAATTGCGATGCGTCCATGTGAAGACGGTAGCCTGACTGGATTCGATATCAGTATAGCTCGGCTAGCTCCTTTGCAAGCCTTTGATTTTCATGGGCTCGACCTAGAAGTAAGAAATAAATAAGCCGGAAGTCAGGTTTCCGTGGTGCGTTGCCGCGTACGATAAATTTCGAAATCCAAATAGATGTTGAAATTGTGGCTTCAGGTGTCGCAAAAATCGTTTGTTTATCAAGAAATTCGAACTGAAATTAGCGGTAATGGTGGAGGTTCTCGACACAGACCGGCTTTATGAAGCACCACAAACCTACGAACAGATGGGGACAGCTGTGTATAAACGACTAAACGGGATAGTACAGGTAGCCATAGCGCTGTCGAGCTGCCTAATTTGTCCCATGAACGCCATGGCGCAGGCACAGGAACCTGCCGGTATCGAGGATGCGTTCATTGAGGAGATCGTTGTCACCGCCAGGAAGCGCGAAGAGAATCTTCAGGATACGCCAATGTCGGTTTCCGCATTCACCGGTGAATCGTTAGAACTACGCGGTATCGATGCGATTGACAAACTGCAAAACGTCACACCAAACCTGACCTTTCTCAACACCTCGCCGTTCATCGCCGGCGGCAATGCCGCCACGATGTTTCTACGCGGTATCGGTCAACCTGATTTTCAACCGACAACGGAGCCGGGAGTCGGTATCTACGTTGACGGCGTCTACTACGGTCGAACTGTCGGCAGCGTTCTTAACCTCATGGATTTTGCAAGAGTTGAGGTGTTGCGCGGTCCGCAAGGAACGCTGTTTGGACGAAATACGATTGGCGGCGCGATCAACATCACTACAAAAAGACCGACTGACGAACTCGTCATGGAAGCAGCATTGACTGCCGGAAAATACAACCGATTCGACGTAAAGGGCACGCTCAGCGGTCCGTTAGCCGATAATCTATCCGGAAGATTAACTGTAGCGAAGTTTAAGCAAGATGGTTTTATCTTTCACGAGACGACCGGTCAGGATTTTGGCGATAAGGACGAGCTCGCGGCACGTGGAGCACTTAGCTGGTTACCTTCCGCCAATGTTGCAGTCAACTTCACAGCCGACTACTCAACTTCCAGTATCAACGGTAGCCCAAATACCAACGGCGGAACGGTTTTTCTCGATCCCGGCCAGTTTCCACCGACCGGTAATTTTGCGTACACCCACAATGTTTTCTTGGGCATGTTCACTGGCTGTGACGGTACGCCCGGCAATCCGGGGGGCAGCCTCGACAATCCGAACTGCTTCAACGATCAATGGCGTGGAAGACGTGCCGGCGAGGGTCCATCGTTCGCTGATATGGATACCTACGGCGTCAACGTAACCGTGGACTGGAATATCCACGAAGGGCTTGCTTTGAAAACTATTCTCTCGCGCCGCCGCGTCGATGCTCACGTGAATAGCGATAAGGATCATAGCCCCCATCTCATTACATCATCTCTCGAAGATATCGTGGATCAAACCCAAATTTCGACTGAATTCCAGTTACTGGGTGATTCGTTCGACGATAGGCTCAATTGGATTGTCGGTCTTTACTATTTTCAAGAGGACGGGATCACCGACAACCCAGTGATATTTCAACCGGTGAGTCTTCGAAGTGGTGGCAGTTTTGATCATGACAGCACTGCGCTGTTTGCTCAGGGGACTTACGACATTAGCGATCAGCTACATCTGACGGCGGGCGTTCGCTATACCCAGGAAAATAAGAATTTCCTGCCGATGCAATTCATCACGGAGAATCGCACGCCCAATCCCGGCTTTGCTCCCGGCACTCGTACTCTTCCTGAAGTGAACAGCCCGCTCGAGTCAAATGATTCCTCACCCCACCTGAGTCTCTCGTACGATTGGAACGAGGAATTGATGACGTATCTCAGTTATTCGGAGGGATTCAAGGGCGGTGGCCATCATCAGCGTGTATTTCCACCGATAATTCCGTCACAGGGTGGCTGTGATCCAGCGACTCCGGTCGATTGTATACCAACCTTTCGACCGGAATTCGTGACGAGCTACGAACTCGGCTTTAAGTTCGTCGGTTTCGATGGGCGCATTCGATTGAATGCCGCAGCGTTTTATTCAGACTATTCGGATTTACAAATTACAGTCGCGACCACCCTTGCGCCAATATTAAAAAACGCGGGCAGCGCAACGATTAGAGGTTTCGAAATAGAAGGCAGCTGGGTGCCCGCGGATAGCTGGTTAATCGAATGGGCCGTAGGCCAACTCGATACGTCCTATGACAGCGTCGATCCGGCAACCGGATTATCGGGCAACGAAGCATTCGCCTGGACGCCGGACTGGACCATTAGCGCCAGCGTAGTCAAAGAGTTCAGCTTGCCCGGCGATCTCGGCACGATCGTTCCAAGAGTGGACTGGTCCTACCGTGACAAAACCTGGTTCGACGCGTTAAATCCGCTGGACACATTCCAGGACAGTTACGGAGTGACTAACGCAAATATAGTCTGGGAAAATACAGACGGTCGAATTGGCGCGACGCTTGGTGTGAACAATCTCGCAGACAAAGATTATTTGCAGTTGCGGTTTCTTGCGCCAGATTTCGGCTACTTTGAAGACACCCACGTTCGTGGCCGAGCATGGTACTTAACTTTCAGACTACGTTATTAGCGTTTCGGGATTCTACGCCAACATGGTCGACATTATATCTGAGCTCAAACTTCGCAGCGTGTTCCGTGTTGCCGCAGTCTACACCGTAGTAGGCTGGTTATTGGTTCAGGTTGTAACTGCAATCGAGGAGCCGTTAAATCTACCGGCTTGGTTTGACACCGTGGTCATAGTCCTTTTGCTGATCGGTTTTCCCGTGTCGCTTGTCCTGTCATGGGCCTATGAAATCACGCCAGAAGGATTGAAGCGGGACATCCGGTCGCAGCTACCAACCAAGCTCGATTCGAAAACCACTATGTCCAGGTCCAGCGAACCGAAAGCCCGTCCGGCACGACGGACCCGTGGGAATCAAATCGAGTCCCTCGTCGTTCTTCCGCTGACGAATCTTTCCAGCGACCCCGAGCAGGAATATTTCGTGGATGGAATGACCGAAGTTCTGATTGCAAATCTTGCCAGGGTTCAAGCACTGAAAATAATTTCCCGAACTTCGGCAATGCGTTACAAGGGAAGCAAACGCTCTCTACCGGAAATCGCGGAGGAACTGGATGTAGATGCGGTCGTGGAAGGATCTGTCCTGCGCGATGGTCAAAGTGTGCGAATAACGCTTCAGCTCATCCGGGCGGAAACTGACGAACACTTGTGGGCTGAGAACTACGAGCGTGACGTGCAGGACGTACTGCTGCTGCAAAGCGAGGTTGCCCAGGCCGTTACCCAGGCAATTCAGGTTGTGGTTACGCCGGAAGAGAAAAAAATCCTGGCAAACGCGCGGCGGGTCAATCCCGAGGCCTATGAGGCCTATCTCAAAGGCCGCTACCATTACTGGAGTATATCCCCTGAGAGTTTTGACAAAGCACTGAAGTATTACAGTCTGGCACTCGACAAAGACCCGGATTACGCGTTGGCATACGCCGGAATCAGCGACGTCTGGGGTGCGCGGGGAAGCTTCGGTTTCGCATCTCCACGCGAGGCCTTTTCAATGGGCAATCCGGCTGCGCTAAAGGCAGTCGAATTGGATGACCGGCTTGCCGAAGGTCATGAAATGCTAGCCCGGTACAAAACGCTCTACGAGTGGGACTGGGCGGCGGCGGAGATCCAGTGTAAACACGCAATCTCGCTCAGTCCAAACAACCCTGACGTCGGCTTTGCCTACTTCTGGCTATTGTTGATCCGCAGACGATTTCCAGAAGCCAGGGCGCAGGCCGCGCACGCATTAAGGCTGGATCCCTTCAATTTAGCCTTTCAATGCATTCAGTGCTGGCAGCTATTGTATGAACGCCACTACGATGAAGCCACTACGCGTTTTGAACAGCTGCTCACCGCTGAAGCAAACAACCCCTGGCCGGTTTGGGGTCTTTGTAGCGTTTACCAACGGACCGGCAAGTATGAATTGTCGCTGACAAAGGCACAGCAATATCTTTCATTGACAGGCAGAACTGAAGCCGCGGACGCGATGCAGAAAGGTTACGCCGAGTCTGGCTGCCAATGTGGCATGATCCAGGCGGCAGAAGTCCTGGTCTCCCAATCAAAAGCAGGATATGTGCAAGCGCTTCTCATTGCGCGACTCTACACATTCGCACAAGAGACTGAACTGGCCCTTGATTGGCTGGAGAGAGCTTGCGCGCTGGGCGAACCCTGGATTGCAATGATCGGTTTGGATGTGGACTGGGACAGTCTCCGTGTCGAGCCACGGTTCGTAAAACTCGCTAAACGAATCGGACTGGAAGAATTGTAGGGTGCGCCATGCGCGCCACTGAAAAATAATAGGGAGTCGCGAATGCCGTTTTTGAGTTTTCTGCCCGATGACGCAGACATGCGTGAAATTATCCGAAATCGGCCGATACAAATGGCATTGTTTAACCAGCTTACTCACGACCTTATGCGTCATCAATCAGCATTTACTGTCGGGGAGCGCGAACTGATTGGCGCGTTCGTATCGAGTACCAACGACTGCCCCTATTGCGCCGGCTTGCACTCGGTGATTGCCAGTCATTTTGATGTTCCAGAGTCAACGCTGGAAGCTCTGGCACTGGATTTTGAGATCGCGCCCGTTGAACAACGAATGAGACCAGTTTTGAGATACGTGGAAAAACTGACCAAGACGCCGTATCAGATGACCCAGGCGGATGCCGATGCGGTTTACGCGGCGGGCTGGGACGATTCTGCGCTATCCGATGCGGTCCTTATTTGTGGTCTGTTCAACATGGCCAACCGGATCATCGAAGGCCATGGCATTGATCGGGCGACGCCCACAGAAAAACTTGCAGCGAGCGGTCGGTGGTTGGCGAAATTCGGTTACGTATCCACAGTAGGTAGTGCCGCACCTCAACAAGGCTAACCGCCACTTACCTGGTGCCGGAAATTTGCCTGGATCAGTACAACCCGTCGTGCCTGGTCATGCAACTGCATCCGTTATTTCGCCGGTATGTCTATTAATAACAACTACAAATAAACGCCTAAACATCTTCCGGAGGCAGCATTGTTTAGCTGCCCCGACCAATATTTTCTTTGGCTAACCGTACAGCGAATACATCGCAATGGTTATAGCCGACAGCAGTACCAGGGCCGCCACCAGCCAGTACGTGAGTTTCCGGTTAACAGACGAGGCGGGTGGAGTTTGATCGGTGGCGCGGATGTCGTAGAACCACGACAGCAACACTACGATCGGGAAT
>JBPCYD010000325.1:0-12054 GCA_051007895.1 Woeseiaceae bacterium
GCTCACGGCCGCCTGCCTAACGCTGAAGAACGCAAGCGCCAGGAGACGTTTTTCGACTCCCTGTAGTCAATGCGTCGCGCGTTCGATCGCCTCGACAATGAGTTTCCTGGCCTCGTCCGCGCCATGCCAGTCGCCAATCTTCACCCACTTTCCGGGTTCAAGGTCCTTGTAGTGTTCGAAGAAGTGCTCGATCTGTTGCATCGTGATTTCAGGAAGGTCGGAATAATTCTTGACGTTATCGTAACGTTTGGTCAGCCGATGTGACGGCACGGCAAGAATCTTTTCATCCTGCCCGGCATTGTCTTCCATGATCAGCACGCCGACTGGCCGGACGTTAATGACGCAGCCGGGGACCAGCTCGCGGGTGTTTACCACCAGAACGTCGATCGGATCGCCGTCCTCGGACAAGGTGTGCGGTACGAAACCATAATTCCCCGGGTACGACATTGGCGTATATAAAAACCGGTCAACGACCAAGGTGCCTGCTTCCTTATCAAGTTCGTACTTGATCGGCTGTCCACCGAGCGGTACCTCGACTATGACATTGACGTCTTCAGGCGGCTCATCGCCAATGCTTATTGCATCGATTCTCATTGCTGGCGTCAGGTAATCAGGAATTGGGGGAGTTTGCCATCTAATCCTGAGCAGAGATAGCGTCGACCTCGCCTGGCTCAAAGTGCCAAATCTGCGCCGGTTCGATTAGCGGTAGGTATCGTCGACTATACGCTCGATTTCCGCCTGCATTTCAGCCACTCGCTCCGGGTGTTCTGCTGCCACATTGGATTGCTCGCCCAGGTCGTTCGCCAGATCGTAGAGTTGCGGGAAGGTTTCGAAACCACCCTCAATATCCTTATCTTCTGCAACCCAGTCGAAAGTGGTTTCGCCGGAGAACGACGCGATGAATTTCCAGTTATCGTTGCGCAATGACAGTGTGCCCACGGACTCTTCCAGCAGCAGTTTTCGACCGCTCTGGGTGCGGCCGAGCCAGGCATCGAGATGATCACGACTGTCCACGGCTTCACCAGCCTCAAGCGTTACGCCAACCAACTCGGCAATCGACGCATAGATATCGACCTGCGATAGCAGCGCGCCACTCGTCTGCGCTGCAGCGGTACCGGGCCAGTAAACGACTGTCGGAACCCGGGTGCCCGCTTCGTAGGCACTGTACTTGCCACCACGAAACGGACCGGACGGCTGGTGATTTCCAAGCCGTTCGACGGACTGGTCAGCATAACCGTCATCAAGCACAGGTCCATTGTCACTGGTGAAAATCACGAGGGTATTCTCAGCGATGCCAAGTGCCTCCAACTCGTCGACCACCTCACCGACCATCCAGTCCGTCTGGACAATGACGTCGCCTCTGGGACCCATCGAAGTTTTGCCTTCGAAGCGACCGTCAGGCAGGCGCGGTACATGAATATCGTGGAAAGAGTGAAACAGGAAGAACGGCTGATCCTTATTTTCCCGAACAAACTGAACAGCCTTTGCTGTGAAGACATCCGGGAAGTCCTCGTCCACCCACAGCGCGGACTCACCGCCACTCATATGCCCGATACGGCTAACGCCGTTTACAATCGTGTCACTGTGTTGCGGGTCGGCGGCAAATCGCAGCAGTTCGGGGTTTTCGTATCCGGTTGGACGATTGCCTACTTTCCCCGCGTAACTGATCTCTATTGGGTCAGTTACATCGAGTTCCACGACCGCTCGATTTTCCACGTAAACCGACGGCACACGATCACCGGTAGCAGGAAGCAGGAAGCTGTAGTCGAAGCCAATATCAGGCGGGCCGGGACTGATCGCACCGTTCCAGTCCAGGTCGCCGTCACCCAACCCGAGATGCCATTTACCGACCACTCCGGTCACATAGCCTGCGCGTTTCAGCATGCTCGCCAGAGTCGGCCTGCCGGGCCGAATCAGTAGTGGCGCGTCTCCTTCCAGGATATCCGCCTCCACGCGAAAACCGTGTTCACCGGTCAGCAACGAGTAACGCGAAGGTGTGCAGGTTGCTGCGGTGCTGTGCGCATCAGTAAAGCGAATTCCGTTAGCAGCGAGTTTGTCGATGTTGGGGGTTTGAACACCAATGGCACCATAGCTCCCGACATCTCCGTATCCGAGGTCGTCGATATAGAATATGACCAAGTTGGGTTTGGGTGCATCAGCGTCAACCAGCGCGGATCCGGTGTCACGATCATCAACTGAACTGCACGCGCCTGTGACGAGTAGCAGCAGCAAACTCAACGACCGTGCGACAATTTCTCTCATGGTTCCCGATCCTGATCCGGTCCGAAAGACGATAGACTGTCGGGACAATATCGACAACAGTTCCATTCAGTGAGAATGGATCACCTGGACTGCCAGACACGAGGCTTGGCACAGCAAATGTGGGTCTTTGCTGCTGGTAGATTTACTTCTGAGGCTTGTATTCAGCTGCTTTACCGGGTCGATCCAAGGTTTCGTAGAGTAAAAGTGCAGCCGCGCGAGCGTCTGTGGTGCGTTTGTGATCAGCACCCCACTGATCTTCGACCGTCTCAAGGCCAGAAACGATCAGCGTCTCCGCTTCCTTAAACTCGCCGATCATTAACAGACAGCGCCCAAGGCGCCACTTAACATCGCCAAGAACCCAATGTTCGGGAAGCCGCGATTGGAACACGTCGGCCGACTGTCGGTAAGCCGGTATGGCGAGATCATAGCGCTCGCGAAGCGCATATGCCTTACCGATGTTGGCGAGCGCGAAAGCGAGATTGGGAGAATCAGGTGTGTGCAGCTTGATCAGCCTCACCGAATCTTCAAATCGTGAAATCGCAAGCTCGTAGCGACCCCGGTCAAGCTCGATCAGGCCAAGACCATTAACCACGTAAAGATTGTAGCTGTTGTCTGGCCCGTACAACCGCGTATTCATATCCAGTGCCGTCTCATAGGTCTCGGTTGCCTCGTCCAGCCTGCCAAGGTTTTTGAGCGTCGATCCCATGCCCAGAAGGATCTCAGTAAATTCAGAGTGATCGCCGTCATAAAAGAGTCGACGAACGCGCAGCGCTTCTTCGAACTCCGCAATTGCTTCTTCGTAACGGGTCTGGTGGTTTAGCAGATTGGCCAGGTGCGACCGAGACTGCGAGACTTGCAGAGAATCGGGGCCGTATTCGCGACTGTATAATGCGAGTGCCTGTCGGTAACCCGACCCCGCACCTTCGTAGTCACCCTGTAAGTGCAGTATTCGACCGACGCGCGTGTGCCCGGCAGCCTGTCCTGCCAGATCCTGCAAGCCCTGGCTTACTGCCAACGCCTGTTGGGCGAAGTCAAGCGACGCTTCGTAGTCGCCGGCAATATCCGAGATCTGCGCGAGCCTGATCAATACGTCTGCGTATTCGGAGCTTTCTGCACCGTTTAGCTGACTACGAATCTGTCGTTCTCGCTCGAAGACTTCCCTGGCTTCAGTTGCTAATCTCCAGCTTTGATAGGCGAGCCCCATTGCTTCGAGGAGAGCTACCTGAACTTCAGGTTGATTCGATAGCTCGTTTTCGATTCGCTCCCTGCCCTTTTCAAGTATCTGCAGTGCAGTTTGGTCCGCCGGTTCGATATTCGGATCGGCAGAATCAAAAATGCTGATCAGAAAATCCGTCGTTTCTTCCGCCCGATCTCGTTCCAGTGCAATCTCGCGCGCCTGCCGCTCGGAGGTAATTGCCGACTTGACGGCGAGTGCCGCGATGCTGGTTAGTGCAATCGTCGCGAATCCGGCGAAAGTAACGCCGAGTCGATGGCGACCGATAAATTTTCGCGCTCGATACCATGGCGACGGCACCTTGGCGGTTACCGGAAGACCAGACAGGAAGTTGTGCACGTCGTTCGCGAGACTTTCTACTGATTCGTATCGCTCAACGGGTTCCTTGGCAAGCGCCCTGGCGACAATGGCGTCGAGATCTCCCTGCAACTTTGGATTCTCGCTGCTCATCAGCGGAGGTACCGTGGTCGTGGCGTGGTCACACATTTCGGCCAGGGTCATGCCGTCGTAACGCAGCGGCGCCCGACCGGTTAGCAACACATAAATCAGTACGCCTATGGAATAGACGTCCGTAGTGACGTCAACCGGATCGCCGCGCAGCATTTCAGGGCTGGCAAACGCAGGGGTTGCCGGTCTTTGGGTGATTCTCGTCAGATCATCGGTCTCGACATTCGGTTCAAGCATTTTGGCGATACCGAAGTCGAGCAGTCGCACCTGCCCATTGTTGGTTACCAACACGTTGCTGGGCTTCAGGTCCCGATGAATGATCAGGTTGCGGTGCGCAAACTGCACGGCCTTCGCGATATCGAGAATGAGTTTCAGTCGTTGCCCGGTGTTGAGTTGGTGCTGATCGCAGTAACCGTCAACAGGCAACCCCTCCACGAAGTCCATTACGAAATACGGAACACCTTCTTCCGTAACGCCACCATCGAGCAATCGGGCGATGTTGTCGTGCACGAGTCGGGCGAGTATTTGCCGCTCAATAAGAAATCGCGCGCGTGCCTGATCGGTATCCAGTCCTGTGGGAAGTATCTTCAGTGCCGCACGCTGTTCAAATTGCTCGTCGGCACGCTCTGCAAGGTATACCGCACCCATTCCGCCGCGCCCAATGCTTTCGCGCAGTCGCCATTGTCCGATGATCTTGTCTTTTGGCAGCGCCGCTTCGTCACCAGCAAGCGCCCCGAGACTGACCTTGCCCACCAACCCGTCGAAGTACTCTTCCGACTCGTTCGCGGCCTCGAGCAAGGAATTGACTTCATTCAACAGGTTCGGGTCACCACCACAACTGCTTGTGACGAACTGTGCTCGCGTTTCCGGGTCGAGCGAGTTGGCTTCCAGGAATATGTCAGCTGCTCGTTCGGAGATCACGGACGGGTTTCCTCGCTGATCTTTTCACGCTGCATCTTGAGTTCGCTGAATAACCAGGCACTTACAACCGTCCAGTCGCGTTTAACGGTCGCAGGCGAAACATCGAGTGCGGCGGCCGCTTCGTCGATTGTCATACCGCCAAACACCCGGCATTCAAACAGGCGACAGTGGCGCGGATTGCTGTCTTCGAGTCGGTCAAGAAGCGTATTGATGTGCAGCAAATCCTCGAGCGTATTGTCTTCACCGAGTGACAGTCCCGTCAGGGTTACACGCACGGGGTTGCCGCCACGCTTCTGGGACGATACGCGTTCGGCATAGTTGATCAGAATTTGACGCATCGCGCGGGATGCTGTCGCAAAGAAATGCACGCGATCCTGATAGTTTGCCAGCGTTCGGTTCGCGAGACGCAGATAGGCTTCGTTGATCAACGCTGTCGTATTGAGTGTGTCGTTGCCGCTCCAGCGACGCCGGTGTGACCTGGCAATGACACGGAGCTCCTGAAACACAGACCGAAACAATTCGTCGTTCGCTTCCCGGTCCCCTGCGGATGCCGCCTGCAACAGTTTTGTTATTTCGCCGTCGCTGCTCGACATGGTTCTCCCGAATGACCTGCTTCGCCAGCCCAGGAACAATGGCAAGGGCAGTGGCATCAACGCCTGTTGTCACAGTATATAAGCGTTGCATTGCCTTAACGACCGCCGCCGGCGGTGTTCGCCGGCGATATTGCCAGGTAACTACAGTCATTCTTTCGATTCCATGGGCGTCGATGTCATTTCGCGATCTTAATTAGAGCAAACAGAAAAATTTTTAGTATTGGCTCAATGGCGAAACCAGCAATGCGTAAGCCTATGAAAATCCTTGATTTATAAAATTGTTTTGCTCGCGGTGATCGGGTTTCGCCGCGGTTCCTGTTTAAGTCAGTAAGAGGTAACGAACTGTGGAGACCGAACGTGAGTCGTCAGGTCGCATTGCTGTTTTACATTTCCCAGGCGTTGGTTATTGGCCTGCACCCGACTGCTGCCATAGGCGCTGAGGGCGACACGAGCAGCTTTCGGCTTGGCGGCTCCGCCACAGTTACATCGGATTACATATTTCGCGGTGTCTCGCAGACGCTGGGTCGTCCGGCCCTCCAGGCCTCAGTCGATTTCGACCACGACAGTGGTTTCTATGCCTATGTTTGGGGCACGAACGTCGACTTTTACCCCGACGTAGAAACGGATGATGGCGCACGCACCGAAATTGACTTTGCGGCCGGGTATGTGGCGGAAATTGGCGATCGGTGGTCAATCGATACGATGTTTGTGCGTTACGTCTTTCCGGGCACCAGGAGTGACTTTAACTACGACTACAACGAAGTTTTGTCCACGCTGCGATTCGACGATCGATTTGGCGTGACCGTGGCGTATGCAGGAGACGTCGATGGCACAGCCACGGCAAGCTGGTTCTATAAAGCTGATGCCGGCTTTGAACTGCCCGCGACTGTCGCGCTGGACGTATCGTACGGATACTTCGATCTGGCGCCCGCGTACGGAACAGGTTACACCTTTGTCTCCGCCGCATTGACACGAGAGTTCGGCGAAGCCGCGGCAACGCTCGCCTTTTACAGCGCATTCAACGGATCTGAACAGATTTTTTTTGAACAGGCCGAGGGTTCACGGCTGGTTTTCTCGATTGACTTGATCTTCTGAGCTATGCCCGCGCTTCTCGATAGCTGGTTGTTGTTGGCGCTTCTTGCCGCCGGTTTCTGGGCAATATCCTGCGTCATTGACGTCTGTCTTGTCGGTGAGGGCATCATCAAAAGCGCGCTTGAAGGAACCATTATCATGGGACTGTTCAGCGCCATTCCACTCGTCTTCCTGGTTTCGGGATCATTCCTGGCGTCAGAATCTGTTGATTGGAGCGTCACGAATACCGCTCCAATAGGAACGGCTGCGTTAGCGGGAATCTGCTACTTTCTGCACGCCTATTTCAATTTTCGTGCGTTGTTCGCAGTCAATGACGCATCGAACGCGGAGATTTTTAACAACCTGACCGTGCTGTTTGTGCCGATGTTCGCATTTGTTTTACTCGGCGAGCGTCTGCACCCGATCTACTACCTCGCACTCGGCCTCGCGTTGTGTGGGATTCTTACACTCCTGCGTGGTCAGATTCGGAAGATGGGGTCGAATGTGATCATCTACCTGTTGGCGTCGGTAGTCTGTATGTCGCTTGCAATGGTGCTGCAGGCATGGGCACTTAGATACCTCGATTATTCACACGCGGTTTTCTTCTTCTCATCCGCCACCCTGGCTGCCGCAATTTTTCTCCTGGCCCTTGATCGCGAGCGACGCGATAGAATCATTGGACTTTGCAAGCGTATAGGTGTTTTTTTTGCCGGTGTCGAGCTTCTCGACATAGCGGCCGTATTGCTATCGCAGCGTTCCACGAGTATCGCGCCGTCCGTCACGCTGGTTGCCGTCGCGGAATGCGCACTGCCGGTCTTTATTATGGCGCTGAGCGGCCTGTACCTGACCGGTTCGAGATTCTGGAAAGTCGCATCGACCAGGATGCACGAGTCCATAGCAATCCAGACCGAAGGATGGGGCACCAAAGTCGTTTCAATCAGCCTCATTGCCTGCGCCATTGTTGTCGTGCATCTAGGCGGTTCACAATAATCAATGCAGGTCGGCCGACGGCAGTATAATCAGCATCGATAGACTAGAGTCTCTGTTCTTCCGATCCCGACTCCTGCTGACTGTCTGCTTTTTCGGCTCGCTGTTCTTCGCAGGTGGGTAGTGAGGGCAGTTTGCGCAAAACCTGCATATTTGGGTCGATCTGGATAGCGCCCTGCTCTGTGTCAGAAAGGCGTGCCGTATTGTCTAAAAATTCCACCCGGGTGATGGCACCATTAATGCGCACCGGCACTGGCATGTTGAACGGCAGGTCGCCAGCGGTATTCCAGCGCAACACAATATCTGCACCGACTTGCTCACGGACCAGTTCCGGCAACTCACCTGTGCGCAAATAGACTTCAAAGAACCAGCTTAGGTCACTATTCGCTATCTCTGAAGAAATCCTCAGAAAGTCGTCTGTCGTCCTGTGCCTTGCGCTAATCGGACCGACCTGCTTTGCGGGCTCTGAGTTATCGTAAACAAGCATGCGAACTGCAGCCCAGAATCTATCGTCACCAAGCAAATAGCGAAGGCTATGCATCACCCAGGAACCCTTCGTGTAAATATTGACGGCGGAGCCCGTCTCCTCCGCATTCATTTGGTCGACGGAGAATTCGCCTCGCGGCGCCACCGGCAGGCAGGAATCGATTGCCAGGTAGGATTTGTACATCCGGTGATGCGCAGCAGCGTCCCCCATGGTCTCCTGCGTAAAAACCATCTGCATGTAAGCGCCGGCGCCTTCGTGCAGCCACAGGTCCGCGTTGTTGGGTGCGGAGATGAGATTGCCAAACCATTCATGCGAAAACTCATGGTGCAATAGCCAGTCAAATCCGTAGTCATCCCGCTTGAATTCATTGCCGTAGGCATTGATTGTCTGGTGTTCCATGCCGAGGTGCGGCGTTTCCGCGATGCCAATTTTTTCGTGGCCCCAAGGGTACGGTCCGACCACGCGCTCGAAAAATTCAATCATCGGATGCATGTCGCGATCGAAAAGGCTTCTTGCCTCCTCTTCGTGGTCTTCAATTGCGTAGAAGACAACCGGTACAGCAGTCCCATTGGTCGACTGATACTCACTTTCAATTGCCACGTAGGGTGCGATGTTAATAGCGACACCGTAGGTATTGGTCGACACATTCGATTGCCAATGGAACGTCTTCTTATCCTGACCTTCATCGATCACATCAATCAGTACACCATTGGCAGCCACGATCAAATCGCTCGGAACCGTTATAAACAGGTCAATGCCACTGGGCTCATCGCTGGGATGATCCTTGCACGGCCACCAAATATCGCATCCTTCTCCCTGGAATGACGTCGCAATCCATGGCTTGCCGGACGGCGTTTGTTCCCAGGTGAAGCCGCCATCCCAGGGCGGCAACTTGGCTTCGAGGGGTTGTCCCGTGTAGGACACGGTCACGTTCCCGGACTCGCCAACCTCAAGGGGTCTCGTGAAGTGAACAAACAGCTTCGACTCAGTTTGCTCGAATGCAAGTGTGTCACCATCGCTTTCGACGAAATCAATATCGTAATTGCCGTCGAAATCAAGTTCCAGAACGTCCATCCTGGCAAGCACATCGAAAGTGATTGTTGCGAAACCCGCGATGGATTTCCTGGCAACGAGAATTTCGTGCCGCAACGTGTAGCGGTCGACATCATAGGAGCGCATGTTATCGGTGAGCGGCAGGCCGGTATCGACTACGACATCGTTTCGTACCTGATCATCGGAGCAACCGTTGAGTAGTAAACCGGTTCCGATTAACGCACTAAACAGCAAACTGGTTTGATTCAAAATCGTATGTCTCGAAGTCGACTTACAAGCATTGTAGTCAACCCAGCGTCCGCGTGATACCGATTGCAGGGAGCTTATCGTCAAATACGCACGGACGATGTTTGTTCCGCTATTGTTTGCTTGAGAACGGGCAACACAGCCAAACCCGGTGACCTCAAGGAACCTGCGGAACTTTGGAGCGGGCGGATCGCTGCAGTCGATTCTCCCGCCAGACGATTAACAGGTTAGACGCAATAACGACCGCGGCACCGGCGAATACAATCGGCAATGGCCAGTCATTCCAGATGAGCCAACCAAACAGAATCGCCCAGATGATGCTGCTGTAGCTTACAACGGCAACCACGGCCGCAGGCGTGTGCTTCATTGCGACAGAGTAAAGCCATTGCGCAGCCGCGCCTGAAAGGCCTATACCAAATATTAGTGGTATTTCTGCCAGCGATAACCCGGTCGCAACAAAAGGTAGCGCCAATCCGGTGATGAAAGTACCGATTACAAAGAAGTAGAAGGTGATAGTCTCCGGTCGCTCGTGCCCGCCCAGATGACGCAGCAGGATACTCATCGTTGCCTGCAAAAAGGCTGCGCATAACGCAATGACAACGCCCAGCGTATTCGTCTCGCCGGTTGGATTGACCATGATCGACACGCCGACGAAACCGGCCAGAACGGCCGTCCACCGATACGGCCCCACACGCTCTTTAAGTATCGCTACGCCGAGAACAGGTATGAACAGTGACGCTGTAAACAATAGAACTGTGGTCTCAGCCATAGGCATGAGTGAATAGGCGGCGAATGTGGTGGTCAGTGTTGCCGTTCCAATGACAGCGCGGACCGCAATCCAGCGCGGCTTGCTCTGTATGATCAGAATCTCGCGGCGGCCGAAAATGAATATGGCCGTAAGGAATGGTACGCAGGCAACCAGGTTACGATAAAACGCAATCTCCAGAACCGAGTGATTCGAGCTCAGATACTTTGCGAATACGTTCATGACGGAGAACATCAATATCGCGCCGACCGCTGCCCACATGCCCAGAACTATGTGCTCGCTTTCCTTTTGTTGTGGAGTTGCATCGGCCATGTCGGTGCGGATCGTAGCAGCTACAAACTATTTGCGGCGAACAATTTGATACCTGCCAAATTCGCAGTGGAATTTGCGGCAAAATTCAAATGTCCCCATTTGTCTCGTTTTCAGGCAAAGTCTCATCCTGGCGACAAGGACGGGATCAGGCGTTTGAGTCTGTTCCGTTTCTGATACAGACAGATCAGCAAAGGGGAAGGAAATGCGCCTTAAATTATTGGCTGTTTTTTTGTTGGCGGCCGTAACATCGCTCGCGCAAACAAACGAATCGACAACCGTCATCCATGCCGGCACATTGCTTGCGATACCGGGCGAAGCAGCCGCGAATAATCAAACGGTCATTCTGGAAGGTAGTCGCATCGTCCGCGTTGCGGATGGGTTTATCGAGCCTGCTGACATCGATTCTTCGGCCACCCTGATAGACCTCTCCGACAAATTCGTCTTGCCTGGACTCATGGATATGCACGTCCACCTGCTGGGTGAGCTGGGGCCGAACTCGCGCATGGAAGCACTGACGATGACGACGTCCATGGATGCGTTGCGTGGTGCACAATATGCTCGCCGCACACTGCAGGCCGGGTTTACAACCGTCCGTGATCTTGGCGGTGAGCCCGAGGCGATCTATGCGCTTCGGGCGGCAGTGGACGAGGGCTGGGTCCCGGGCCCCAGGATCATCGCGGCAGGAAGCGCTATTGCGGCAACCGGAGGCCACGGGGATGTTGATGGCGTCAAAGCGGAGCTGCTTGAGATGTGGACGCCGGAGACGATTTGCGATGGCCCGTATGATTGTCGGCGGGCAACCCGACATGCGGTCAAGTATGGCGCCGACTGGATCAAGATCACGGCAACCGGTGGCGTGTTATCGGATACGGCGACCGGAACCGACCAGCAGATGACCGACGATGAGCTACGGGAAATCATGGATACGGCGCACGGCCTTGGCGTGAAGGTCGCTGCGCACGCGCACGGGACTGACGGCATCAATTCGGCCCTGCGTGCAGGGATAGACAGTATTGACCACGGTTCGTTTCTGGATGATGAGTCGATCGAGCTATTCAAGGAAACCGGTGCGTACCTCGTGCCGACATTGTTGCCAAGTTACAAAATCCCCGCACAGATGGAGAACAATCCGTTCTTCACCGACGCAATCAAGGAAAAGGCTAATGCTGCGTCGGCAGCAGCCAAAGTAAATTTTGCGAAAGCGGTGCGTGCCGATGTGAGAATCGCATTCGGGACGGATACGGGTGTGACCATACACGGCGAGAATGCCGACGAATTTGCCTACATGGTGGAGAACGGTATGACGCCGATGCAGGCAATCCATGCCGCGACTGTGGCAGCCGCTGATCTGATTGAAAAATCAGCAACGCTGGGAACGATCGAACCGGGCAAACTTGCTGACATCATTGCGGTAGACGAGAGTCCGCTGGACGATATTTCGACGCTGGAGAACGTTAGTGTTGTTATAAAGGACGGCGTGCTCGAGTACCGACAGTAATTGGCAATAGCGGGGACACTAAACGCCGCCAGGCCAATGCGAAACCGGTCCAAACCATGAACAAGCTCGTCAACGAAACCAGGCCCGCGATTGTCTGTCCGAAGAAACCGAGTGCCTCTCCCGTGTGGAGAAATCGAATCCAGCTACGCGCCTGCCTGCCGGGTGAGCGGTCGGCCA
>JBPCYD010000326.1:0-29950 GCA_051007895.1 Woeseiaceae bacterium
ACATGCGGGCTTCGCTACAGACTTCTGCCTCGATCGCCGTAATCATCGCCGCCACATCGGTGGCTTCACCGGTACGTGTTTCGGCCGGTAACTCGGCGATCTGGCGACCCTCCGCGGTTCGCTGGACAAGGTCGGAAATCATATCCGTGAGCCCCATCTGCATACCGTCGTGCGGGTGATAAATTCGCTCGACGCCGTATTCCATAAGACCGGCAATTTCATCCGGCGTAATGGTTCCACCACCGCCGCCAAACACTTTGATATGCGGAGCGCCAAGCTCGCGAAGTCGGTCGACCATGTAACGAAAGAACTCGTTGTGACCGCCCTGGTAGGAACTGACGGCTATGCCGTCGGCGTCTTCCTGAATCGCGGCACGGACGATGTCATCAACGCTGCGATTGTGGCCGAGGTGTACGACTTCGGCACCTTCCGCCTGAATCAGGCGCCGCATGATGTTAATAGCCGCATCATGGCCGTCAAAAAGTGAGGCCGCTGTAACGAATCGCAGCGGCAGTTTGCTGGCCTCACCGGAAACGTCTGGCAATTCAGACTGAGCTCTACTCATCGCCTGTTTTCCTCGAACTGATTGCGCCAAAACTGTCCGCTATTGAGCGGTAATTCCCATAAAAATCAACAATTTCTGGCATTGCAATCATTTTAATGTAGATTAAAATAATGCACTCTTACCAAGACTTCAAGTGCACACAGCAGCATTCCGGGAAATCTGACGACAATGGCTACCAATGCCGACGAAACACGCTTCGATATGCAGCGGGACCGCATCCTGAAAGCGGCAGCAACCTGTTTCAACCAGAAGGGCTTCAGCGGGACATCGCTTAAAGATGTGTCACGACATTTAGGCCTGACCGATGCAGCACTCTACTATTACGTCAAGAACAAGGAAGAACTGGTCTACCAGTGTTATCTGCGGGCCGCTGAACTTGGCAGGTGCGCCATGCTGCAGGCGGTTCGAGATGGACACAATGGATTTGAACAGGCAATGCTATACGTTCGTTACCACATCGACATCATGGTTGGTAAGGAAGGTCCGGTAGCCATTATGAGCGAAATTCCCTCCCTCAAACGGGCGCACCGAAACGAGATTTTGGAAGTGTCCCGGCAGCACAGCTCAAATTTCGAAGAGATCCTGGAACGCGGCATTGGCGACGGCAGTATAGTACCGTGCGATGTCAGGATGACGGGAAACGCCATCATGGGATCCATAAACTGGATACCGAAGTGGTATCACGGCAAAGCCGCGATGGCGGCAGAAATTCGCGACGAATTTCCACAGATATTGACCCGGGGATTGCGCCCGCCGGACGAGAAATAGCTGCTTAGGGATTGTCCAGCGCCGCCAGTTCTTCCTTAATATCCGTTTCGAGGATTCGGGCCCTTCCAAATTCCTCGGCCAGCACCGGGTCGACAATATCCACTTTGCCATCCAGATAATTCAGGCGAGCCTGCAACCTGTTGCGGACCCGCACATAATAATTGGGCCCGAGCTGCTCACCGCTGGGTTTGAAAATAATCGACGGTCCGCTGACCACCGAGCCTGGGATTCGTGTGCCGGTCTGCGAACGCAGGATGTTCAGATCGCTTTGAATCAGTTCCATGATCAGCTTGCGATCACCGATCGATTTCCAGAGCTCAAGAAAGCGCACGTCGGATGCACGAATTTCCTCAGGAGACACCTGCGCGACCAGGGCATCACGAACTTCAACCAGGAGCGGTTCGCTACGCTCAGCCGCAAGACGATACCAGGACAGCGCCTCGACTCGATCCTGACCGACACTCTCGGCATTCAAATGCATAAAGCCGACCATGTACTGTGCGTACTTGTCACCGAGTGGCGCAAGATCCTTCTCATAGATCAGCAGCGCCCGCTCATGATTGCCGGCCGTGTAAATCTCCTCGACACGCTCCTGCATATGCCTTGTGCGATTATCGACGACAGTGCCAGGAAAAGGCTTATATGCCTGTGCCCATACACCGGCGCACAGTAACGTCGCGAGTAAACCCGAATAGTGTGCCAACCTGATTTTCAATGTATTACAATTCCGTTACGGCTTTCGCCTTGCTTACATTATAAGAGTGCCTGAACGCCCGGCAAGTTCCGTAAATCAGGCGTTCGTATATGCACTTATAGTGGTACTTCGACGCATCAGCTAACCAGGATCTTTGAACCGGGGTGCGCGCGCCTCACTGACCGCCTGCACTGCTTCTGCCATATTTTCGCCAGCCATGACAGCCATCTGCAGCTCGGCCTCGCGGCGCAACAGAGCGGCAGAATCCTGTCCCCACGCTTCATTGGTCAAACGCTTGATTGCGCGTATGGCGTCTGGAGACTTTTGCGAAATTTCGGTTGCCAGCGCATGGGCCGCGACGACCGGGTTATCAGCTAGTTCGGTGACAAGGCCAAATTCTTGCGCTTCGACAGCGGTCAATACACGACCAGTGTAGGCTAACAACCGGGCTTTATCCTGCGGCACAACGCCGGGCACCGTTACGGTAATTCCCATATCCGGAATGATTCCCCATTTTATTTCCATGATAGATATCTGCAGGTCTTGTCCGGCGTAACGAACGTCGGCGCCCATGGCGATCTGGAATCCGGCACCAAAAGTCGTGCCCTCGAGCGCCGCAATTACTGGCACCGGCAGTTCCTGCCACAATGTCGCGACACTTTGATAGAAGTTGGCTACGGAACCGGCCCTCGGCTCCATTCTTGCCGTTAACTCGGCGACAGATCCACCGCCTTCAAACACGGAAATATCGATACCGGCGCAGAAATGGCCACCGTCACCGTGCAGCACGACGGCGCGGACACTATTGTTGCGGGCCAATGATTCGGCGGTGTCAATGAGCGCAGCGAACATATCCATATCTACGGCATTGCGTTTTTCGGCACGATTCAACGTAACGGTCGCAACCTGGTTTTCAATTGTGATGATGACTCGTTCAGACATTTCCGGGACCCTTCAGCCGGTCAGCGTGCACCGACCATTATTGATTACAACGGCATTCCGTGCCGGAATGCGGCAACGAAACGAAACGACGTTTCGATCTTGCCACATCTCAGTTGCAATCAGATCTCCTGGATACACCGGCGCACTGAATCGGGCGTCAAAACTCTTGATCAGTGTGAAATCGTAGTCACAAACCGTTCCCAGCACAGCGCGACACGCGATACCAAACGTGCAGCGCCCATGCAGAATGGGCATTTCAAATCCAGCATCGCTGGCGACGTCGGGGTCTACGTGCAGTGGATTCAGATCGCCCGACAAACGAAATATAAGTGCCTGATCAGGCCTGGTCTGAATATCACAGGTCATATCCGCTGCACGATTCGGAATCTTGTGCCGCGTGCGCACGGCTGGTGCCGGTCCGCCAAACCCGCCGTCGGCCCGGAGAATAATTCGACTCAAAAGCGTACAGACCACGACGTCATCCCTGCGCCGTCTCAGCTCCGACTCAAGTTCGACTTCTGCACCTTTATCTGCACCATGATCAAAAACATTGACCACTTTCTGATTCAGGAGAAAATCGCCCGCTCCGGGCAGCGGCCGGTATAACTCGATACTCTGCGTGCGATGGAGCATCTGCCGGATATTGCAATCCGTTGCCGCGAGCAGGTCATTGGGAATCAGCATACTGGCGAATGAAGGTACCGTGTGCGGTCCGTATCGCTCATACACATAGGCAAGCTCGCGATGCTCCTCCGGATTACTACCGATGCCGAGCCCGAGAGCATATAACATCGTATCCCGTTCGCTGTAGCTGATCGGTAGATCGGACAATTCCGATGCCATCATTGCGTCGTAACAGATCGCCATTGTGCGTATCGTTCTTGCCCTTTCCACTACTGATCGTCCGCTGGGGTCCGCATTCTAACAGCAGCCGTCAGCTGTGTGGCGCAAGACCGGCAAACTGACATACGATGTAGTGATGATGATTCGTGCAGATCCCTAAATGACGATCGGTGACTCGCTAGTGCTTCGGGCTGCACACCGATCCGAAGCAAAGGAAATTGCGGCGATGTCCCGTCTGCAGGTTGAGCACGGTCTGAACTGGCGCTGGACGGCGGCAAAGGTGCGTCGCCAGATCGAAGACCGTGAAACCATGGTCCTGGTTGCAAGTACCGAAGGCGAACTGCAGGGATTCGCGATCATGAAATTTGGGGACCTTGAAGCGCATCTTTTTCTGCTGGCAGTTGACCCGAAATCGCGGCGCAATGGCATTGGCACCCGGCTCGTGCATTGGCTGGAACGATCTTGTGAGACCGCGGGCGTCGAGAATATCCGCTTGGAAGTTCGCGCCTCGAACAGCCAGGCCCAAAAGTTCTACGAAAAACTCGACTACAAGCGCACGGGCAGAATCGCGGCCTATTACGATGGACGCGAAACTGCCGTCGTCATGAGCCGTTCGCTTGTCGACAAACTCCGTTCTAACTGACTCTCTGCGCATAATTCCAGCCTATTTTTGCCAGCGGTCGAACTGCCTGTGCCGCCGACTCACCGTGCTGGCTGGTTGCAGTGCCATCACGAACACGACCAGCGATACCCTGCAAAATTGCAGCAAGGCGGAAAAAATTGTAGGCAGCGTAGAATTCCCGGTCTTCAATTCCTCCGACCAGGCCGGTGCGTACGCAATACCTATCCACATATTCGTCCTCGCTGGGAATCCCCAAGGCCTGTAGATCTTTACCCAGTAAACCAGTGCTGCCGATCCCGATCTCCGGCATCTGCCAGGACATCAGGTGGTAGGTGAAATCGCCGACAGGATGTCCAATCGTCGACAGCTCCCAGTCGAGTACTGCAATTACCTTCGGTTCGTCGGGATGGATAATCATGTTGTCGAGCCTGAAATCGCCGTGCACGACCGCCGCACGATCATCGTCAGGAATATTTTGCGGCAACCATTCAATCAGTTGGTTCATTTCGGCAATTTTTCCGGTTTCCGAAGCGTCATACTGGCCGATCCAGCGAGAAATTTGCCGGGCGAAGTAGTTCCCGGGTTTGCCGTAGTCGGCCAGCCCGATTCTTGATACGTCGAATGTATGTAGATTCGAGATCGTCTGATTGACATCATCGTAAATGGCGCGGCGTTCGTCAGGATTCGATTCGGGCAATTCGAGGTCCCAAAAAATACGACCTTTGACGTACTCCATAATAAAAAACATGGTGCCGACAACTTCTGTGTCGCGACACATGCACAACGGTCTTGGAACGGGGAAGTCCGCAGCATACAGTGCACTGATCACTTTGAACTCGCGGTCGACGGCATGGGCCGAGCGGAGCAATTTGCCAGGCGGTTTCCGTCGCAGCACGTACTCGCCTGATGGTGCTGAAAGGAGATACGTGGGATTCGATTGGCCGCCCTTGAACTGACTAACCTCAAGGGGCCCTTGAAAACCCGGCACATGGGATAACATGTAGTCCTGCAGGCGTTCAGCATCCAGCGCGTAGCCTTTGGCGACTGCCCGCGTGCCGACATTCTGCTTCTGCCTTAAACTCACAGAATCAATACTACATGACTACATGCGAAAGATTCCGTGCGGCGATTCTTTTTCGCGTGGCCTGTTCATCGAGGCTGATACAGCCTGACCCAGCACTTTGCGTGTATCGACCGGATCGATAACGCCATCGTCCCACAGTCGCGCGCTGGCGTAATAGGGATGTCCCTGCTTTTCATACTGGCGACGAATTCTGCGCTCGTAATTAAGCTGTTCCTTATCGGTCCAGGATTCCCCTCTCGCAGTCATGCCGTCGCGCTTCACGGTCGACAATACCAGCGCGGCCTGCTCGCCACCCATTACCGAGATGCGTGCATTGGGCCACATCCAGATCATTCGCGGACCGTAGGCCCTGCCACACATCGCGTAGTTGCCCGCACCGAATGACCCGCCGACAATCACAGTGAACTTTGGTACCGATGCGGTGGCGACGGCATTGACCATTTTTGCGCCATCTTTCGCTATGCCGCCATGCTCGAATTTCTTGCCCACCATAAACCCGGTGATGTTTTGCAAAAACACCAGTGGAATGCCGCGCCGATTGCAAAGCTGAACGAAGTGGGCACCTTTTAGCGCTGACTCCGAAAACAGTATGCCGTTGTTCGCCACAATGCCGATCGGATAGCCGTACAGGTGCGCAAAACCACAGACGAGAGTTGGTCCGTAGAGCGCTTTGAATTCCTGGAACTCGGAGCCGTCGACCAGGCGGGCGATCACTTCGCGAATGTCGTAAGGAAAGCGAAACTCCCGCGACACGACGCCGTACATTTCTTCAGCGGGATACAGGGGTTCCGCTAACTCGCGCAATTTCACCGGGACCTCTTTGCGCCAGTTCAGGTTGCCAATAAGCGTTCGAACCAGGGCGAGTGCTTCGGCATCATCGTTCGCGAGATAGTCCGTGACGCCGGAGATTCTCGAGTGCACGTCACCACCACCGAGCGTTTCGGCATCAACGACCTCGCCCGTCGCGGCCTTTACCAGAGGCGGGCCGCCGAGAAAAATTGTGCCCTGATTCTTGACGATTATTGCCTCGTCGCACATCGCCGGAACATAGGCGCCGCCCGCAGTGCATGAACCCAGCACCGCGGCGATCTGAGGTATGCCCTGCGCGGAGAGCCGGGCCTGGTTGTAAAAAATTCGTCCGAAGTGCTCCCGATCAGGAAATACCTCGTCCTGCATTGGCAGAAATGCGCCGCCGGAATCCACCAGGTAAATGCATGGCAAGCCGTTTTGCTCCGCCACTTCCTGTGCTCGCAGGTGTTTCTTGACGGTCAGCGGATAGTATGTGCCGCCCTTTACGGTGGCGTCATTCGCCACGATAACGCAGTCAACGTCACAAACCTGACCGATCCCTGTAATGATGCCGGCCGAGGGCACCTCGTCGTCGTACATGCCATAGGCAGCAAGTTGACTGAACTCAAGAAACGGTGCACCCCGATCAACCAGTGAACGGATTCGATCTCGCGGCAGCAACTTGCCGCGGGAAAGGTGCTTGTCGCGGGCTCGCTCGCTGCCCCCCTCGGCAATTTTCTCATGCACGTTCCGGAGCGCGTCGGCGAGCTTGCGATTGGCAGCGTCGTTTTTTGCGAAATCTTTGGAATCGGACTTAATTTTGGTTTTGATGGTTGGCATTCACGTAGCCGCTACTTTTCAGATTACCCGGTGGCGTCGAACAGCTCCCGGCCAATAAGCATACGCCGAATTTCACTGGTGCCTGCCCCGATTTCGTAGAGTTTGGCATCCCGCAACAATCGCCCTGCAGGGTACTCGTTTATATAGCCATTTCCTCCCAGGGCCTGAATCGCCTGGTCCGCCATCCAGGTCGCGCGTTCCGCCGCCAGCAATATGCAGCCTGCCGCGTCGAAACGCGTAGTCTGATCGCGGTCACAGGCGCTCGCAACTGCGTAGACGTAAGCACGGCAGGAATTCATGGCTGTATACATATCGGCAACTTTTCCCTGCATCAGCTGAAACGTGCCAATCGACTGACCGAATTGCTTGCGATCGTGCAGGTAAGGCATGACCAGATCGAAACAGGCCCGCATAATGCCCAACGGACCGGCTGCCAGGACCAGTCGCTCATAGTCCAGCCCGCTCATCAAAACTGTCGAACCGCTGCCCTCGTCGGCCAGCAGATTTTGCGCCGGTACGCGACAATTCTGCAGTACGATTTCGCCGGTGTCGGAGCCGCGCATACCAAGCTTGTCCAGTTTCTGCGCGGTGCTGTATCCGGCAAAGCCTCTTTCGACAATAAATGCGCTTAGCCGATTGTGGCCATTTTTGCGAGTTTCCGTGACCGCGTAGACGATGGCAACGTCTGCTTCCGGCGCATTGGTTATCCACATCTTGCTGCCGTTCAAAACATAGTCGTCGCCGTCTTTACGCGCGGTCGTCGTCATGCCCATCACATCTGATCCGGCCCCTGTTTCACTCATCGCCAGCGCACCGACGTGCTCTCCGGAAACCAATCCGTGCAAGTACTTTGCCTTCTGTTTATCAGTACCCCAGCGACGCAGTTGGTTGACACAGAGATTCGAATGCGCGCCATAGGAGAGACCGACTGAAGCTGATGCCCGACTGATCTCCTCCATCGCAACAACGTGCGCCAGGTAGCCAAGTGCTGCGCCCCCGTACGCCTCCTCGACCGTGATGCCCAGCAGCCCCATCTCGCCAAGTTCAGGCCAAAGGTCACGCGGAAACTGGTTGGAGGAATCTATTGCCGCCGCCCGCGGCGCAATCCGATCTGTCGCGAAATCGCTTATCGACTCACGCAACAAATCAATGTCATCGCCCAGGCCAAAATCAAAATCAAACATGCATACTCTCAAAATACCCGTCCAGAACGCATGCTCCCAAAAGCCGCCCAGACCTTGAATACCATGGCGACGGTATTCCCACGTAAGTTACTAATTTTAATGCGATTTTACATTTTACTGAGATCGTCGATCAGCAACGAAAATAACTCATACTGAGAGCTGATTCCCAGCTTCGCGAACAGATTGCGTTTATGAACCATGACCGTACCAGGTGCGATTTTGAGTTCCTGGGCTACGGATTTCGAGGAGTGACCGCGCAACAAGAGCTGACTGATCTGCCGCTCGCGTTTCGTCAATTTGGTTCGGCCGAAATTCTCGAAACAATCTGTCAGGCGACGATGCACGTCATCTTTGCCGCGGGTATTGCCGGTTTGCGAGATCCAGGTATTCCATATCCTGAGCAGGCTGGCTTGAACCATGGGTTCGATGACCTGCAGCCGATGCACTTCGGCCTTCGTGAACATACGGCTGCGACGACCCACAACGAGCACGACGCTGGTTCGGTTTGATACCGGTGCGAGATAATCCATCTCGTCGAGCAAATGGGTGCGTTCACAGTATTGCCGATAGTATTCACTGGAGCGGAACCGGTCGGGCAGTTCATCCCTGAATCGACATAAGCTCGGTTCTTTATTTTTCAAAGTTAACTGGTATAGCGGATCCAACAGGTAAGGACCCTCGAGGTATCTTTCGAGATAATGTCTGCGTCCGGCAGGCTCAAGGGTGTGATGCAGTACATCGGGGCGCGCTTCACGATGGAACGCGATCAGGCAAGTGCCCTCGTGATTGGCGACCAGGTCGATTGCGTCGGTCAGCCCAACTGCGATCTGTTTGGCATCCGTCGCCGCAATGATGTCGCCGACCGCCTGGTGCCAGGCACTGGATTGAAAATCGTTTGGCATGAATGACGTCAGGACGCTTGATAAAGAGCAGCTGTCGCACCGCTCGGGTCACGAATGACGGCAAACCGGCCCTCTCCCATCGACTTCGGTCCTACCAGGACTTCGCCACCATTGGCGGTACACAAGGCTGCGCTGTCATCGACGCTGGGTACAACGATGTAAATCAACCATTGGGCTGGAAGTTGTGCGTTATCGCCGCGAGAATGGCATATGCCGGCGGCCGGCTCCTCGCCGCCAGGCTTCAACATGCAGAAATCCGAGTAATCGCCCATGTTAACCTCGCTGGGCACCCAGCCAGCGACGGTTGAGTAAAAATCACGCAACCCTTCTGCATCCTCGACCGTGATATCGATCCAGCCAATCTTGCCTACCTCCGACGCATCGCTCATTGCATTCTCCCGTCTCAAATTGTGCTGTGAATATTTGGCCCGGACCGACGTTGTCGGAACATTTTACTCCTGGTGATGATCGTCCTCGGACTCTAGTTCACCCCAGATTTCTTCTGCCCAGCGCTTGATTTGTAGCGCCTCATCCCAGCGATTGGACAGCTCGCGCTGATCCGGGCCTGTGATCGCATAAGGTGGCGGTCCCAGTTCACAGAGAAAGATCAGTGTCGCATCTCGATCATTCCTGTCACGCCACAGTCGCATGCCCTGTTTCCACCAGTCCCTGAAAATCGCAACCCATTGTTGATGCTGCGGAAAATTGATTTGAATCTGCACCTGCTCGCGATTCGCAACACGTCCTTGAAAGCAATCCGAACATTCCAGGACACGCTCTATATACGCCTGATCAATCGAACTTATCGGATCGCGCATTTCCCGATCGACAACGAAATGAGAAAGGTCGGCACATAGTTTTATATCCGGCACCAATTCAATGATCTGCAGCGTGTAGTAGAGATCGTTGAGCAGGCTATCGCGATGCGTTTCAAATAACATCGGCAGGCCGGCCGCCCTGGCCTCTTTCGTCCAGCGATGAATTACGGGCACGGCATCAACCGGTTTGATCGGCATGACACCGCCAATAATATTGACGAGCTGTGCATCAAGCTCGTTCGCGAGGTCATAGAGCGGTTGCATATCGTTCAATTCGAATGGGAATGCGTTCATCATGCATTCGAGGTCATACGTTTCGTAGTGCGACTTGAGCACTCGCGATTGCGCAATTTCTTCGACTGATGGATCAATACAGACACCCGCATAACCGGCCTCTGCAATCATTCGAAAACTTTCCTCATGGGTGCGTTCGGGGACTCCGGGAATGCGTTGCTCCATCGCCCACAGGGACTGAAATACCTTCAGTTTTTGCATTCGCTGCTGTTCAGAAAGATGTCAGGAAAGAGGCTGCATTGCCGCCGTACACCTCGGCACGGCGCGCCGCGACAAGAAACTCTCTGCCTTCCGGAACAGCGCCTTGATGGTTCTCGACAATGCGATTGACACGCTGCCTATGAAAGATTTTCAGCTGGGCCCCAAGAGGAATGACGACTTCGGGGTCTTTGCCAAACATTTCGCGATGCCTGCCTGGTAAACGATACCAGGGCACAGACATGTCATCGTGGTGTGCATTGTGAAACCCGAAATTCAACGTAAACCAGTTCACCCAGTCGGCGTTCACGGTGTGCGGATTACTGAACGTATGCTCCTGTTCCCACTCGAAATTGCCCTTGCGAGGCGGCTTGTCAAATTCAAACAACGTCAGGCTATACGGATAATCGTGCTGCAAACTATCCATGAAGCGAAGCACAGTCATCATTAACAGGTATGCAATGGCATACAGAATTGCGGCTTTCGGCAAATACACCAGGAGCAGAAGGTAGAGGCTGCCGCGGATCAGAATTACCACGACATTTCTGCGTCGCTGGTTTCGTCGCTGGGGAATAACGAACGACGTCAGAATCATGATGCCGTGCATCAGCATATCGTGTGCAGGAATATAGAACCATTCCAGAAAGCGGGTGACTTTCAGAACAAGCGGGTGACTCGCGAAAAAGCGCTCGTAATCGAACCATACTACGTCGTCATTGTCGACGTGATGCCGAAAATGCTTATATCGAATGTCCTCATATGTGCCGTAGGCCGATCCGCACACCCAGCTCAGAGCACGGCCCAGCAGCGTGTTATGCCGAACGCGCTTGAATACCAGGTTATGTCCGCATTCGTGGATCATGTACGCCGCAATTACCATTCCATGCGCGAGCAGCAGCGTAGCGAGCAGATTTATAGCCAAGTGATCGTGCAGCAACCCCAGCCAGCCGATGCTATAGGCGGCAACCGCATAGATCACGGCACCACCGTGATAGTAGAGGCCGCGTGGCTCGTGCAATAATTGGAAAAGCGCCACTTTTTCTCCTTATTCAGAAGCTTATTGAAATTTCAGCAATTCGAACAGGAATGTATTCCTGTCAAGATAACCGCCCGCGAAAGCGGAGACAAGGCAGCGCGATGGCACGGTATTATTAGCTCGGCAGTATTGATAGCATACGCCGCGATCGCAGGGACCAACAGATGAAATTCGAGAACAAGGTTGTCATCATTACCGGTGCAGCGCGTGGGCTGGGGCAGGAATACGCCCGTCAATTCGCCCGTCGTGGCGCGCAGGTAGTTGTTGGCGATATTCGCGATTGCGCCGAAACGCTGCAGGTAATCCAGGACGAAGGCGCAAAGGGCGTTGCTATCAAGGCCGACGTAACGAGCGCGTCCAGTGCCGCAAGATTGGCTGAAGCGGCGACTGAAAACTTTGGCGCAATCGACATACTGGTTAACAATGCCGCATTGTATGGCAGCCTGACATTTGCACCATTCGATCAACTATCCGAAGACGAATGGGACGCGACTATGAACGTCAACGTAAAAGGCATCTGGCAATGTTGTAAAGCGGTGCTTCCGGCGATGCAGGAACGTGGCGGCGGCTCAATCGTCAACATCAGCTCGCTGGCAGCGACCTACGGCATGCCCAACGGACTGCACTATACCGCATCGAAAGCGGCTGTCATCGGTGCGACACGAGGCCTGGCGCGTGAATTGGGAAGATATAATATTCGTGTCAATGCAGTCGCACCCAATGTAGTCGATACCGATGCAACTGCAGAAGTATTTGGGGACAAACGCGACAAAATCATCGACGTCACGCTGTCGCAACAGGCCATTCGTAAGCCACTCAAGACCGAAGACATCGTTGGTGCAGTCTTGTTCCTCAGCAGCGATCAAAGCAAAGTTACCACGGGGCAAACCATCATGGTCGATGGCGGCACCGTTTTCTTGTAAATCAATTAATCCTACAGGCAGGCAGGACGACGACTTATGAAACTGGTTACCGCAATAGTAAAGCCTTTTCGACTCGATGATGTGCGGAACGCATTAAGCGAAGTAGGCGTTCAGGGCATGACGGTTAGCGAGGTGAAGGGCTTTGGCAGGCAACGCGGTCACACCGAGCTCTATCGGGGCGCGGAGTACGTGGTCGATTTCCTGCCGAAAGCAAAAATTGAGGTAGCCATTCCCGACGAACGTCTCGATGACGTGGTCGAAGCGATAATTAACAGCGCTAAAACAGGCAAGGTTGGAGACGGCAAGATTTTTGTCAGTTCCCTGGATCAGGTCTGGCGCATCAGAACCGGCGAGACCGGTGACAGCGCGTTGTAGCAAAAGATCACCGCTTGCTGCGGAATCTGCGGCGATGGATTGAATTATTCGACCCGCGGATTCATAACAAGTACCCCCGACCCGGACTCGGGAAGCGACGGCAGCGCGCTTTACAGGGGACGCCAGACGAAGCCTTCACCGCGACGACGGTAGACGCCTACCGCTTTGCCGTAAACGTCGGAAGCCCTGATCAGGCCAAAAAATCGACCATCGAGACTGTTTCCCCTGTGATCACCAACAGCCAAAAGCATTCCGGGCGGTATCGGCATCGACGCAATGTCCGGACCGCCGCCGTTGGAGAGATTCAGGCCAACGATTTTTTCGCCGTAGGCTTCCGCCGCACCGACCCCAAAAGCGGCTGGATTGCCATTCACGGTAAGGCGCCCGCCGAGGATTGAGATACTGTCTCCACCGACGCCGACAATGCGTTTAATCAGCCGCGTGCCATCGCGAGGAGAATCGAATATAACGACGTCGCCACGCGCTACGGACCCACGGCCGATTACTTCGACGGCGGTGAACGGCACACGCAGCCCGTAAGCGGACTTGTCTACGACGACGCGATCGCCGCTCAGCAAGGTGTACTCCATTGAACCGGACGGGACGTAGTAGTGATCAGCAACTGATGAGCGAAAAGCCATTACGCCCAGGATCAGGAGGAGTAATGACGGGAGTTCGGTCTTTAGCCATTTCTTGAGTCTGAGCATAGGATTCTGGTTAAACAGGATTATGATGGCATTGCCACCAAGCGGCTTTTCCATTGCCAGAGATACAACTTCAGACCATCCTGGCCTGCTTAAGTTGCACCTGGAAAGAAAGCGAAATATGCCGCCCGGAGCACCATAGCCCAGAGAATCAGCGAGCTTAAGAAATAAGCCCTGAAACGGTGCATTACCCTGTTAGAGGTGCAATAGATCGCGGCATGAATGATACGACCGGCAACGAAAAGCCAGGCCGCGGCAAGGTAGAACTGATCGACGCTGTCCGTCGCGAACAAATAGAGGCACAGTACGTAGAATATAATGGGGAGCTCAAGCAAATTGCGCAGCGCATAGGCAGGCAAATTCACTTCCGTAGGCACTACCCGGTCCATTTTTGCGGGCGTATCGACGGAGCGCAGGCTGAGTTTTTCGGCGAGGATATACGATGTACGTTTGACGTACATCGCAATCCAGATGACCAGCGTTAGCGCAATCAGGGAAAAAAACGGCTGAAAAATTAATGTATTTTTCACAGTCGCAACACTGGGCGAGACTTCGCTATTCGCCGAAATAGAACGCGTTCAGTTTATTTCCATCGAGATCTCGAAAATAGCCAGCGTAGAAATTGTCCATGCGTTGGCCTGGCGCGCCTTCGTCGCTGCCCCCAAGCTCCAGCGCCTTGGCATAGAGCGCGTCCACCTTGTCTCTTGAATCGAGGGCGATCGCCACCATCACGCCATTGCCGACCGTCGCAGGCTCACCATCGAACGGTTTCGCGATCGAAATGGATGGTGCTCCCGGTCCGGTCGCCCAGGCAATAAATGTATCGGCCTCCAGGTATCGGCCGGCCCCCAGCGTACCCAGCAGCTCGTCGTAGAATTTCGCTGCCTGGTCAAATTTGTTCGTTCCCAACGTCACGTAACCGATCATCGTCTTCTCCTTCGTTTTATCGAAATTTTTTTATTGGCGCGGATTTGTTGCGTCCCGGTAACCGCCGCAATTGGAACGCGTTTAGTCGTCGCTTGGCAACAGCTTCAACGCATTGTTTTCGGATAACACCTCAGGCCCGGTCTGTGCTGCCGGAAAAGCGCGCCGCCGTCCGGGCTTTCGCTTTGGCAGCCTCAATTTCGCGATTCTTCGGGACAGCATTGGTCTGCAGGGTATCAACAAGGCGGCGCGCAATAAGTGCAACATCGTCTATCGCCTGCTCGAAAACCGCTGCGTTCGCGTTCGATGGCTTCGAAAAGCCACTCAGCTTGCGAACAAACTGCCGGGACGACAGGTAAATCTCTTCATCGGTCGCTGGTGGCTCGAAGTTGAACAATGTTTTTATGTTTCGGCACATAGCATGTTACTCCGTAATTATCGGCGCCAATGTGGCTGACCAAAGTTTCAATTTTTCGCTATAGGGCATGGCCGCGTACGCGGGGCTGGTCGAGGGCAATGTCTGAAAAACGATGCCAACGAAATCTCGCCGGGTATTCGATGACACCAGTTTTCTGAAGTATTTCTCTGCAGCCTGACCATTGAAGCAGACTAGTCTGATCTCAGTGTGCTGTCCAAGAAATCCGCTGAAGTCATTGGCGTTCGCTGTTTCGCCGACAATCGCAGCATCCATGCTGCCGGGCCTTACGGATGATGCCAATACATCCCAGACGGCGATATATCTGGATTCGAGCAGCGCCGCTCGTTCCTTATAGGGAATATCCGGCCCGGCATCGACCATGTCACCCATGATTCGCCAGAACGCGTTCTGCGGATGACCGTAATACTGACCGAGCTCCACCGATTTCCGGCTCGGCAAGGAACCCAGAATGAGCACTCTCGGACTGCTGCCGCAAATTGGCGGGAACCCAATTGTCGCTGACACCGTTGAGCCTATACTCCGCCTGTCACATCAAGCGATGCGCCCACTGCATAACGAGACTGGTCAGACAGCAGCCAGAGTATTGCCTTTGCCACCTCTTCAGGCTGTCCGCCCCGTTGCAACGGTATGCCGGTCGCAAGTCGATCGACACGATCGGGCTCCCCGCCGGCAGCATGCAGGTCTGTATAGATGAAACCGGGCCTCACAATATTGACCCGAATACCATCGGGCGCTACTTCGCGAGCAACGCCTGCTGTGATCGTATCGATAGCCGCTTTGGAAGCAGCATAGTCAACGTATTCGTTGGGTGCACCGGTTCTGGCAGCGACTGACGAAACGTTAACAATAGCGCCGCCCGAGCCGCCCTTTGAGAGTGACATGCGTCGAATGGCTTCCTGCAAGCAAAAAAATGTGCCCATCACGTTGGTTTCCAGCACACGCCGGAAACGTTGCGCGTCGATATCTCTAAACTGGCTTTGCAACTCAAGGACGCCGGCATTATTGACCAGCGCGCACGTTGGGCCCAATGTCGCTTCGGACGCATCGAATAGTGCCTCAACCTCATCCTGTTTCGACACATCAGCGGAGATCGGCACTGCTTGCCCGCCGTTTTCGACAATGGTTGCGACGACCTTGTTCGCCGCATCTTTGTTCGAGCGATAGTTAACGCACACAGCGTAGCCCTGTTCCGCTGCCATTATGGCAGTCGCCGCACCAATGCCGCGGCTTGACCCGGTAACAATGATTGCCCGCATCACGTCACATCGACCCTTTCAACCACGCCTGTCTCTCTGCTTTTGGAAACTTTTCGATTGCGTATCTCAGCATCGTCCGCGGCATTTGTGTGTAGCAGGTTTTCAAGTAATCTACTTCCACGTTCTTGTCACGGTTGCCTACCTCTCTGAGCATCCAGCCAACAGCCTTGTGAATCAGATCGTGCCGATCATGCAGCAGTATTCGGGCGATATCGAGTGTATCGATATAGTCATTCTGACGAATAAAGTGATACGTCGACATGATCGCTATACGCCTGCGCCAGAGATTGTCTGAACGCGCGAGAACACTGAGCTGCCTGCGACTTCGGGACTCCAGCCAGGGTCCAACGATCAAGTGCGCCGAGCTGTCAACCAGGTCCCAGTTGTTGACGAATTCGGCATGCTCCAGATAGAGATCGAATATTTCTTTTTTACGCGAGGCATCGCCACGCCCGAACCGGTCCACCAATGACAGCACCGCAAACAAGCGCTCTTCGTGCCAGGGCGATTTCAGCAGAACAAGCAATGTTCGCATCGGCGCCGCCCGGTAGCGCTTGACCTGCTTGCGTATCACCGGGACGCGAATCCCGATAAATCGGTCGCCCTCTCCGTACTGGCCTTTTCCGGTCTTGAAAAAGCGCTGTGAATGCTCCGCTATATCCGGACACCCGAGCGCAGCGAGCTCTTTACTGATTGCGCTTGCCGATAGTTGCATCAGAGTGCGCACTGTAAGCCAGGGCTTATTCGCACCACGCTACGATCGAGTCCCTGGCAACTCATTTGCGTATAGATAAGCCGGTAATGCACAGGAGAGCCCAATCGTCAGGTTTAAGACGACAAATAAAAGCGGTTTCGGACCTTGCCCTCGACCAAACCTGCTGAACATTGCAATCCAGAATACGAATGAAGAGATTAACAGGTCGGCTGTAAATCCTCCCGCCGCCGGGTTAGCAAAGACTGCCGAGATGAAATCACCAATGCCGAATCCAGCATCGGTAAAGTGCTGCACCAAATAGATGTAAGGGACGATAGCCCCCGCTAACGCCAGTACCAGGTATACCTTTTTGAGAAATACACTGTTGGTGGACATTTGATTCTCCTATTTCGCATAACTCGCCGCGCCCAAAAAATGCAAGGAGACGTAGGGCTCGTCGCCCACAACCCAGCTATCGTGCGGATGCGGTGGCACGTAAAACAAATCACCTGCATGCATCTCTGTTACTCGTCCGTCCGGAAACGCTGCGGTTGCAACACCGGAGATCACCATGCCGACATGCTCGACGGAACAATACTGCTCGCCGATGCCCGGGCCAACGTCGTCAGACCATTTCCAGCCGGGCTGATACGTCGCGCGGCCGATCGTCATGCCGCCCAGCGTTACGGTTTCAAACTTCCCTTTCGCAAACGTCGATACTTCGTCCGGATTATCGAATCTTTTCAAAATTACCGCGGTCTGATCATCTGTCATGTGCTCTTGAATCCCACTTTCTTGTGTTGACCGTCGCAAAAAGGCTTGTTGTTGGATGCGCCGCAACGACAAAGTGCCGCCTGTTTTCCGTGCCACGCCACGCGACCGCTGGAGGCGGTCATCGACATATTTCCGCGCACCAGTAGCGGCCCGTCTGGTGCCAGTTTGACCTGCAGTTTGCCTCCCGAACCAGGCACTTCCGCTCCGGTATCTCCTATGGCACCGTAGTCTTTGAAGCCGGCATCCTCATGGCTGTTATCGCAGTAGGGTTTGTTCTTCGATTGACCGCAGCGACAAAGCGCGGCACGGAATTTAAGGCCAGGCACATCGGCCGGAGCGCCCTCGATATCCAGGTCGCCGCGTACAAATAGCGGTCCGTTGTATGCGACCTGGACCGTGTTCTCGCCGGGCGCCTTTTCGACTCGCGATCCGTCGGCAAAATCGACAGATAGCGCCCCGGTAGGGCAGCGTAGAATGACGTCGCTCACTTCGTCGTTGGGTGCAAGATTCGGATCGCACCACGGCTTGCGACCACCGATAAACAGATCCCCTTTCGCTCTGCCGCATTCGCCGACGTGAATGCAGAGCTTGCCGTTCCAGGAGACTGTCGCCTCCTCACCTGAATATTGAATCGTTTCTTTTTTTGACACTGGCGCCTTCCTCGCTGCGAATCTAAAAAAACCTGTATGGCGGCAATATACCGCAGAATTGAAATTCCGTGCTGCAATCGAATTTTCAGGCTGTTTCGTCAGTTACGTCGATTGATATGCGCCGGGACTAGCACGAATATGGACGCGCACAGCGAACGAGCAAGGAGGCTCCGATGCGCATGATGATAAAGCTACTCGCCATTTGCTTCTTCCTTTCTGCGGCATTCGCTCACGATCGGCCGGACAAAACCGAGTGCACGAAGATTAAGGAGAAGATTCGTCACATCCAATCGAAAATGCGTGCCGGATACACGCGTGCCCAGGGTGAGCGTATGGAGGAACAGCTCAGAAATCTAAAGTTGGCCCGGAGGAAGAAATGCAGATAGATTCACATTGCGGCTGAAGCGCCGATTTGCCTGCTCCGATATTAGTGGTCGTGAGGTGGGTGCAAATTGATCTTTAGTGCAATAAATGTCATTCCGCAACATTCAATTTCTCAGGCATACGATTCGGTAGGCGGACTGGGTGCAAATTGATTTTTGTGTGACTTTGAATCGCGGCTAAAGCCCAATTTGCCTGCAATCGTCATAGTGCGCATAGGGTCGGTGCAAATTGATCTTTAGTGCGATATTGAATCGCGGCTAAAGCCGCTCCTACAGCCGCTCCTACAGCCGCTCCTACGGCCGCGACTCAACCTGGCACATGACCCGTAGGAGCGGCTTTAGCCGCGATTCATTGCACCGCAAGAATACGTTCCATCAACTCCGCGTCGTCAGGCATCAGACCCGCTGCTGGCAGCCGTTGTACGAGGTCTCTCCACAGCGGCCAGGCGTCAAAGGCTTTCTTGAAGAGCGGCAAAGAATCATTGACCTCTCCCGCCGCCGCGAGCGTGGCGGCGTGCCAAAAGACCATTTCATGACTGTCGGGCACCAGGGCCTGCGCACTACCGTAAGCGATGACGGCCTGTTCCATGTCGCCATTCGTCATGTACTCGTCGCCGGCGTTCATCAGCCGGTACGCACGTGCCATAGTGAGGAGGCGACGTAATTCGAGCAATGGCGTTGCGTGGTCCTCGATGCGCAATTCGAACTCTCTTCCTCCCCATGCTGGCTGGGATATGTCTCCACTGACGACGAGGAGCGCGGCCGACTGTTTGCCGCGAACATCACCGCCCTCGCCCTGCGCTGCTTCGAGCGCGAGCATCAGTCGTTCCGCGAGATCTCCAGCCCCATTCTCGAAGGCATTTGCCATTGCAGTACACACTGTCGGCTTCCACATCATGTTGGCCTGAACGGCGTAATTCTCGCCAGTGATATTGCAGAATTCGGCAATGGCGTTACTGCCGGTATGGTTCGCGACCCTGCCGTTCGCATCCACCATACCGACCTGCCTGACATCCTCGTGATCATCAGCGGCCAGAAGCGCCGTCAGTGCCTGGCTCGCAGTTTTACCGGTGCGCATCAGCTGCAGGCCCAATGGCCCGTAGCTCGGCTCAGCAAATGACTGTGTTGCGACAGCACCGACCCCTGGCTCCGCCCAGATCACGATAGAACCGACGGAAAACCAGTGCGACTGAACGGCAGCGCCCAGCTCACCCGTATCTGGATCGCGAGCAACGATGGAATAAGTACTCACCGGTCGCAGCGGTTTTCGGAATTCGGCGAGTGCACTGCATAAAGGTGCGACCACAAGGACCAGTGAAAAATAACGAGCGAAAATTTTCATTGCAACCTCGGTTACTCTGTGCGCCGAACGGAGGCCAAACGGTTGTCATTGTTGAATTTCATGCGGTAACTGCCAAGTCGACCCGAGGTTATGCGCACTGAATCACCTACCTTCGGCCTGCGAACGGTTCTCGTCGCTTCCGTTTCGCGCCAGACCTGGCCATTCTCCAATTGCGCTTCGAAACGTCCGCCACTCACTCGTCGCACCTCGACAATCGTTGAATATACGACCTCAGACTGTTCTTCGTTTTTTCGCTCGCGTTCTGCCTCGCGCGCCGCTTTGGCTTTCTGATCTTCAAGACCGAAATCGCTGTTGGCACTGACAGGCGCAACTGGCGGCAGGTCGGCCGCTTCGTTAACGGGAGTTGCAGGCGACACGGGTGGTACGTCTGCTGATTCGGTAACGGCAGCTGCAGGCGACACGGGTGGTACGTCTGCAGATTCGGTAACGGCTGTTGCAGGCGACACGGTTGGTACGTCTGCAGTTTCGGCAAGGGGACTTGCAGGCGCTGCTGCTGGCCGACTGGCCGCTTCTTCCACGACGGCCGCCGGCACTACATCAACTGAAGCCGGAACAGGTGGGACGGATACCCCAGGCGCCTCAGGAACCTCTGCCGTTGCTGCGGGATGCTCAACGTCGTTCTTAATGCCACCTACGACTGCATTGAAACATTCCAGCCTGTCTTCGGTATCGCTGATGCGATCACAAGCCAGCAGTCGTTCCTGGGTCTGATCCTGTGCATCAACAACGGTCGTAAACGCAAGAGCGAATATTGTTGCTGCGATAAATGCCGCTTCGGATGCGACCATTCTCTTAGATTTGACGAACACCCGCTGCCCCCCAACTCGCTTTGATTGATGTCTTCATCTTATCAGGCGTTCCGGAATTCGAACACCAGCCACAAAAAAAACCGGGGCCAAAAGGCCCCGGTTTCTCTAACACTCTCTTACGTCGAACTAGGAATCAGAAGCTCTTCACGAAGTTCACGAAGTAAGACGTTCCGATCAGGTCATAACGTGCCGAAGCAACAGCGTTGTTTCGGTTTGGACCTGCTTCCTGCGAGATAAGCGGTGGCTCTTCGTCAGTCAGGTTGTTGACACCTACTGTCAAAGCCGCAGTCTCCCAGTTATAGGTCAGACCAAGGTCATGATGCCACTGTCCTTCAGCGGCTGTTACCGGACGCGTAGCACCGACACTCAGCGGAATCTGACTAGACTGGAAGAAGCCGTAATCCGTGAATCCGTCTTCTTCGAAGACGACATTCGGATCTGCTCCTACAGCACAACCGGACAGGCACATGCCATTCTCATCTGTGATTACCGGATTCGGCAGACCTTCAGCGAATTCAGTATCAGACCAGTAGCGTGACTGCAGCACAAGATCCCAGTTGCCGAAGGCTGCTCCGACCGTAGACTGGAAGGTCCATTCCGGATTACCGATACGGCCAACATCATTTACGATAGCTGAACCGTTAGCATCCGCCTCACTCGGAGGGAATTCCTGGCTCAGACGCTCGTCCATGAAGGTCGTCGCTGTTGACCAGTTAAGGTTGACGCGATCGAACTCCATGTTGAAGCGGGTCGTGATGTCGAAACCGTTAGCGGTTTCTTCGCCCGTATTGACGAAGCCTGCACGAACGAATCCGATGAAGTTGTTCAACGGCGTGGCATTCGCTCGGTTCCTTGAAACGCGGTCACAGAACGGACTGGCCAGGTTCGGCTGGTCGTTATAACAGCGCGCAACGATGGTGCCAGGATCCAGGGCACGAACGGTGTCTTCAATCGTGATATCGAAATACGTCAATGCGAGATCAAAGTCGAAGCGATCGGTCCATGGCTGAGCCAGGGTCAAGGTAGCCGTCAAAGACTCCGATGTTTCCGGATTCAGGCCTGCTGCGCCGCCGACAGACGTCGGGATAGCAACAGTGAATGCTGTGCCCAATTGCGTCCAGTCTGCGCCACTCAATACGCAGTTTGCGATCAGTCGATCCAGCGCCATGCTAGGTGGCGCCTGCGAAATATTGTTGTTGTGACATGGATCGCTGCCGCCCGGAAGCGCGCCGGCCTGGTCTGCAAGGAACTGCTCTCTCAGGTTCGGTGCGCGGAATGAAGTATTGAATGATGTGCTGAATGCAGCGTATTCATTAATTCTCCACAGGCCACCAATCTTGTATACCGTTTCGTTACCGAAGTTTTCGTCGTCGGTGAAGCGAACAGCGGCATCAACTTGTACAAGATCAGCCCAGTTAGCATCGACAATCAACGGAGCTGAGATTTCGCCGTAAACATCAAACGTCGTTCGGCTGCCTCTCGTCTCGCCTTCCTGCAGCGGATTCTCTGCAGCGTTCAGGCCAAGCACACCGATAGCGTCATTCTGCGAATCGATTTTGTCTTCACGTGCCTCGATACCGAATGCCGTTCCAACTGTCTCGCCGTTCCATGCCAGATCAAACAGGTCGCCGGTTACGAACGCCTGGAAAACAGACATCTCGGTGACCGTCCTGTTGGTCCGGTTACCCATCAGGTAGTCCCGCTCAGCCGCTGTGCTGAATCGTCCTGAGGAGGTTACACCGTCACCCGCAACGCTCATATTAAAGATATCGAACGGCACGCACGAGGTAGGCGTGATAAGCCCACCTGGCGCCAGGAAACGCGGGTCACAAACGACGTCACCATTTGGCAAACCTGTTACAGCATCTGCTACTGCGCCGAGGTTTTGCGTCGCATTGAACAGGTGATTTTCCAGCAGAACCTCTTGTGACGCAAAGCCGGTACTGCGATCGTAGCTGCCCGAAATATCATAACTCCAGCGATCGCTCCACGGCATGTCGCCCGTGATGCCGGCGACGAGTCGTATTTGCTGCAACTCAACATCAAAGATCTGCGGGATGTCATCCATCGTCAGAACGGGGGATACAGCGAATGAAAACGGATTCATCGGGTTATCCACCATCTGCAGAGCGCCGTTACCGTCCAGTATCGGGTTATTGGTATCGTCAACCAGCGGGATCACTCCAGGAACACCCGGGAAGATCTGCTCACGCGCGCCAATTACCCTGTTCGTACGGTTGAAGTAGTAGCCTTCGAAATACGCTTCTTCGTTATTACCCCAGTCGAGATCCAGATGCCCGTTCATCACCAACGAGAATCGCTCGTACGGACGCCACAAGTCGGCATCTGCGCGATCGAGCTGGTCATTGGTGCTCGGATCGTAGCGGAACCGGTCGAGAGCGAACCCACGGCTGTTCGTGTCGTCAACACCGTCATGCGGGAACGTCGCCAGCGTCGGGCTGGTCGTCTGTGGCAATGCTGAGAATAGCGAGAATCCCGTTACGGGCTGGCCCGGATTGAGTCCGGTTGCGCCATAGGTGATATTGCTGCTGCCTGGTGTATAGATCAGACGTGTGCCGTCCACAGACGACGGAATCATGCCGTCATCAGCGACCAATTCACCGGCGGGACCAGCAGCAAAAGCGTCAAAGCCCAGAGTGGTCATCCAGTTATCCGGGAAGTCACTGCGACAGTTTAGGATCTGCTGGCCGGACATCGTCTGGCTGATGCCAGAGGTGCCGCGACGCAAACAGGAAGAGTACGAGCGGTCACCTGTGCGAACGCGTTCCTGACGTGAATACTCCATGCCGAATGTGATGTTGCCGGTGTCGCTACCTACACCACCAACCAGAGATGCTTGATAGATCTCGCCGCCGGTATCATTCGGAATCTCAGTGTTCATTGTGAAGTTGATGCCTTCGAAGTCTTTCTTCATGCGGACATTTACAACGCCTGCAACTGCGTCGGCGCCATATACGGTCGAAAGACCGCCGGTCAGAAGATCCACACCTTCAACCATGCCGATCGGAATCATGTTGATATCCGGCTGCGGGGGGGCACCGCGGATACCCGAAAGACCTAAGCGTTTGCCGTTCACGAGAACCAGGGTTCTTTCACAGCCAAGGCCACGAAGGTTGATACAGGAAGAACCAACACCACCGTCGGCCGGAGCCTCTGATGCGTTAGTCTGTCCAGCATTGGTGCTGATGCTGCCGTCAATCTGCTGACCGCTTGAGGCCGTAGATTTCTGCAGCAGTTCGGATACAGAGACGATACCGATCCGCTGCGCGGCCTCGGTATTGAGGATCTGGATAGGCGTGGTCGTTGAGAACTCGTCCCGAGCAATACGGGAACCGGTTACTGTGACCTCCTCAATCATCTCTTCGTCTACGGCGTCTTCCTGCGCTTGGGCGGGCATGCCAAAAAGCATCCCTCCGAGCGCGAGGGGCGACGCCCAAATTAAGCGCGACAAGCGCTTCTCAATATGCATAACTTTATCTCCCAAAGGTTGACCGTCAGCCGTTTCGCTCAAAGCATGCGGTCGGAGTACTTCTATATCGTTATATATTCGCTGCAGCGACCCACGCCCGGAAAACGTTTGTTCTCCAGTTGTCATCCATGACCGAGGAATCGCCAACAGGCAAGTGAGCGCATTATCTACTTAAAGCAGCATAAATATCAATTATTTGTTGTTTTGGAGACGCTTATCCGGCGAGATAACCTTCCCGGCCAAATATATCCTTATAGAATAAGGGCTTTTGTAGCAACACGATTTGTTGCTATTGTGCAACAAAAATGAATTTCCGGGCTACAGGACAAAGGCTGCCAAGGTGCTCAGCGATTGCCGTTACGCCGTGACCGTCGGTTGCTGGCGGACTTGGTCAATGAGGCTTCGTAATCCGCCTGATGATAGAAATACTCGGTGCGATAACGCTGGTCGCCGGTCGCCACTGCCAGGCCGCCCATATACCGCGGTCGATATATGAAGCGCCGCGCCGCTTTACGCACTCTTTTTTCCATTTCGGAAAATTTAGCAGGATTCGCCTCCATGACGTGGATATTCTCCGCTCGGCCGCGATCATTAACCGTAAACGTAAGCACGATTTCTCCGGTCAGATAGTCGGCAGGATCGAGTTTCTCGCTGTCACGCCTGTACTCAAAATTTGCGTAGGGATCAGGTTTCGGCCGGGTAAGCGGCACGGGTCTTTCCATCGCATCGGCCCGTACCGCCAGTTTGTCTTCATTCGTTGCCAACAGCTCCCAGGCGGTTGAATAGTAGCGATGGGCCAGTGTCTGAGCGCCAAAAAGTGTGTAGTAGTCTGCGAGTGCCAGCAGGCAATCCTTCCTGACCTGCCAGTTGCTTTCAGGACTGTTTTCAGCAATCCACAACGCTGTTTTGAAATGCCTTTCCGCCTTCGATGACACGACGGAACGCAACTCCTGCGTGCGCATAATTCGAGCGTAGTTGGTAGCAAGCTGTATGTTGGGCTCGACCAGTGCAAGATCTGTCTCGGCGAAATTTGCCCTCTTGATATCCAGTATATGCCGTAAAGCGATGCGCTCCGGGCCATCCATGTCGTAGCGCCTGTATAGTTCCGTTTTCTGATAGAGGGCAGGCAGTAACTCTACCGAGCGCTTGCTGAATTTCCGTGTGTAGAGACCAACGATGCGATCCAGCGCTTCAAGCGCCGCGTCCCGATCACCGTTGTCGATGTGAATCTGCAATTTCGCCTGGAGCAATGGCAGCTGTTCGAAACTATGCGGGCCAAAATTGACATTGCTAACATGCTGTGCCCGATCCAGTGCGGCGAACGCCTCATCGGGCCGACCCTGACCGAGATGTGCTATGGCAAGCCCCTGCAGCGGCTGAATAAGCCCGGGGCTTAAGTTATTGTCTTCCCGCGCAATCAGGTTTACTGCTGTCGCATAATTCTGCCGGGCGGACTCAATGTTAGCGGCGTGATGCTGAATTACCGCTAGATTGTGGAGAGCCAACGCGCGAGCGGTCAGCGCATTTTCGGAATCCGCCGCAACGTTCTCGACGATTTGTTTGGCGATGATCTCCGCTTCTGGATAGGCAGCGTTCGCAAGTGCCTCACTCATTTGCGCGAAACGATCCCGCTTGTCCTGGCTTGACGAAATAGGCGGGGGTTGAACCAACGCGGCCAATTCAAACCGGGCGGCCACAGCAAGCGCCTCGGCAGTCTCATCACCTGACGCCTCGTCACCCAGGGCTTCAGCACCTACGAGAAGCGTCATTATCGCCAGGCAATGGACTTTTCCGTCAGTTAAATGCATCGGCAACCAATTGTGTGGGCTGACTCCGCTTCCAGGGAGTTGGTTATAGACAGATCGATGTTCAATACGTTCAGATCGAATAATCCAACCTGAGGCTTGCTACCAATCAATAAATCATCGGGCACGCTTTGACAACATAATGCGTCCTTCAGCTTGCGCGCCGCAGCGGCTGCAGCTTCCAGTATGAAAGTGACCGCCAGGCCCATTCCGCTGGGCCAAACCTGAAATGGCGCATCCAGGCAGGGCTAAACCACAGCTGAAAACTTAGCATCGCCGCGACGAAACCCATTTGCCAAATGCGCGGTACCTGGCCATATAAGCCGAAACCGTAGCCGTAAAAAATCGTTGTCATTACGATCGAGTGCATCAGGTAGTTTGTGAACGCCATGCGGCCAACTGCGGAGAATCGGTCCATCAGATTCTTCAGCGCACCGGACTTTATCATCAACATGACCAGTGCAATGTGGCCGAACGCGATAAAAATGCTGGCAATATAGTTCGGCAGTCCACCAATTCGAAAAAGCCATGTCATATCCCATTGATTGGCCTGCATACCGTAAGCGCTGATAGCAACCAGTGGGAATCCAATGCCGTAACCGATGAGCAACATTTTTCGATACCAGGCTGCCGTTCTTTCTCCCGAGATAATGCCAAGCTTCATCATGGCCATGCCGATCAGCATCAATCCTCCCACGCGCCAAAAAATAAAGCTGATCGTGGCCTGGGTTTGCATCATCTGTACGGTTGGCGACCGATGCGCAACAATGCCGGAATAATCACCCGTGTAAGCCGCCGTATCTTCCGCGACCTGCTGCTCTGGCGGCTTCATGAACACAGCCAATTCTTCCCAAGCCTCGAGCGTCTCAGTTTGTTCTTCCGTCAATTCTGCGCCCGATTCTTGCAACTGCAAAACTTCAGGTCCAGCAACCTGGAGATCCGCCATGTAATTGCCTCCGCCATAGCTCATCAGGATGCCGATTGGCAGCAGAAGACAGCCGATTGCAATCAAGGCACGCGGGGAACGATTGCGGAACAGGAACACGAACATTCCCATCAGACCATAGTGAAAGAGAATGTCGCCCATCCAGATAAAATAGCCGTGCAACGCGCCGATCACCATCAGCCAGAAGCAGCGCCGGTACCACAGCCCGCCGTATTTCGCACCGCGCGCATCAGCACGAGCTCCCATCATCACCAATCCCGCGCCAAATAAAAGTGAGAAAATGGTCATGAATTTCTGGTCGAAGAAGACGTGTGTGAAAAACCAGGTGCCCAGGTTGTACCACTCGGTTCCGCCAAGTGCGAGTGGGTTTTGGTAGGCGATGAAGGGCATCGCGAAAGCGTAGATATTCATAACCAGGATACCGAGCACAGCGACGCCGCGCAGAGAATCTATGGCAACCAGTCTTTCTGAACCCGATGCCGGCGATGTCGCGGCGGCCTGTGGCACGTCGGTTGAAGCCTCAGTCATGGTGCTTACCGTTAGCCTGTATTGCCTGACAGTTTAGAATGAATTTTCCGACATTGTCATTACTGAATCCGTTCCGGAAATTGCCGCACGCAAATAAGCGAACGATCGCGGCAGGATATGGTCGGCATAGAACTTGGCTGTTTGCAGTTTTGCGCTGCAAAACGATTCGCCCATAGTTGCGATTCCAGAATCTCGGCTCACGACCAATGCAGCACGGGCCATCTGCCAGCCACCAACCACGACTCCGGCCAGCATCAACAGGTTGACCGACGCGGCGCCCGGCGCATTCCGATCGTCAGGCGCTTTGCTGATCAGCCAGGCTACGGCAGCTTCGAGGTGACCAATACCGTCGGTCAATGATGACTGCAACGCCTGGAGAGCTGATTCGTCCCCGAGTTCGCTGGCGACGGTGCGCATTTCCGCAATCAGGTCCGCCGCCGCCCTGCCGTCGTCGGCAAGAATTTTCCGTCCTACGAGATCATTTGCCTGGATGCCTGTTGTGCCCTCATAGATCGTGAGGATACGCGCGTCCCGCATATGTTGAGCAGCACCGCTTTCCTCCACGAAGCCCATGCCACCATGGATCTGCACCCCGAGTGAAGTCACCTCCTGGGCGACCTCAGTTAGCCAGCCTTTCACAATAGGCGTTAGCAGTGCCATGCGAGCATCTGCCGCGCTACGCTGACTTTCGCTCGCGCCATGATGACCAAGGTCAAGTTGTGCTGCGGTCGTAAGTGCGACGGCGCGCATGGCTTCGATCTGCGATTTCATAACGAGCAGCATCCGGCGAACATCCGGATGATTCACAATCGTCACCCGGCCCTTCTTTCCCGGTGCACGCCCCTGGACCCGCTCGAGGGCGAAATCCCGGGCCAGCTGATAGGCGCGCTCACTAAGTGACAGCCCCTGGATACCGACGTTGAGGCGGGCGTGATTCATCATCGTAAACATGCACGCCAGGCCTTTGTTGGGTTCACCGATCAGATAGCCAAGCGCGCCGTCATTTTCGCCAAAATTCATGACGCAGGTGGGACTGGCATGGATACCGAGCTTGTGCTCAACCGACGCAGGATAAACGTCGTTTTGCTCACCGATCGTGCCAGCAGCATCAACCCGATACTTGGGTACGGCAAACAGCGTCAGGCCACGAACGCCGTCAGGCGCATCATCGAGCCTGGCCAACACCAGGTGCACAATGTTCTCCGCCATGGGGTGATCGCCCCAGGTGATAAAGATCTTGCTGCCGTGGATGCGGAAATTTTCGCCGTCGGACACGGCACGAGTTGCGACGGCCGCAAGATCAGATCCCGCTTGCGGTTCTGTCAGATTCATCGTGCCGCTCCACGCCCCACTGATCATGTTTGCGAGGAAGCGGCCTTTTAGCTCCTCGCTACCATGCGCGTCAATCGCAACAATTGCGCCGGCGGTCAACAATGGGCAGAGCGAGAAAGCGACGTTAGCCGACTGCCACATCTCGACGGCCGCCGCGCCGACAATCTCCGGAAAACCCATGCCGCCGTGCGATGGCGACGCCGGCAGCGACTGCCAACCATTGTCGGTGTACTGCTGGTACGCATCTGCGAAACCCTCCGCGACGACCACTGCCCGATTTTCAATACTGCAACCGGCCCGATCGCCGGGAATGTTGAGCGGCGCCAATACGTCGCTCGCAAATTTGCCGGCCTCGTCGAGCACCTGGTCTATGGTATCCGTGTCAATATCGGCAAAGCCGGGCAGTTTCAATACCTCGCCTAGGCCCGACAGCTCGTGAATCACGAACTTCATGTCTTTCAGTGGTGGCGCATATTCCGTCATTTCTGTCGCAGTTGTTTGTAGTCAATGTGAAACTGGAATCCTAGCACCTGCAACGATAATCAACGATAGAAAGTGAGCGGGCTCAAGGCGGGCAAGCGATCTTGGCGCGCTCCGCGATCGACTGCGATTTCGATCGGCAGCTTTCAATCGCGGCTAAAGCCGCTCCTACGGCATCCAACAGAATTGCAGAACAATCAACGATAGACTAAAGAGCGGACTCGAGGCGGGCGAGACGGCTCGGTGCCCTCATCGATCTGCTCCATTTCGATCGGCAGCTTCAATTCGCGGCTAAAGCCGCTCCTACGGTACCCCACAGAATTGTTGGGCAATCAACGATAGACAAAGAGCGGGCTCAAGGCGGGCAAGCGGTCTTGGCGCGCTCCGCGATTGACTGCGGTTTCGATCGGCAGCATCAAATCGCGGCTAAAGCCGCTCCTACGGTACCCCACAGAATTGTTGGGCAATCAACGATAGACAAAGAGCGGACTCAAGG
>JBPCYD010000327.1:0-39324 GCA_051007895.1 Woeseiaceae bacterium
ACATTTATCGGGGCGCAGGAGTAGAAGCAGGGCTAAAAAGCATAGCTTTAGGCTTGATTTTGCAGGAAACATCGCGCACCCTTACTGACGACGATGCAGATGCCGCGATGGCTGCGGTACTCAGCAATTTAGAGCAGAATTTCGCCGCAGTACTAAGAGATAAGAATTAATGGCACTGACAAAAGCAGATATGGCGGAATCTCTATTCAACGAGCTCGGGTTGAACAAACGCGAGGCTCGGGAACTCGTCGATCTGTACTATGAGGAGCTGCGTGCATCACTCGCAGTTGGGGAGCAAGTCAAACTTTCCGGTTTCGGGAATTTTGACCTTCGGGATAAAAATGAACGTCCGGGACGAAATCCAAAGACGGGTGAAGAGATTCCAATCACTGCCCGCCGAGTTGTGACTTTCCGACCAGGACAAAAACTAAAAGCCCGAGTAGAGGCCTATGCTGGAACCGGGGAATAACGACGAATTACCACCAATCCCAGGAAAACGCTATTTCACAATTGGTGAGGTGAGCGACCTGTGTGCTGTCAAGCCGCATGTTCTGCGTTACTGGGAGCAGGAATTTCCGCAACTGAAGCCGGTGAAGCGACGAGGAAATCGCCGCTATTACCAACGTCAGGATGTGCTGATAATCCGACAGATTCGGAGCCTTCTGTATGACGACGGGTTCACGATTGGTGGTGCGCGACAACGATTGACTGGCGACCAGGCTAAAGAAGACGTTAGCCAAAGCCAACAGATCATCAAGCAGCTACGAATTGAGCTTGAGCAAGTTCTTAAAATTCTGCGTCGCTAACTAAAGCTTTTCAGACACGAGGGCGGCAAGTATCATTGCCGCCCTCGTTTCGTTGTATCCACGAAATTAACGGTCGGGGCGTAGCGCAGCCTGGTAGCGCACCACAATGGGGTTGTGGGGGTCGGAAGTTCGAATCTTCTCGCCCCGACCAATTTCAGCAGAAAAAAATGGCCTCCTTGCCAATCGCTGGGAGGCTATTTTTTTCTGCTGAAATTGATCGGCTGCGATGGAACTGACCAGGAATTCGCTCCGAGGCCGACGAAGTCGGCCGACAGGCGCGCAGCGCCCATCTTCGAGCGGGGTTTGCTATCGCGTTGGATCGCGGTAAGTGCAGTTTTTGTTTGCCCAATCATGATTAAATTGAAAAATGGCCTCCTTGCCAATCGCTGGGAGGCCATTTTTTTCTGCTGAAATTGGTCGGCTGAGATGGAACTGACCAGGAATTCGCTCCGAGGTCGACGAAGTCGACCGACAGGCGCGCAGCGCCCATCTTCGAGCCGGAGTTTGCTATTGCGTTTGATCTCGGCAAGAACAATGTTAACTTGCCGGCTCAAGATTAAGTCTAAGAAATGGCCTCCTTGCCAATCGCTGGGAGGCCATTTTTCTGCTGAAATTGATCGGCTGAGATGGAACTGACCAGGAATTCGCTCCGAGGTCGACGAAGTCGATCGACAGGCGCGCAGCGCCCATCTTCGAACTGGAGCGATCTACGTTGATCGTTTGGCCGCAGACTGATTGACGCGCATTACGAGTGCAGCATCTTCTATTCCCAGCAGAATGGGCGGGGCGGTATCCCGGTAGATGTTGATCTTGGCGTTATACGCGGATCGCGTAAGGCCGTGCTTGTCCTTGATGTTCAGGCGCCGAATATTGAATTCGCCACTTTCCAATCGTTCTCCTGTCAGGTAACACTTAATCGCGGTCACCCGCTCGCCGGAAAGTTCGAGTCCGCTCAATTTGGTCAGGTTGTTTTGTGCCCGGTGCAGAAACGAAACGGCATCAAGATTGACCTGCGACTCGCTCGCTTCGGTCATCTGGTCAGTTAAATCAGCCATGAAGTCGCCAACCAGAATTTGCCCCGGTAGTGCGGCTTCAATCATCCGGGCGAGCTCGATTGTGACATCGCCAACTATGAAATCATGCACGGTCGGATTTAGGCCTTCCGCTTGATGGAATTCATAGCAGCTGCCAACATGGAAGCAGGCTCTTAACTGCGGAACAGATTTGCTAGCGGATTTGCTCTGAGCCAATGCGTTGTCCGCGAGGACGAGGTGCATGAAGTGATACAGGTTTACATTTGCCTCAATACCGTGATCACGGTTCCAGATGTAAAAACCGTCTCCGCTGGATGAGCGTGCGAAGTTTATACCCACGTCCAGTTCCAGCATTTTTGCGTGCGCCGAATTCAGCGAGTAAGAGAGACTATTCAGTTGCGTCATTTGTTCGAAAGGCTCTAGCAGGCTGAAACCGACGATATCGAAGAGCGTTACGGCACGACTGTCGACATAGTTGATGCCATAGCGTCGTACCATTTTTTCAACAATTTGCGTTTCGACAGGGTGCTCGCTCAGTGCTTGGCGGAGCGCGATGAACTTCGGTTCAACGTCGAGCAACCGTGCGACCTTCTGCATTTGCGATGGTCGCAGCTGGCGATCACCGGAGATCAATTCCGTAATAAACCGGGCCGAGACCCTTTGAGGCATTGCAGGATCTGAATCAGGTGCGGTCGTATACTCAGCGATGGCGTAGTGCGGCACAACCAGGACCAAAATCCCATCGTCCAACGGGCACCAGCTCAAGATGCTGTTTTGTCCAAGTGACCATTCGGAATTAAGGCAGCGCTCCAGGTGCACCAGGTTGCTGCGTTGCCGAAGACCCATTTCAGTTGCAAATCCTGCAAGTTGATCCAGGTACGGCGAATAGTTGGCGATTCGCCGAATGCCGGATTGCGAAAGGTCGTCAAATTCCATTAGTTCGCCAGGTTAGCCGTCGTCACTGCCCGGGTGACAACGTCATAGAGTGCGTAGGAGGTAGCCTGTCTGAAAGTAATCAACAATTGTAGATAGCGCAAGTATTATCAGGAATCGGCTGTAGGTGTTTCAAATTGCAATTAATGCCTGGTGCAGGAAGATACAATGCTTTACATAATATCAGCGCATGATGTCGAGTAGAAATATGCCCTCTGGGCCAACGATTGAGGAGGTCCGCGAGCTACAAGGGCGACTGAGGCAGTGGTTACTGGAGACGCCAGTCATGCGGTGCCGGAATCTCGAGCAGGCGCTTGATACTGACGCGGAGATCTGGGGCAAGCTCGAGTTTTTGCAGCAAACCGGCACATTCAAGCCCCGCGGCGCCCTGTCCGTTGCTCTGAGTTTAACCGCGGACCAGCGGGCGGCCGGAATTACCGCAGTGAGTGCTGGAAATCACGCCATCGCTGCGTCATTCGCAGCTCGGGCTATTGGCACGAGCGCCAAAGTGGTGATGATCGGGACGGCTAGTCCTGCACGGATTGCGGCGGCAAAGGAGTATGGTGCGGAGGTTGTTCTTTGCGACACTGTGCACGAAGCCTTCGCTATGGCGGAGGAAATTAGCCGTGCGGAGGGGCGTTTCCTGATTCACCCGTTCGAGGGGCCACGGGTGGCGGCAGGCACCGCGACGGTTGGACTTGAAATCTGTGAGCAGATTGGTGATTTCGATGTATTGATTTGCCCGATTGGCGGCGGCGGGCTTTGTGGGGGTATTTCAACTGTCGTCAGGCAGCTCAAGCCCGACTGCACCATTTACGGCGTGGAGCCTGCAGGTGCCAATTCGATGCAGTTGAGTATTCGATCTGGAGAACCTCGACAGCTTGAAACTGTCGACACCATTGCGGATAGTCTGGGCGCGCCATACGCATTGCCGTACTCATTCGAACGTTGCCGGCAAAATGTCGATGATGTTGTCCTGATTAATGATGCTGGTTTGCGCGAGGCCATGCGATTGTTGTTCAGAGAAATGAAGTTTGCGGTGGAACCGGCGTGCGCTGCAACGACGGCCGCTATTGCAGAGCCGCTAAGAGACGCGATTAAAGGAAAAAAAGTGGTGCTTGTTTTCTGTGGCAGTAACATCGATCACGCTACCTACCTTTCCCAGGCAGCATTGACGTAATGCTGGTCGACAAATTGAAGGGTATTGTCGGTCCAGGTAATTTCACAACGGACAGCCACGAACTCGAACCGCATTTACGAGAGTGGCGCGACATCTGGACCGGACGAACACTTCTGTTGGTCAGGCCGGATACGACGATTAAAGTTGCCGCGGTGGTTCGGGCATGTCACGAATCCAATACGGCAGTCGTGCCGCAAGGCGGCAATACCGGACTGTGTGGCGGCGCAATTCCTGATGACAGCGGCGATCAGGTTCTCCTCTCATTGTCAGGCATGAACAAAATTCGTGCGCTGTCGGCAAACGACCATACCGTGACCGCCGATGCAGGCTGCACTCTTGCCGCGATTCAGAATGCGGCGGCAGACGCCCAGCGATTTTTTCCGCTGAGTTTGGCAGCGGAAGGTAGCTGCCAGATTGGGGGCAACCTGTCGACCAACGCAGGTGGCATCAATGTCCTGCGTTATGGCACGGCCCGAAACCTCGCGCTGGGCCTCGAAGTGGTACTGCCCGATGGAACCATCTGGGATGGACTTCGTGCGCTGCGAAAAGATACAGCCGGCTATGACCTGAAGCAGCTATTCATTGGCGCCGAAGGTACGCTGGGTGTCATCACGGCGGCATGTCTGCGACTTTTTCCGGCCGTGCAGAATCCGCAAACGGCTTTTGTTTCCGTCAACTCGCCAACGGCGGCTGTGTCGCTGCTTGCAGAACTGCGACAACAACTCGCAGATCAGTTGCAGGCTTTTGAGTTGATACCTGATCGTGCGATTCAATTTGTTGAAAAACATATACCTGACACCCGGGCGCCGAGTTCAGATAGTTCGCAGTGGTATGTTTTGCTCGAAGTGGCGAATCTTGCTGACGAAGAGTTGCTCGAATCAGCCTTGATGAGCTGTTTCGATCGTGAATTGATAACCGATGCCACGATCGCCAAAAACCGGGGCGAGGCTGCATCGCTGTGGGGCGTCAGGCACGCCATTTCCGAGGCGCAGAAAAAAGAGGGCGCCAGTCTCAAGCACGACGTCTCGGTTCCCGTCGCGGAGGTCGGAAATTTTGTCGAACTGGCCAGCAGAGCAGTAGAAGACTATATTCCCGGCATTCGGCCCGTGGCCTTCGGGCATGTTGGCGATGGCAACATCCATTTCAACCTGAGTCAGCCGAAAGACTGGTTGCCAGCGGCTTTTTTGGATGAGCGGGAAACTCTGGCGGAACTGGTCTATGGTTGTGTCGACCGATTTGACGGCAGCATCAGCGCGGAGCATGGCGTCGGACAGGCAAAAAAAGCCGATCTGCGCAGGTACCGTGGAAACCTTGAAGTCGATCTCATGCGTACCGTAAAACAGGCGCTGGACCCACGTAACATCATGAATCCGGGAAAGGTATTCTGACGACCAGTTCCCACTGACAGGGCGGCCATCGGGCTAGAATACGCCCGATATGAGTACGGAAATGGACAAAACGAGCACGCAGTCCTACGAGGAGCAGCTTTCTTCCCTGGAAAGCCGCCTGCAGGGACACGCTGGCGACGAAGATATGCTGGCCGACCTCGGATTAGCGATGCGCACGTTGTTGTCCGCCGATGGCGAAACGGAGACTCACATCCGCGCCACGCTGCAGAAACAGTTCGATGACGGGAACCTGCGAAAGGAAACCTACGAGCTCGTGCAAAATCTGCTCGGCAAGATAGTCACTGAGGAAATCGCAAGGGCGCCGTTGCCAGATTCCAGTTCGATGGCCGACGATATATTTGCGACCACGGCGGTTATCGAAGACCAGGCGCAGGCCCAGGTAGCCGCACAGGTTGCCGCGCAAAAGCAGGTTGCCAGGGAAGATTCGGCGCCAGTCACCGAACACAACCTCCAGGTGGGTACGGTCCTTCGAGATCGTTTTCTTTTGAAAGAGCAGGTTGCAGAAGGGAGTATGGGCGTCGTCTACAAGGCGCTTGACCGGCGGCTGGCCGAAGCAGGTGAAGAGGCGTGCTACGTTGCGATAAAAGTGCTCAGTCCCAAACTGTCCAGGAACGGCTCCGCGTTGCGTGCACTGCAACAGGAAGCGTCCAAGGGTCGCTGCCTGACTCACCCGAATATAGTTCGGTTCATCGATCTTGATCGCGAAGATGAACTTTATTTCATCATCATGGAGTGGATTGACGGGCGGTCATTATCAAGCATCCTCGATGAAAACGGTGGCAACGCACTGGATCTCGATACATCGCTGGACATAGTGCGCCAGGCCGGCAGTGCACTCGACTATGCGCATCAGCGCGGTGTGATTCATGCCGATGTAAAACCCGGAAATATTGTGATCACTCCGACGGGTGATGTGAAGCTGATTGATTTCGGCGTTGCACGTGTGCGTCAGAAACAGCATGAGAATAAGCCCAGGTTCGATCCTGCCGCGATGCAGAGCGGAGCACCGGCTTACTCAAGCATGCAAGTATTGACAGGTGAAGATCCGGTGCCGGCGGACGATGTGTTTTCTCTGGCGTGCCTGTTGTATCGGCTGGTTGCCGGTTACCGCGTCTACGGGCCGAGAAATGCAGCACAGGCGGCAGAGGACGGTATGGAACCGCAGCAGCCACAGGGCCTCAGCGCTGCTCAGTGGCAGCCCTTGAAAAAGGCGCTTTCCTATTCTCGAGTGACACGCTATCCGACGCCCCTGGCTTTCATCAATGCGCTGAATACAGCATCCGGCGGTCCGGTGAAATTAGAAAGCGTTCAGCCACCAAAAGAATCTCGCATCGATGTCGCCGAACCCGTGGCTCCGGAACCTGAGGAGAAGGCAGCTGCAACGATGGAACCTGCGAGCGAAAGTGAGGATCCCGGCGCGACAGATTTGCTGTTAACCCAGGAGTTTCCACAACCGAAAAAGAATACCGTCAGAGCGATTCGAGCCGAAAAAGAATCGATCATGTACGAACCGGAAGACAATGCACCGCGAGTATCATTGGTGCGAATCACTGCGTTTGCGGCGATCGCAGTAGCCGCGGCGTTCGTCGCAAGCCAGGAAGATCTTGTTGACCGGATCGGCCAGGCGATTGAATCGAGCGACGTCACGGCAATCAGCGATGCGTTTAATCCGGATCCCGAAATTATCGATGCGCCTGTTATCGACGAATCGCTGCAGGATATCGCAGAATTCGTACCTGCCAATCCGGCGGATGCCACGGCTGACAGGGAAGCGACGGAGGGTGCGCTCGATGGGCCGCAGGCGGTAGCTGAATCAACAGTTGGCGGCGATGACGAAATAAATGCCGCTACCGAAATTGCTAACGAAACCGGGGAAACAGAAACAGAAATTTCTGCGGAAGAAGTTGCCGTAGTGGCGGAAAACCTGATCGACTGGTCGTCACTACCGCCGGCGACCGTGACGATCGCCCTGCCTTCTGCTGATGGCACTGCGGAAATTACTAACCTGGCGATCCGTGAGGACAGCGTACCGGCTTTCGTCGATTTCACGCGCACAGACAGTTCAGAGGAACTGACTATCGATGTGTCGGAATCAGAGTTCACCGGTAATCGGTCACCATTGGAGACAGGTCAATACACGCTCGACAATGGTGGCGAGATTCAGTTCGCAGCCGGGCAGGAACGCGCGCGAATGACGGTGTCCATGAGGTCTAACCCGGTTCGGGAGTCCGATAGTGACGTTACCTTGCTGGTCAATCCCGCCAATGATGCCGATACTATTCTCGCAACGATCAGTTTGACGCTCGAGGACGACGACCAGCGCGCATTCGAGGAAGGCCTGCCACCGAATACGGTCGCGTTTGCCGTTAATCAGATTTCAGTACGTGAATCCGACCCGGCAGCTCAGATTGACGTCGTTCGATTCAAAGCCGATACCGAGTCTCTCGAGGTTTTATACGAATTGGCCGATGTGACAGCAACGGAAGGCCAGGATTATTTTGCACCCGATCTCTCGGTCGTATATTTCGCCCCCGGCCAACGAACAGCTCGAATTCTCGTACCATTGGGTCAGGACACCAGGGTCGAATCCGACGAGGCCTTCATGCTCAAACTCAATACAGCCTCAGCGCCAGCAGATTCCAATCTTTTTTCGCAAATCGCGGTTATGATCAGGGACGATGATACGTAGAATAAGGCGCACGATTTAAGCGTTTCGAAAGCCCCCTGAGAGTACGATCAATGGAAGAAAAAGAACTGCGGCGCTATTCGCGCGTTGTTGTCGATGGCGTGGCACAAGCGCCGAGCCGAGCTATGTTACGGGCCGTAGGATTCGACGAAGAGGATTTCAATCGGCCACAAATTGGCGTTGCTTCGACCTGGAGCATGATTACGCCATGCAATATGCATATTCACGACCTGGCAGAAAAAGCCGCTGCCGGCGCGGATGCTGCCGGCGGTAAGTCGATCATCTTCAATACCATTACCGTATCGGATGGTATTGCAATGGGAACGCCCGGAATGCGCTATTCACTGGTGTCACGGGAAATCATTGCAGATTCCATCGAAGCCGTTGCGGGTGCCGAAGGATTCGACGGGATCGTTGCGATAGGCGGATGCGATAAGAACATGCCCGCCTGCGTCATGGCAATGGCACGCTTGAACCGGCCGGCCGTTTTTGTTTATGGCGGCACGATCAAACCGGGTGCGGAACGTCGCGACATCGTTTCCGTATTTGAGGCCGTCGGCGCACATGCCGGAGGCAAAATCGGGGACCAGGAACTGTTGGAAGTAGAGCAGACCGCGATCCCCGGACCCGGCGCCTGTGGTGGCATGTATACCGCGAATACAATGGCGTCGGCCATCGAGGCGCTTGGCATGAGTCTTGCGAACAGCTCTGCCCAGGAAGCGATTTCGGAAAGCAAAGCAAATGACTGCCTGCGAGCAGGAGAGGCTGTCCTGAACCTGATTAAGCAAAACATTCGGCCGCGAGACATCATGACTCGGGAGGCCTTTGAAAACGCGATCACGGTGGTCAACGCAATAGGGGGTTCAACGAATGCCGTGATGCACCTGATGGCTATGGCAAAAGAGGCTGATGTCCGACTTGAACTGGACGACTTTACCCGTATTGGTGCGAGGTCCCCTGTATTGGCGGACGTTAAGCCGAGTGGCAAATACCTGATGTCCGAGTTGATCGAAATCGGCGGTATCCAGCCATTGATGAAGCGACTGCTTGATCGCGGCCTGTTGCACGGTGACTGCATGACCGTTACCGGCCGCACATTGGCGGAAACCTTGCCGACGTAGAAGACTACCCGGCCAACCAGCAAATCGTCAGAGGATTTGACGATCCCATCAAGCCGGAAGGGCACCTGGTCATCATGTACGGCAATCTCGCGGAAGAGGGTGCTGTTGCAAAAATCACGGGCAAGGAGGGTTTGCATTTCGCAGGCACAGCGAAGGTTTATCATTCAGAGGAGCTTGCCCTGCAGGCGATTCTCGACGGTAACGTCGTTGCCGGCGATGTTGTCGTAATCCGCTACGAGGGTCCGAAAGGAGGCCCGGGTATGCGGGAAATGCTCAGTCCAACCGGGGCAATAATGGGCAAGGGTCTGGGTGAAGAAGTCGCTTTGATCACTGATGGCAGGTTCTCCGGCGGGAGCCATGGCTTTGTGGTTGGGCACGTATCACCCGAAGCAGCCGTTGGCGGGGCCATTGCCCTGATTGAGGACGGTGATCGGATCGTCATCGATGCGCAGGATCGCCGCATTGATCTCGAAATCCCGGACGAAGAACTCGTACAACGTCGCGCGGCGTGGAAGCGCCCGAAATCCAGTGTCAATACCGGAATTCTGGCGAAATACCGGGCCGAGGTGCGGTCGGCGTCGGAGGGTGCCATTACGGTTGCGCCCCCCTGGGAGTGAGAAATTTCGAGGTCAAACTTGACCTGAGCGGCCGCGTCGGATTTACTGCGTCGACTAAATTGATATCTGCCCACGTATTGTGCCGTGGTGTCGGCAAAGTCGATGCCCGATAATACCTAAAACCAATGGCGCGCCAGAGGTGCGTGGGTAAGAACGACGGGGAAACCGGCCGCTTATAAGAGCTCGGAAACTGTCATAAAGCCCGCAAGGATCTCCGTGCGGGTTTTTTTTGTCCGGGATAAGTTGAATGCACGACAAACAACAAGAAATCTGGTGGGTGAAAAAACGCGATGTGCTGTTAAGTATCGCGGACAAGAATCTAAACGCCTACGTTTACGATCTGGAAACAATAGAGAAGGCCGCGTTAAACATGCTGGCATTGAACTCGGTTTCGCGCGTTCTCTATGCGATGAAGGCGAATTTTAACCCGGACGTACTGCGTACGTTGGCAAGCGCTGGTGTCGATTTCGATTGTGTTTCTCCCGGAGAGGTTCTGCATCTTCGTGACGTTCTGTCCAATGATGCCAAGGGTCGAATTCTGTTTACGCCAAATTTTGCGCCGCGTGAAGAATACGAGTGGGGCATTCAGGAAGGTCTTCGCGTAACGCTCGACAATCTTTTTCCGTTAAAAGCGTGGCCAGAGTTATTTGCAGGGCAGCGATTGTTCGTAAGAATCGACCCCGACCAGGGTGGTGGCCATCACGAGCATGTCGTCACCGTGGGTAAGCGCTCCAAGTTCGGTGTCTCCCTGGACGAGCTTGACGAGCTGGTAGAACTGGTTAATGCGGCGGACGCGACCATCATTGGCATTCACGCGCACAGCGGGTCCGGCATTCTGGAACCAGCAAATTGGCGCGCAGTGGCCGGCGCCTTGCTGGCAGCTGCAGAACGTTTCCCGGAAGTAGAGGTGCTTGATCTGGGCGGTGGCATAGGCGTTCCCGACAAACGAGGGGATCCGCTGTTTGACCTGTCGCTTCTCGATCAGTACCTCTCGGAATTCAAGTCGAGTCACCCGGCTTATGAACTGTGGCTAGAGCCGGGCCGCTACCTGGTAGCAGAAGCCGGTGTACTCCTGGCGCACGTAACGCAATTGAAAGGCAAAGGTGACATGCAATATGTCGGCGTTAGCACCGGGATAAATGCGTTGATTCGACCTGCCTTGTATGGTGCTTATCATGAGATCGTAAATCTCACGCGCATCAATCACGATGCCAGTGAGCTTGTCACTGTCGTCGGACCCATCTGCGAAACAGGCGACAAATTCGGTTCCGATCGTCGGTTTCCGCCAAGCGGGGAAAACGACGTCGTAGCGATTGCGAACGCGGGTGCTTATGGTCGTGTCATGAGCTCCAGTTATAATCTGAGAGATATTCCTCCCGAGATCGCAATCTAGTCAGCAATCGTGGCAGATTTGCCAACGTGGGAGCAGAGACGGAGGTTGGCCACTATGCGTAAGTTTATTCTTCTCCTGATGCTGGCAATGGTGACGGCGGCACCAGTTACCGCAAACGAAGAGGCTGCGGGAGCTCACCTGCACCAGTACTTCGCGGCATTCAATGATAAAGATGTCGATCGTATCGCACACAGCATCTATTCGACTCCGGTGCAAATTGGAGGTGGCAGCGGACATCGGGTATATACCAATCCGGCTGATGCCATTGAGAATCTCAATCGACTCTATAAGCAGATAGAAGCGCAGGGCTGGGTTGAGTCACGGATTGAAAACCTGCAAGTCTGTGTTTTGTCCGATACGGTGGCACTGGTCGATACGCGTTATTCGAGAATCGATCAGGATGGAAATCCGATCGCACCGGCGATTCGAACGACGCTTTATGTATTGCAGAAAATTGATGACGCCTGGGGAATAGTCGCCTTCTACGGCCATGACAATGAGCATCGGCCGGCTTGCTGACGGGAGGCAATCCATGAGATCACGCAGAGAATTTCTGGCACTGTCGATGGGCGCGACCGCAGCCGGATTACTGGCTACGCAACACAGCTTTGGCCAGTCACGCAAAAGCGATGGCCTCAAAATCCTGGTCCTCGGCGGCACCGGGTTTATTGGCCCCCATTTTGTCAGTCATGCAATGGCGCGCGGGCACGAGGTAACGCTGTTTAATCGCGGCCGTACCAATACGCACCTGTTTCCGGACGCCGAAAAACTGGTAGGTGACAGAAATAGCGACCTTACGGCACTGGAGGGACGCCAATGGGATGCGGTGCTTGATAATTCCGGTTATACGCCGTTGCAGGTTCGACAAAGTGTCGATCTGTTGCGAAATGCGTGCGACCAGTATTTGTTTACGTCAACGAGAGCGGTCTATACAGATTTCACTGCGCAGGTTATGGACGAAGATGCGCCGGTCGGACCGAAAGATCTGCCGGAATCGGAATGGTCAGGTTACGGCCCGAACAAGGTTCTGGCCGAGCGCATCGTGCAGGACGGATTCGGTGCGCGTACTTTGATTGCACGCCCGCCCGTAATTGTCGGTCCCGGTGATCGAACGGATCGGTTCACGTATTGGGTAGACCGCTTAGACGATGGCGGCGATGTCCTGGTTCAGGGCGATCCTACGGATCCCATTCAGTTCGTGGACGTTCGGGACCTCGCTGAGTTTTACGTTCATCTGTTGGAAAATTCGACCACCGGAATCTATAACACGGAGGGGCCGGCATCGGCGTTGGATACTGCGGGCCTGGTGCATGGGGTAAGGGCGGTTACTGCCTCACCATCGACACTCCATTGGGTTCCGTGGGATTTCCTGATCGCGCAGGGCGAAACACCGCAAGACAGCCTGGCCTTCTGGCAACCGCCAAGGGGGCGTTATCTTAACTACGGCAGGATGGTGAATCGAAGGGCTGTACAGAAAGGTATGCGTTTCCGTCCGCTTGCCGTCACCGCCAAAGATACGCTCGATTGGCACAGGACTCGACCCGGGGACGCGCAACAAACGCTGCGAGCCGGGCTGACCCGCGATCGCGAACGGTACTTGCTGGAGCTGTATGCTGATTTATAGTCATAAAAAACATTAATTAGTTGTAATAAATTATTGATTAATAACTATTAATAATCCCTATGAGTTCAATTTTCAACAATGAGTGATTCGTTCACCAGCGCCATTCGCGAGAAGCTGCTGCGCATTCGGGCAGATCTGACAGCGGTTGCTGCTACTGGCGAGTCGTCCTCGCAGGTCGTTGAGCTGGACCAGGCGAAAGTGGGTAGGTTGTCACGGATGGATGCGCTCCAGGCCCAGGCGATGTCGAAGGCCTCAGTTCGTCGCAGAGAGCAGACACTGCAATTGGTAACGCAGGCCCTGGCACGGCTCGATTCGGGCGATTACGGCGATTGCAGGGCGTGTGACGAGCCTATTGACCGAAAACGACTGGAATTCGATCCGACAGCCGTCTTGTGCATCGATTGTGCGCGGAAAAACGAGCAGCGACCGTCATAGGCGAAAGCGCCTGGGGCGATATTTCTATGGTTTTGACCCGTAGTCGTGCAGCGCGGCCAGGAAGGCATCATTTTCGCTTTCGCTGCCGATCGTGATTCTTGCGCAGTCTTTTAGCCCTGCCTGGTCGCCAAATCCCAGGATCAGTATTTTACTGGACTTGAGATGGTTGAGCACGGCGGGCTGGTCTGCCAGTTTAAACAATAAGAAATTTCCGTGTGAGGGCCATATATTTAGAACGCACTGAATTCTGGTCAGTTCGTCAAACAATCGCTTGCGCTCGGAAACGATTTTGGCGATGCAGTTTTTGGCGGCGGCCAGGCTGTCATCCTGGAGTGCTTGCAAGACGTTATCGACGGCTGGGGTTGAAAACGAGAAGGGCGGGAGCACTTTGGTCAGTATGTCGATCGTTGCCTTGTTGGCAATCACGGCTCCGCAACGGGCACCCGCCAGTGCATAGGCCTTGGATAATGTCCTTAAAACGACGAGATTTTCGTGGGCGCCTATTTTTGCGGCCAGCGAATGCTCCTTCGAAAACTCGATGTAGGCCTCGTCCACGACAACCATCGACTTACCCTCGCGAGCTGCAGCGATTCTCGCAATATCGTCGAATGGCACGATGTTGCCGGTGGGGTTGTTCGGTGAGCAAATAAAAATCAGTCTCGTGTTGCTGGTGCAGGCTTCCAGGACGGCGTCGGCGTCAAAAGCAAAATTGTCCGCGACCGACAACGGCATGCTGATTGTCTCAATGCTTTGTATCTGGGCGAAATACCGATAGAGCTCGAAGGTGGGTGGCAGCGTCAATATGCTGTCCTGACCGGCACGGCAAAAAGTGCGAATCAGGATATCGATGCCCTCGCTACTGCCGCGGGTGACTAGTAGATGGCCGGTCGGAACACCGTACAAATCCGCCAACTTTCTGCAAAGGCCGGAAGGACGAATCTCCGGATACCGATTTAGCCCCAGGTTGTCATCCGGAAACCGGTGGCTATCGGGCGCTTCGTTTGCATTCAGGCGCACGCTGCTTTGATCCTGGGCGCCCGTCATCAGGGTGCGCAATGACAAAATGTCATTGCGCGCAATTCGTTTTGCGGTCATAGGTAGTCTTTTCGGTTTTGCGGTCGCTATGTTAACGCTGTATTCGCCGAGCCGGCACGTGAAATCGGCTTTGCCACCCAGATTACCTGAGCACGAGAGCGCCTCTGTCCTTATGTATACGTTGCGTATGAAGCCCGCCTGCAGGCAAGAATGAGTTCGCCAGGATTCGAATTGACGGCAGCCACGGGCGCCAGACCAGGTTTGGTAATGCAGATCCAGCCGACGGCGAGTCCTCATCTTGTAGCAGTGTAATAATGCATTGTTACACTATTTCGAATGCCCGAATCTGATGCCATTCCTGGGATTTGGGACGGCCGCATACCGAATCATAAATAATCAAATAAGAACAAGTTTATATAACTCTATAAAACTGAGTAAAACCAGTTGACTAACCTCATTGATCAAACATAGACTCTACCGAACTCATCGAGACCGGCTGAGGGAAAGGCCCGAAGAAGCCGGGGCAACCTGTGGAACTAACCATTCCGACAAGGTGCCAACTCCTGCGGAGTGCATGTCACTTCCGAGAGATGAGTGTCGTTTTTGAAGTTGAATTGGCAACAGCGATTTGATGCAGGTAACGACACCCACCCAAGCGGTTTTCGCAGGGATCTGATGAGAAACAAGCGACCTGGGGTCGCAAAATTAGATCGTTAGCGGAGACCAGCAAATGACTTCTTCAATTAACCCAGCAACTTCAGCCGTTCGAGCTGCCCTTGAGACCGACGCGCAGCATGGCGCAGTCGTGCCACCTTTGCACTTGTCATCCAATTACACGTTTAGAGAATTCGGTGAGAAGCGCGAGTACGACTACACTCGCAGCGGCAACCCGACTCGTGCGGCGCTGGCTGACGCCCTGTGCCAGCTGGAAGGTGGCGCCGGTGCATCGGTTACCTCTTCCGGGATGGCTGCCCTGAACCTGGTACTGCAGTTGCTGCAGCCTGGCGACCTGCTGGTTGCGCCACACGACTGTTACGGCGGTACCTATCGCCTGTTTGAGAGCCTCGCTGCAAAAGGACACTTTCGAGTTGCCTTCGTGGATCAAACTGATGAAATCGCGGTTCGTGCGGCCTGCGCTGCCGGGCCCAGCCTGATTCTGGTTGAAACGCCGTCTAATCCCCTGTTGCGGATTGTTGATATCGAGGAAATGTCGATAGCGGCGAAAGACTGTGGTGCTTTGCTTGCAGTCGACAATACCTTTCTGTCACCGGCGTTGCAGCAACCGATCAAGCTCGGCGCCGACGTCGTCATTCACTCGACCACAAAGTATTTGAACGGGCACAGCGACGTTGTTGGCGGAGCTGTAATTGCCGCGAGCAAGGAACTGGCAGAAAAGCTTGACTGGTGGGCAAACTGTCTCGGTATAACCGGGGCGCCATTCGATGCTTATCAGACTTTGCGAGGCGTCCGAACTTTGCACGCAAGAATGCAGCAACATGAGAAAAACGCCGGCATTCTTGCAACATTGCTCGACGAGCACGATGCCGTCGAGAAAGTCTATTACCCTGGACTACGCCATCATCCGGGTCATGAAATCGCGCTGCAACAACAATCCGGTTTTGGCGGCATGCTGAGTTTCGAAATCGCGGGCGGCGAAGGCGCGGTCAAGGCCTTTGTTGAGTCACTGCGATTTTTCTCCCTTGCCGAATCGCTTGGCGGCGTGGAGAGTCTCGTTTGTCATCCGCCAACGATGACGCACGCGCCGGTCGCCGAGGAGGCGTTGACGCAAGCGGGCATTCATCAGAATCTGATTCGACTGTCGGTAGGCATCGAATGCAGCGAAGACCTGGTTCTCGACGTATTACAGGCGTTAAATGCCGCGCAAAGAGCGGAGGAGTATCCCGTGCTTACTGCAGTCGCTGAATGATTGCCTGAGTCATTTCGGCGGTGGATACGTGCTGCCCGGAAACACCTGCTATGTCGGCAGTGCGCACGCCGGCAGCGATGGTCGCGTGTATTGCTTCGTCGATTCTCACAGCCTCTTCAGCGAGATTCAGGCTGTGCCGCAGCAACATCGCCGCGCTCGCTATTGTGCCGCAGGGATTGGCAAGTCCCTGACCTGCAATGTCAGGCGCGGATCCATGAATCGGTTCGTACAATCCGCGAGTAGACTCGCCGAGAGATGCCGACGGGAGCATACCCAGCGATCCCGCCAGCATTGACGCTTCGTCCGTGAGTATGTCGCCGAACATATTCTCCGTCACTATGACATCAAAGCTTGCAGGGCGGTTTATCAGGTGCATTGCCGCAGCGTCCACGAGCATGTGCTCGCTATCTAGTTCGGGAAATTCTGCGGCCAGGGTGGTTGTTGTAACGTCACGCCACAAGCGTGAAGTCTCCAATACGTTCGCCTTATCCACCGAGCACAACTTGCCCTTGCGCTGTTTCGCCAGGGTCGCCGCAACGCGAATGATTCTCTCAACTTCAAAGCGATGATAGGTGCACAGGTCGGTGGCAGATGATTCGTCGCGCGTCTTGTCGCCAAAATAGATTCCACCCGTCAGCTCTCGCACGACCATAATGTCGACACCGTGCAGTCGGTCCGTCTTGATCGGTGATGCTTCGGCCAACTCGTCCATAGTATGCACAGGCCGCAGGTTGGCAAATACCTGGAGTTCCGCGCGGAGGGCCAGGATGCCCTGTTCGGGTCGAATACTCGCATTAGGGTCTGACCATTTCGGCCCGCCGACAGCACCCAGCAAAATGGCATCACTTTCTCCGCAACTAGCACGCGTACTGGCCGGGCAGGGATCGTTTTCTGCGTCTATTCCCGCACCGCCGATCAGCTGCTCCGAAAACTCAAACCTGTGGTCATACAGCTGCGCGATACGCTCAAGCACACTGACGCCTGCACTAGCTACTTCCGGACCGATGCCGTCACCGGGAAGGACCGTTATCAGGGCGTCCAAGATCGGGTCTCCTCAAATTCCTTGATTGCAGACTCGTGTTTTAGCAGGAATCCGAGTTGATCGATTCCCTCCAACAAGCAGTACCTGGCAAAACTGTCGATCGGAAAAATTACGGATTTTCCATCAGGCAGGATGACCGCAGACTGCGCTACATCGATCGTGAGTTCGCAACCTGGATGGTCAAGCAGCCAGGCGTGCGTGTTCTCGTCGACAACAATTGGCAAGAAACCGTTTTTTAGTGAATTACTGCGAAAGATATCCGCAATTTCTGTACTGATGACGGCGCGCAAGCCGTAGTCCAGCAGTGCCCACGGAGCATGTTCGCGTGAGGAACCACAGCCGAAGTTTCTGCCCGCAACGAGGATTTGACAGTCCTTCGCAGCGGGTTTGTTCAACACGAAATCATTATTCCTTTCGCCACGAGAGTCGAATCGCCAATCGTAAAAGAGGTTGGCGCCCAATCCCTGGCGTGTGGTCGTTGTCAGGAAGCGCGCCGGGATTATTTGATCGGTATCGACGTCCGTCGCCGGCAAAACGACAGTTTTCGACCTAAGGATATTGATTGTCTGCATGTGCTTCGAACTACAAGTACTGACGCGGGTCTGCGACGTGGCCTGCGATGGCTGAAGCCGCCGCTGTCATGGGGCTAGCGAGAATGGTTCGCGCGCCAATTCCCTGTCGACCTTCAAAATTTCGATTACTGGTGCTGACGCTCAACTGCCCCCGCGGCACCGTATCGCCGTTCATGCCAAGGCACATGGAGCAACCAGACTCCCGCCATTCCGCGCCCGCCGCGACGAACACTTTGTCTAATCCCTGTGACTCGGCTTCTTTCTTAACCTGCTGCGAACCGGGCACCACGAGCATGCGTACGCCATCGGCAATTTTACGATCGCGCAGTATATCGGCAGCTTCCTGTAAATCGCTGATGCGCGAGTTGGTACAACTGCCTATAAATACGACATCGACATCTGCGTGGCTCAGTGGTTTGCCGACGGCGACCTGCATGTAGTTCAACGCCTTCTCGAAACTCGCGTTACCGTCTCCCGCCGGAATATCATCGTTCACCGGAATAACCATCCCGGGATTAGTGCCAAAGGTCACCATTGGCCGCAGTTTGTTGCCGTCAATCGTGACCGTCTTGTCAAACGCCGCATTCTCGTCTCCGCGCAGCGCGAGCCAGCGTGCTTTTGCGACCTCCCAGTCTTCACCTTGCGGGACCTTTGGTCGACCTTCAAGGTAGTCAACAGTGGTTTGGTCGGGCGCGATCATGCCAGCCCTGGCACCTGCTTCAATCGACATGTTGCAGACGGTCATACGCTCTTCCATTGACATGGATTCAATCGCTGAACCGCGATATTCAATGACGTGGCCAGTGCCGCCATCGACGCCAATCTCTCCAATAATTGCCAGGATGACATCCTTTGCGGACACACCGGATTGCAGTTGCCCGGTAACCTCGATCGCAAGCGTTTTTGGTTTTCTCTGCAACAAGCACTGTGTCGCAAGTACATGTCCAACTTCCGTCGTGCCTATGCCAAAGGCGAGGGCGCCAAATGCGCCATGCGTGCTCGTATGACTGTCGCCACAGACAATGGTCTTGCCTGGCTGTGTCGCTCCCATCTCGGGTCCCATAACGTGCACGATGCCGCGATGATCCGATTCGAATCCGTGCAGTTCGAGACCGAAATCTTGACAGTTTTCCTGCATCTTGGCGACTTGCTTCGCAGCGCCTTCGCCAACAATCGCCAGGTCCTTGAACGAACGTACGGGTGTGGTCGGCGTTGAATGATCCATGGTGCCCAGCGTGAGGTCAGGGTTGCGCACTGACAGGCCCTGTTCTCGTAACAGGGCGAACGCTTGCGGTGTCGTGACTTCATGAATCAAATGCAGATCAATAAAGAGAATTGCAGGCGTGTCAGGCGTCTCGTCTTTGACGACGTGTTCCTGCCAAACTTTCTCGAAAAGGGTTTTGGGGGCAGATTCGCTCACACTGGTTTTGCTTATGCGCCGCCCGCTGCGACGGCCGATGGCGTTTCAACGTATTCCAGCCAGCCGTCGCGGTCCTCCGTTTGGCCGGCGAACAGGCCAAAGAATGCGTCCTGCAGTTGTTTCGTTATCGGTCCACGACGGCCTTGCCCAATTTCGATGCGGTCAACCGAGCGAACGGGCGTCACCTCCGCGGCGGTTCCGGTGAAGAAAATTTCGTCAGCAAGATACAGTGCTTCACGTGGAATCGCCTTCTCTTCAACAGTGATGCCTATTCGGCCCGCCAGCTTGATCACTGTGTCACGTGTCAGTCCGGTCAGTATCGAAGACGTCGCTGGCGGGGTAACGATGCGACCATCACGAACCATGAACAGATTTTCGCCGGCTCCCTCGCTTACCGTTCCATCCGTAGAAAGGGCAATACCCTCATGAAATCCGAGTCGTTTCGCCTCCGTGCTGATCAACTGGCCGGACAGGTAATTTCCACCCGCCTTGGCGAGTGCGGGTATCGTGTTTGGTGCGACCCTTTGCCAGCTTGAAACACATACATCTACGCCGTTTTCCAGGCCTTCCGCGCCGAGATAGGCACCCCATTCCCAGGCAGCAATGGCGACGTCAACCTGGTGATCAGGTTTTGGGGCGAGCCCCGGTTCACCGTAACCGCGAAAGGCAAGCGGACGAATGTACGCGCCGTTTACCAGGTCGTTCGCGCGAACGACTTCCTTGCATACCTCCACGAGCTCGTCCCGCTCATAACCCAGTGGCATTCGATAAATTTTGGCCGAATCGTAAAACCGCTGCATATGATCGGTCAGGCGAAATATGGCAGGTCCATCAGGCGTCTTGTAACCGCGGATTCCTTCAAAAACGGAGGATCCGTAATGCAGGGCGTGCGCCATTATGTGAACAGTTGCCTGCTCCCAGGGAATCATCTGACCGTTTTGCCAGATCAGTTTTCCACCGCTAAAACTCATTACAGAATACTCCGAAACACATCTATCAAGTCAGCAATGTAGCTTAGCAAGCGTTTGCATTATTTGGCACCCGTTAACAACTTAAATCGTTGCCCTGTTGACATCAGTCTTGGTCTTTATTTTGTCAAGTCCAAGCTCGCGTCTGCGCAATATACGGTTGATGACTTCCAGGTAAGCGCGACAGGTCGCCTCGATGATGTCCTGGCTTGCGCCGTGACCGCGGAAAGGCTGACCATTGAATTCGACGACGACAGTCGCCTCACCCTGGGCGTCTTCACCAACCGTCGCGCTATGTAACTCAAAATTCTTGAGTGTCAAATCGATACCGCTGGCTTCTTCCAGCGCCGTAAACGCGGCCTCCACCGGCCCGTCTCCTACCGCCTGTTTCCTGATTTGCTCACCGTTTTCGTCAAGCAATTCGAGTGTCGCCGAAGCATCGACACCGGTGCCAGATGTGATCTGCAGTGATTTCAACGTCCACGGACCGGCGGAAGAATTGTCGACGTTCATAATGATGGCTTCGATGTCACCGTCGTACATATCCTTCTTTTTATCGGCCAGCTTTTTGAATTCCTGGAAGGCACGGTTCACTTCAAAATCATCGAGGTCAAATCCCAGGTCCCTGACGCGATCGCGAAACGCATGCCTGCCACTATGCTTGCCCAGCACCAGGTTCGACTTACTGATGCCTATTTCCTCCGGGCTCATGATTTCGTAAGTCGAGGCATGCTGCAGCATGCCGTGCTGATGGATGCCTGCCTCGTGAGCGAACGCATTCTCGCCAACGATCGCCTTGTTGCGCGGTATTTGCATGCCCGTGATACCGGAAACAAGTCGTGCGGTTGGATAGAGCCGCGTTGAATCGATAGCGGTATCCAACGCGTAGAATTCGCTGCGCGTTTTCAGGGCCATGACGACTTCTTCCAGCGAGCAGTTTCCGGCTCTTTCGCCAATGCCGTTAATTGTACATTCTACCTGGCGTGCGCCCGCGTAGACTGCAGCCAGGCTGTTGGCAACCGCCATGCCGAGATCGTCGTGACAGTGAACGCTGAGGGTAATGTCGTCGATTCCGGCGACATTCTTGCGCAGATAACGAAATAGCTTGTCGAATTCTGCTGGAACCGTGTACCCGACAGTGTCCGGAATGTTTACGGTCGTCGCACCTGCCTCGATCGCCGCGCTTACCACTTCGGCAAGATATCCGAGCTCTGTTCTTGAGGCGTCCTCCGGAGAAAACTCCACGTCATCGCAGAGCTCCCGGGCCATTGATATCGCACCGACAGCGCTTTTAATGATTTCCTCTTTCGCCATTTTGAGCTTGTATTCACGATGAATGGAACTGGTAGCGACGAAAACATGAATCCGATGATTGTCAGCGCCTTTGACGGCTTCATGCACTTTCGCAATGTCTTCAGGGTTGCATCGAGCCAGGCCACAAATGACCGGTCCACGATTTTCATCTGCAATCGCTTTAACGGCGTCAAAGTCGCCCGGCGACGCGGCGGGGAACCCCGCTTCGATAATGTCGACATTCAGATCGGCAAGCGCCTTGGCGATTCTGAGCTTTTCCCTGAGCGTCATGCTGCATCCGGGCGCCTGTTCTCCGTCTCTCAATGTCGTGTCGAAAATCTTGATGCGATTCGTCGCCATATTCCTGCTCCAAATACGTCCTGCTGCCGTTAGCTAAGATCCTGAGATCAGATTATCCCGCCAAGGCATGCACGGGGGCCTTAATTCTCCAGCCAATCCATCTTGCTGCGAAGCCTGGCACCCACTTCCTCGATGGGGTGTTCCAGGTCAGCATTCATCAATCGTTTGTATTCCGGTTGCCCTGCGTCGTTTTCCTCGATCCATCGATTGGCGAACGTGCCGTCTCGAATATCGTCGAGAACTTCCTGCATCCGCGCCCGCACATGGTCGTCCACGACCCGTGGCCCGCTAATGAGGTCGCCCCAAGCGGCGGTCTCACTGATGAATTCATGCATTTTGCGGATGCCGCCTTCGTGCAGCAGATCGACGATCAGTTTGAGTTCGTGCATCACCTCGTAATAAGCGACCTCAGGCTGATAGCCGGCATTTACCAGCGTATCGAAACCCGCAACCACGAGCTCGGTTGCTCCTCCGCACAGCACAGCCTGTTCGCCAAACAGGTCGGTTTCAGTCTCCTCAGCGAAGGTCGTCTCGATGACGCCGGCGCGGGCACCGCCAATTCCCTGCGCATAGGCTAAGGCAAGCTTGATGGCATTGCCGCTTGCATCTTGTGCGACAGCGACAAGGCAGGGTACGCCGTGACCTTCCTCATATTGCCGTCGAACCAGGTCTCCCGGTCCCTTCGGTGCGATAAGCACAACATCGAGATCGTCGCGGGGCGCGATCTGCTTGAAATGTATATTGAAGCCGTGGGCAAAAAGCAGGGTGGCACCCTGTTCAATATTATTGACCACTGACGCATATGGGGGCGATGGCGAGGGATCAGGTGTAAGAGGGGCGACGATCGTCGCCCCTTTGACGGCTTCTGCAGGTTCCTTGACAACGAATCCGTCCGCTGTGGCCTTGGTGAAACTGCCACCCCCGGCACGTGCGCCGATGACAACATCGTGACCACTGTCCTTTAGGTTCAGCGCATGGGCCCGGCCCTGGCTGCCGAATCCCAGGATGGTGATCTGCTTGCCTTCCAGGCACGAAGTATCTACGTCAGATTCTGAATACATTTGCATTTTCGGTTCCCACAGTCTTTAAAAGTGTTCAAAAAAACGATTCCCGCAACAAAAAAACCCCACTATCCTGGCTGGGATGCGGGGCCGGTGTTGCTGAGATTCAGTAAGCGAATGCTACCGGCCGTTACTCCCGATAAGGAGCACCAGCACTAACCGCTGGATAAGCAGTTTGCACACGATGTTTGCCCGTACAACGATTTCCGTAGCCAATCTCATAATCGCGGATCATGTTGCAAGGGCCGGTGGATGTCAACTCTCGAAAATTCAGTTACTTGTGTTACGAGTCAAGTCTTAATCCGGGCGGCGGTAATGATGCCCGATAGGGCATGGGCCGGTAGTCTCAAAAACGAAACTCCTGAATTTGAGATTACGTTAAAGAGTTGCCATAACATCTTGATGTAACAATCTTAAACCAAAAAACCCAGGCCTGATTTTGATGTGCTCATTGGCTCGCTGGCGACTCAGCGGCGGACAAATACAATATGGAGGCAACGGCGACTGGCCGAATACGAACTTTGAGGCAAACTGATTTAAGCGGATAATCGGACCGTATTGTGCGTGTACCGCGTCGGGATCGTGCAGCGTGAGCGAAGGATCAAATCAATTGCGGTCAGTTGCAAAAGTGCGAATGCAACAAGTCTCTGCCAGTTTAATCAGCACGTTTCCGACATTACGTAATGTTGCCGTAAGGCTGGCGATCTATCATGCTTATGGTATTCTTGTGCCCGACAAGGCGGGACCCGATAACCAAGACCGGTTGCACAGGGGGTGTACAACCGGTTGGGCGGTCCAACAAATTAAAGAGAAGACAATACAATTAGAAATAATCGCCGCGACGGTAGTGGAGAGAGTCGCGAGCGCAAGGGGGATTGCATGCAACAGCATGTTGTGGTCCGTCTGTTTGTTGTGCGAGTTGTCACGTGATTACTGCGCATCCCTCTCCCGAAATCCTATAAATATTAAAAACTCGATGTATTAAGGAGTATCAATGAAACGGTGCAAATACAGCAGCCGGCAGATGACAAGTGCAGCTATTGGAGTCATTGTTATTGCCGCTGGCAGCGTCTTCGCCCAGACCTCATCAGTCGATCAGGTCCTTCAGGCAGATTTAAGACGACTTGAGCTTGCGCAGGAGTCACAAGAGAGAATCAACCAGGTAGTAGAAGGTACCCGGTCTCTCGCCGATGACTATCGCTCGATCAATAAAGAAATCGACGGTTTGAAGGTCTACAACCGCTTGATGACGGCGCAAACCAATGGCCAGCAAGCGACACTTGACGATATCTCGCTGTCGATGGAGCAGGTCGACGTTATCAATCGGCAGATCTTTCCGCTGATGGAACGAATGATCGACGGCATCGAGCAGTCGATTTCGCTTGATATTCCATTCCTGATGGGTGAACGCGAGAAGCGTATCAGTGACCTGAAGGACATCATGGAGCGGTCGGACGTCAGCGTTGCGGAGAAATTCCGCAAAGTAATGGAAGCCTATCAAATTGAAAGTGACTACGGCACGTCCAGCGAATGGTACAAAGAGGAATTGACCATCGATGGCGCTGTGCGCGAATACAACATGTTCCGTGTGGGTCGTATTGGTCTGTACTTCCAGTCAGACGACGCCGCCATCACCGGCTGGTGGAACCCGGATTCGGGGCAGTATGAAATGCTGGGCAGTGAGCATCGAAACGAAGTCCGCAAGGGCATTCGAATCGCACGCCAGCTAATCGCACCGGAGCTGGTGTTGCTGCCGTTTCCAGCGGCCAAACCTGTTGGGGGGGCTTGATCGATGAAACGTATAGCAATAGCAGTCGCAAGCTTATTTGTGGCAATGGGTGCCGCACAGGCGCAAAACGATGCCAGCTCTATGTCGGAGCTCCTCAATCAGATCCAGCAGGGCCAGGCGCGGGATAGCGCCGAGGCACGGCAACGCGAACAGCGTTTCGCGCAGTCGCGTAGCGAACAGCAAAATCTCGTCAACCAGGCGCGTGCTGAACGGACCCGGCAGGAGCGAAACTCTGAACGTCTTGAAGGACTTTTCAACACTAACCAGGAGCAAATCGTCACCGCGCGTGCGGCCCTCGATGAGCGCCTCGGTGCGTTGAAAGAACTGTTCGGCGTTTTGCAGACCGTCTCAGGCGATGCGCAGGGTCGGTTCAACACTTCGTTGACAAATATTCAGTTTCCGGATCGCGAAGCATTCCTGGTCGAGCTTGGATCGAAAATGTCGAGCGCAAGTTCACTAGCCTCTATCGAAGAGATAGAGCGCCTTTGGTTCGAATTGCAACGTGAGATCACCGAGTCAGGCAAGATTGTTCGGTTCCCACAGCAAATCACGAAGGCGGATGGTGAAGTTGCCACGACGGATATCGTTCGCGTTGGCGCATTCAATATCGTTTTCGAAGACGGTTACCTGCGCCATGGCGAGACGGGTTCAGTTGTCGAATTGCAGCGTCAACCGGAGCAGTCACGCTACACTGGGTCGACCGCGGATATGATGGCTGCAACAACCGGGCCGGTGACTTTCGGTCTTGACGGTACGCGTGGCGGTATCCTCGACCTTCTGGTTGAATCACCCACGATTACGGACCGCATCAACCAGGGCGGCATTGTCGGTTACAACATCATCGGCCTTGGCATCATCGGCCTATTGATCGCCCTGGTACGTTGGGTTGGACTCTCGGCGGCATCGCGTAAAGTGAAAGCGCAGTTGAAGAGCGATACGGCAAGCACCGACAACCCGTTGGGCCGTGTTCTTGCAGCGTATGAATCCAATTCCGGCGCTGATACAGAAACGGTTGAGTTGAAATTGAGCGAAGCCGCACTGAAAGAGATGCCGGGACTCACGAAAGGCCTGCTGTTCATCAAGGTAATCTCCGTAGTTGCACCCCTGATGGGGCTGCTCGGAACGGTGACCGGTATGATCAAGACCTTCCAGGTGATTACATTATTCGGTGCAGGCGATCCGAAGATGATGGCCGGTGGTATTTCTCAGGCGTTGATGACGACAGTATTGGGACTGGTGGTAGCCATTCCCATGGTCTTGATTCATACCCTGGTGAGCGGTCAGAGCAGGAAGATCATCAACATCCTTCAGTCACAAAGTGCTGGCATCGTTGCCACGCATTCTGAAAAGCACGGCTAGTGCCGGCTGAGGAGAAGTAATGCTTTGGCTAACCGATAGTATTGAAGCCATACGCGACTTCATGGAGTTGGGCGGTCCGGTATTGCGCTGGATAGCTATCACGATATTCCTGATGTGGGTTCTCATCATAGAGCGGTTGCTGTATTTCCGCTCGTCGATGAAAATGATGTCAGCGGATATTCATGACAGCTGGGAAGCGCGGTCGGAACGTCGTTCCTGGAACGCACACATGATTCGCGAAGGTATGATTTCGCGTTTTTCTCAGGCAACCAACGCGTCAATCCCCATGATTCAAACCATGGTGGCACTCTGTCCGTTGCTGGGTCTGCTGGGTACGGTTACCGGTATGATCAAGGTGTTTGAGGTCATGGCCGTATCCGGGTCGGGCAACGTTCGCGCTATGGCCGCGGGCGTTTCCCAGGCAACTGTGCCGACAATGGCGGGAATGGTAGGGGCGCTCTCAGGAGTGCTTCTTGTAACGATACTTAGCCGCCGCGCGGCACGTGAAGTCGAGTTCCTCGAGGACTCACTCACGATGGACCATTAAAAGGACTCAAAAATGCGTAGAGCACAAGCAGGAATGGGTGGCGACGAGGAAGAGAATGAAATCAACCTCACGCCGATGCTCGATGTTGTATTCATCATGCTCATCTTCTTTATCGTAACGGCCTCCTTTATCAAGGAAGCCGGTATCGACGTTAATCGTCCGGATGCACCGACATCCGAATCGATCGCCGATGCCAACATCCTAATCGCCATCAGTTCGAATGATGAGATATGGATCGATAAACGAATGGTCGACCCCAGGGCGGTGCGGCCGAACATTGAGCGATTACATGCTGAGAACCCAAAAGGATCTGTTGTTATTCAGGCCGATAAGAAATCGACCAATGAAACGCTCGTGACCGTTATGGATGCCGCCAGACAGGCCGGTGTCTTTAATGTGTCCCTGGCTGCAAATAACAATTAGGAACCGAATCGGAGTGGCGAGGTCAGTAATAAAGATCTCGCGATTTCGGTGCATATAGCGAAGCGGTTAAACGCCGCACAGGAGCGCTAATTATGATAGGCCGTTATGCATTCTCAATAGTCGTCGGGTCGGTGATTACGTTGTCGCTGATCTTCGTTATGCATTTGCTCATTGAGCATGCAGAAGACGCGATTAGCAAGGAAGGCACAAAACACGTACTCGACTTCGTACGCGTTAAAAGAAACGAAAGTCTGAACACGGAAGACTTCACGCCTGAGAAGCCACCGAAACCCCCAGAGGTTCCACCGGAAGTTCCACCACAGGATACCGACGTTGTGGATCCGAATGCGCCAACGATTGCCATTCCGGCACCGGAAGTCTCCGCTAACGTCGATATAGGCGGACCGGGCGGCATGAACATCGCCGAGGGTGACTATCTGCCTATCGTGCGAGTGGCGCCGGTCTATCCTGCTCGAGCGCTATCGCGAGGCGTTGAGGGATACGTTGACATGTCTTTCACGGTGACGACCACCGGCACGGTAAGAGACCCGCTTGTGACGTTTTCTACGAGCAGCCTGTTCGAAAGGGCTGCGACCAGGGCAGTATTGAAATTCAAGTATAAACCTCGCGTTGTCGACGGTGTGCCGGTCGATGTGCCGAATGTGACGACGCGCATCCGGTTTGAGCTCGAGGAATAGGCGGTAAAACGGGAATCAACCAAGGAATATCATTTATGAATATCAGGAACCGTTTTTTTACCCGACTGGGGTTATTGTTGATCTGCGGCGTATTTGCTTCGGGCGCTGTCTACGCGCAAGACGAAGAACGCGATAAGCGCGATAAGCAAGAAACCAAGCAAGCGCAGGCGGTCAGTAAAGAAGTTTATGACCGTATTCAAAAGGCCCAGGAAATGATCGACGCTGACGATCAACAAGGTGCCTTGCGAATGCTGAACCAGCTCAAAACCAAGAAAGGGCTGACCGAGTACGAGTTGCAGAACGTGCTGAACTATATCGGGTTCGTTCATTACAACCTCGACAACGTCAACGAAGCGCTGGCGACCTACGAAGAGATGCTGCGTATTCCAAGCATTGAAGACCAGATCAGAAAGCAAACGCTGTACACGATGGCACAGCTTTCGACGATGCAGGAAGACTACAATAAAGCGTTGGGTCTGCTAGACGAATGGTTTGTTCTTGAAACCAACCCGGCCCCGGATGCCTACATACTTTATGCCCAGAATCTGTACCAGGTAAATCGCTACCCGGATATGGTTAAGCCAATCGAAACGGCAATGGAAGTGGCTGTTAAACGAGAGCTCGAAGTTAAGGAAGACTGGTATGTGTTGTTGAATTTCGCGTATTTCCAGCAGGAAAATTACTCGAAGGTTCGTGACATCCAGAAGATACTGCTGGCCAACTGGCCGAAGAAAAATTACTGGTTCTCGTTGGCCGGCGCCTACACCGAACTTGGTGAAGACGACAATCTGATGGCCGCTTACGATTCTGCGCACACGCAGGGACTGCTGGAGAAAGAATCAGAACTAACCACCATGGCGCAGCTTTATATGCAGCACGAAGTTCCCTACAAGGCAGCCTCACTGCTGCAGAAGGAAATGGATGGCGGTCGTGTCGCAGGAGATGCCAAGAATTACAGGATGCTATCCCAGGCACTGACGCTCGCTGCTGAAGATGAAATGGCTATTCCGGCTCTGCAACAGGCGGCGAAGCTCAGCGATGAAGGTGAGCTTGACCTGCGGCTCGGGAATGCCTATTTGAATCTTGGCATGTACGGCGAGTGCGTTTCGGCGATTCAATCCGGCCTCCGCAAGGGCAAAATCAAGAGCCCGGACAATGCGCAGATATCGTTGGGCATGTGCCTGTACAACCAGAAAAAATACACCGAATCGATTGCCGCATTCCGCGAAGCTGGCAAGACGCAGCGCTCGCGCAGGATTGCCAATCAATGGGTTAGTGTGATCGAAAGCGATCTCGAGCGAAATCAGCAAATTCGACTTGCTGAGAACGCCGCTCAGAAGCAGCTCCGTGATCTCCAGGAACGACGAGCTTCTGCGGACCGAATCTGACATAGCAAAGAAGGCATGACGGCGGGCGCCACTTGGCGCCCGCTTTTTTTCGGGCACGATTTAGTGCCGGCAATTGACCTGGACCGCCTGCCGTCCTTACAATGCGCCCTCATTTTTTGAGCCAGGTACTCACGTATGCCAAAAGTAATATTTGTTCTCCCGGATGGTGAACGCAAGGAAGTTGATGTCGAAAACGGATATTCGATCATGGAAGGGGCGATAAATAATAATATCGACGGTATCGTCGCCGAATGCGGCGGTGCCTGTGCGTGCGCCACCTGTCACAGTTATATAGACCCGGCGTGGCAGGCGAAGATGCCGGAAATGGATGATATGGAAGACAGCATGCTCGATGCTGCATATGACCGAAAAGACAATAGCCGACTAACCTGTCAGCTTGAAATGAATGACGACTGGGATGGACTGGTCGTGCATGTTGCCGAAAACGAATACTGAACGGAGAACAAAAAATGACAATTCAGGCTGGTGAAAAAATGCCCGACGGTGTATTGGGCGTGATGACAGAGTCAGGACCCGGAGCGGTGTCATCTGACGAATTGTTCAGTGGCAAAAAGGTCGTCCTGGTTTCTGTGCCCGGTGCATTTACGCCGACTTGCTCCGCGAAACATTTGCCTGGTTTCCTGGCGAACGCAGACGCGCTGGCTGCCAAAGGCGTGGATACGGTCGCCTGCATGTCGGTCAATGACGTATTCGTCATGGACGCGTGGGGCAAAGATCAGGGCGTTGGTGACAGTGTCCAGATGCTTGCAGACGGAAACGGCGAGTATGCACGGGCGCTGGGGCTCGAAATGGACGGCACCGCATTCGGGATGGGCATGCGCGGCCAACGATTTGCCATCGTGGTAGATGACGGTACAGCAACACACGTTGCGGTAGAAGCGGCCGGTCAGTTCGAGGTCAGCAAAGCCGAATCGATTTTGGCAGCGCTCTGATTTAAAGCTACGCCAGCTGCTCAGCCACCAATCGCGGATTGAAACTCCGGAACGATTGAAAACAGGTCGCCGACGAGACCAATATCGGCGACTTCGAAAATCGGCGCATCCGGATCCTTGTTGATCGCCACAATAGTGCCGGCATCCTTAATGCCGGTCAGGTGCTGAATCGCGCCCGAAATCCCGATAGCGATATAGAGATCAGGTGCGATAATCTTTCCCGTCTGTCCAACCTGCATTTCGTTAGGCACATATCCCGCGTCTACTGCTGCCCGGGATGCGCCGACGCCAGCACCAAGTCCATCTGCAAGTTGGTAGATAATGTCAAAGTTCTCTGAGCTTGCGAGTGCGCGGCCGCCGGAAACCACCTTCGCCGCTGTTTGCAGGTCAGGCCGATCCGAGCTGCCGGCCTGTAATTCGACAAAGCGAGTGTGTGTCGGTAAATCGGCCTCAATCGACATTGTCTCGATTTCAGCACTGCCGCCGTCACCGACAGCTTTGTACGAAGCTGTGCGAACTGTTGCCACCACCGTTTGGTCTGCAGGGGCTTCGACAGTCACGACGGCGTTGCCGGCATAGATCGGGCGTTTGAAGGTATGGCTACCGAGAACGGTCATTATGTCACTGATCTGGTTTACGCCCAGGAGTCCTGCAATCCGCGGCATCAGGTCTTTGCCAAATGTCGTAGACGGGCCGAAGATATGTGTATAACCGTCTGCCATCGCCACAACTTGTGGTGCCAGCAAGGCGGCCAGCAGCTTGTCGTTGGCCGTGCCGTCGATTTGCATCACCCGCGCAACAGAGCTCATTGCCGAAACCTGTCCGGCGATATTATCCCCGCCCTTGGAAAAGACTGCGACGTGAATTTCAGCATCCTCGATATCGGCGGCACAGCTAACGCACTTGGCAGTGCTGGGATTGATCGTTCCCGCCGTATGCTCAGCGATAATCAGAATTTTTGTCATTAGAGCAATCCCCTGTCTTTCAGTGCCGAAACCAGGCCAGCTACGTCGTCTACGATTACGCCTTTTTGTCGCTCCGCCGGGGACTCGAAATTTGCCGCTTTGATTGGTGTTGCAATTTCGATCCCGAGGTCAGCAATGGGTACCTGGTCCAGTGGCTTTTTCTTTGCTTTCATAATGTCTGGTAACTTCACGTATCGCGGTTCATTCAACCGCAGATCGGTTGTTACTACGGCTGGCAGATCGACTTCTATCACCTCGAGGCCGACGTCGACTTCACGGGTTACTTTTGCCGTGTTTCCATTCAATTCAACTTTCGAGGCGAAGGTGGCTTGAGGACGATTCCAGATAGCGGCGAGCATCTGACCAGTTTGATTGTTGTCGTCGTCGATTGCCTGCTTCCCCAGTAGCACCATGCCGGGGTCTTCTTTATCGATCAGGGCCCTGAATACGCGTGCGCCGGTCAGTGGATCAACGGGTGCGTCCGATTCAACAAGAATAGCGCGGTCAGCGCCCATCGCCAGTCCTGTACGCAGTTGTTGCTGTGCATCTGGCGATCCAATAGAGACAACGACGACTTCTTTCGCTTCACCACGTTCCTTGATGCGCAGGGCTTCTTCGAGCGCGATTTCGTCAAAGGGATTAATGCTCATCTTGACGCCATCGGTTTCGACGCCGCTTCCATCTGACCTGACACGAACGCGCACGTTATAGTCAACCACACGTTTCAGGCCCACAAGGATCTTATCCACGGTCGGACTCCTGATCTTGAATCATATTGAGAGTAGGCAGACGGGCAAAGCCGCCGGCGCTTATTGTGTCCGACCCGCATCACGTGTACAAGGCAAATGAATAGAATTCAGTCCGGAATCAAGGGGAAAATTCCGCCGATGGATACGTACAAAAATCTTGTCAGCGTGGGCGAGCTTGAGAAGTTGATTGACCGTTCGGCCTGTCGAATTGTCGACTGTCGATTCGATCTGATGCAACCGGACAAGGGGCGCGACGATTATGCTGAGGCGCATATACCTGGCGCCGTATATGCGCACCTGGATCGCGATTTAGCGAGCGAGATTACGTCAGACTCAGGGCGGCATCCATTGCCCACACCTGCCGATTTCAATCGACTCCTGACAAGTTGGGGTATTGAGGAGGGCTGTCAGGTGGTCGTTTACGACTACGCCAATGGTGCCACCGCAGCGCGTCTTTGGTGGATGATGCGCTGGATTGGGCACGACAATGTTGCGGTGCTCAATGGTGGTATCCAGGCATGGCAGCAAGCAGGCCTTAGCCTGTCGAGTGAAGTGCCGGAACTCGAACCTGTACCGTTTGCAATGCAGCCGAACAGCGCCATGATTGCGACTACTGCGGAAATTGCAGGCGAAATTGATTCGGAGCTGTCTACGGTGTTGATAGATGCTCGTGACCGGGCAAGATTTCAGGGAACAACGGAGCCCATTGACACCGTTGCCGGACATATTCCCGGCGCCGTTAATCTGCCATTTCCGGAAACGATCAATGCTGATGGCACCTGGCTCAGTTTGCCGGAATTATCCGAACTGTGGCAGGAGACGATCGGAGAGGGCGCCGCAGCGCCTGTCGTCGCGATGTGCGGTTCCGGGGTCACTGCATGCCATCTTCTGTTGACAGCGCATCTGCTTGACCTCACGCCCCCCAGACTCTATGTGGGGTCCTGGAGCGAGTGGATCAGGGCTGCAGACCGGCCAATTGCCAGTGGCTCCTAGACGCCCTGTACGCATCGCGGTATCGCGGATTTGGGATGAACTTAATGCGATTTTCGGCGGTCAAATCGAATAAGTTGAGTCAAGGTTTATGACTCGATTGCACGGACTTGCGATGATGATAGGAAACATTAAATTATATATAAAACAATTTGTTATTGTTGTTATTTCATGTAATTTATTGATAGCTTGTGCGGTCACTGAGGAAGATTCGGACCTCGGATCGGATATGAACTACCAAGGTTCGGATTGCATCTCGATCCGGACTATCCGAGACTATGAGCCGTTGGACAGGCAGAGCCTTCTGATGAAGGCCGGCGGGAACCGGACGTATTTTGTCACACTTGCCGGTTCGTCCATGGAGCTTCGCTCAGCATTCAGGCTGGGTTTTTCGTCGCGGGACAGTTGGCTGTGTCCTTATGGCGGTGACCGGATTGTTTTCGAAGGAATCTCCAGCGTGGGCATGCCGATACGGTCGATCAGCCGGGTCAATGATGAGCAAGTAGAGGAGTTGCTCATTCGATACGGCAAAAAAAGACCGCCAGAATTACAAGATCCGGCGCCAGCAGACCTGGAAGGCGCCGAGGTCGAAGAGCTAGGCTAGATCGGTTTGAGTTGAGGTCTAACGACCTGGGCCAGGCGATGTAGCCACGCAATCCGCAATCTCCGTGCGGACCCGCCCGACCACCCTATGGGTGGTCGGGTTTTATTTTGCTTGCGGTATTGGCGCCGTCGCTCGACAATTCTCGACCTGATGGTTGATTCGAATCCAGCGAAATCACAGGGCCCATTGCGAGGGGTAAAAGTGCTCGACCTTAGTCGAATTCTTGCCGGCCCGTGGGCGACCCAGCTGCTGGGCGACTATGGTGCCGAAATTATCAAAGTCGAGCGGCCGGGGGCAGGAGATGACACGCGCTCGTGGGGGCCGCCATGGCTTGAATCGGGTGACGGCGAGGCGGAACGAAATGCGGCCTATTTTCTCTCCGCTAATCGCAACAAACGTTCGATGACAGTAGACATTTCACACCCCGATGGAATCGAGATCATCAGGCAGCTGGTGCTTGCAAGCGACGTCTTCGTTGAAAACTTCAAGGTTGGTACGCTGGCTCGATACGGGCTCGATTATGCGAATCTGAAGACACAGAACCCCGCGTTAATCTACTGCTCCGTATCGGCGTACGGGCAATCCGGATCGCGCTCGGACCAGCCAGGCTACGACGCAATGATCCAGGCGTCCGGTGGGTTGATGAGTATCACGGGTGCGCCTGATGACGAGGGTGGTTCGCCGCAGAAAGTCGGCGTAGCGATCGCCGATATCATGGCGGGAATGTATGCGGTAAGCGCAATTTTGGCGGCCTTGATTGCTCGCAATGAAATCGGTACTGGCCAACAGATTGATATACCGCTGTATGACAGCCAGGTCGCGTGGCTCGCCAATCAAAACATGAACTACCTGATCGGTGATGTTGTGCCCGAACGCCAGGGAACCGGGCACCCTAACCTGGTGCCATACCAGACTTTTGCGACTGCCGACGGCTACCTTACGCTCGCAGTCGGGAACGATCGCCAGTTCGTCGATTGCGCCAGGTGCCTTGATTTGCCGGAGGTAGGGGTGGATCCTCGATTTCGCACTAATGCAGATCGTGTGCAGCACCGGGAGGCGCTGATTCCAATGTTGGCGACAAAACTGGGAGAAAAGAGCACGAACCACTGGCTCGAGTCTCTAACGGGATGTGGCGTTCCGGTTGGTCCGATTAATTCCATTGCGGACGTGCTGGAAAACGATTATGCGCAGGAAAGGGGGCTGGTGCGTAAAATGCAGCACCGATCCGCCGGAGGCATTCCGACCGTTGCGAACCCTGTCGAATTCTCGGCAAGCACGATTGAATACGAGCATGCCCCTCCATTTCTCGGTGAACATACAGATGAAATCCTGACCCGGGAATTGGGATACACCGATGAGAAAATTGCCGCATTGCGCGAGGTGGGGGCGATATGACAAGACAGGTGTCGAGCCCCGCGGTTCGTACCAGTACGACGCTCAACGACGTTAAGTATGAAATCCGTGGACAGTTGGCACATCGTGCCGCTGAACTGGAAAAGCGCGGCTACGAAATTCTCTCGTTGAACATTGGTAATCCCGGGCTTTTCGGCTTCAGAACGCCGGAAACGATGCGCCTGGCGATGATCGAAAACCTCGGTTCGGCGGAACCCTATAGTCACCAGAAGGGAATCTTTCCTGCTCGTGAGGCTGTGGTAATGCAGCAGCAGGATCGTGGCATCATGAATACCACTGCCGAGGACGTTTTTATTGGCAATGGCGTAAGCGAACTTATCGACCTGTCATTACGTGCGCTGCTGGACGGGGGAGACGAAGTGCTTGTGCCAAGCCCCGATTATCCGCTTTGGTCGGCGGCCGTCGCATTAAACGGTGGCACGGTCCGGCACTATCATTGTCCGCCAGACACGGCATTCGAGCCGGACGTTGAACACATTGAGTCGTTGGTCGGCCCGAGGACGCGCGCAATCGTCGTTATCAATCCCAACAATCCGAGCGGCGCCGTTTATGATCGGAGCACGCTGGAACAGATTGTCGCTATCGCTGAAAAGAACAACCTGGTCGTGCTTTCGGACGAGATTTACGATCAGATGGTATACGACGATGCGGAGTTTATTCCGCTGGCGACACTGGTAACCAATACGCTCTGCCTCACGTTTTCCGGGCTATCGAAAGTGTACAGAGCTTGCGGCTATCGGGTTGGCTGGTGTGCTTTCAGCGGCGATCTCGATATTGCCGATAATTATCGCAGCGGCATGGAATTGTTGGCGTCTCTTCGCCTGTGTAGCAATGTACCCGGTCAATGGGCGGTGCAAACAGCGTTGGGTGGTTTTCAGAGCATCCGTGGACTTGTACAACCCGGAGGGCGGTTATACCAGTCCCGACAGGCTGTCATTGACGCCGTAGAGGCTAGTCCGTATCTCACCATGACGAGGCCAATGGGCGCCATGTACGCCTTTGTTTGTCTGGACCCGGCTTTGGCCGGTGCGCTTGACGACCAGGCATTCGCTCTCGAGCTACTGGAAACCCGGCATGTACTGGTAGCGCCCGGCAGTAGTTTCAATACCGAATACACGGATCATTTTCGAATCACGACATTACCGGATCCGGATGTGCTGCATGATGTGTTTGGACGTATGAATTCACTCCTGGAGCAGTTTGCCTGATCTAATGTATTCGTGGCTCCAGGAGGCAGTTGCTGAGCAGGGCGAGGTGGTCACGGCAAGTCGCCGCCTGGCGCGTGAATTGCGTGACGCCTACAACCGGCAGCAGGTCACTGCGGGCAGGCGTTCCTGGCTGACGCCGACAATTTTATCCTGGCACGATTGGCTGAGCTGCCAGCTTGAACGAGTCCGGCAGCCAGCTGAATTACCGCGAATAATTGACCCAGCGTCGAGTGCATTGGTCTGGGAACGCTGTCTCCGAGAGCATTGTCCGGATGGATTGCCGGGATTCGGCAGCCTGGTTCGACAGGCCATACAGTCGTGGGTGCGGTCTGAGGAATGGCGAATTCCTGTCACCGAATTACGCGTATCAGCGCGGAGCCAGGATGAACGTGTCTTCGCGGAGGCAGCGCAGGACTATCGACGCTGCCTGGCTGACAACAACTGGATCGACGCCGGCGGGAAATCTGATCTCGTCGGTCAATTACTTGTCTCCGGGTCAATAGTGCCGTCTCCGCATATCACGTTTGCGGGTTTCGATCGCGTAAGTCCTGCCGTGCGTCAAATGATGACGGTATTGAAGCAATCCGGGGCGATCGTGGTCACCGCGCCCGACCCATCGAACGCCGGCACTTCGACTCTGGCGTCATTCGAGCATGCCGAGGCGGAGCTGCGTGCTGCTGGCGCCTGGGCACGCGTGCGCCTGGATGAAGATTCTGTCGCGAAGATAGCGATCGTGGTGCCCGGGCTCGAGTCAGGTTCGGCCGGCATAACACGCCTCGTCAGAGAGGGCCTAGTTCCGGGCTGGCAGTACGGTGCACCAGAGTTTTCGTCAGCAGCCAACGTGTCATATGGCCGCAGGCTGGCGGAGTATCCGGCGGTATCGATTGCCTTGCTCGTGCTGCGCTGGGCGTATGAGCCGCTTTCCAGCCGGGAAATCAGTCCGCTTTTGCGGAGTCGCTGCCTGGTCAGTGACGCGGTGGCGGGCCGCAGCCGTCTCGAAATCGAACTGCGAGATCACCCGGACCGATACTGGTTGCCGGAAGACTTCTTACGGGTTTTCGGATCTGACGACGCTGCAGACGATGCAAAGCGATTCCTCCAATGTGTATCTACGCTGGCAGATTTACGTTCAAGTCACGGTGAGCGATTGCAGCCAGGAGAATGGGTGCGGCGAATCGACACGCTGTTGACGTCGCTGCAATGGCCGGGTCCCGCTTCATTGGAAAGCGATGAGTTTCAGCTGGTGAACCGCTGGCGGGAACTATTAAACGAGTTTGCGCGAATAGAAATTGTAGCGCCCCTCGTTGATCTTGGTGAAGTTGTTCGAAGACTGGGGTCGATGGCGGCAGACATTTTGTACCAGCCCGAAAGCGGCCCTGGAATCGTCCAGGTCCTTGGGGTCCTGGAAGCAACCGGCATGGAATTTGATCACGTTTGGGTTTGTGGCATGGATTCATCTCAATGGCCGCCGGCTTCCACACCAACTCGTTTTATTTCCCTGTCGCTGCAACGCGAATATCGAATGCCAGATGCCACACCCACAGACACATTGGAGTTCGCACGGCAGGTGCTGCGGGGATTTGCCGCATCGGCGAGGCACTGCGTTTTTAGCTCCGTAACGTCCAGCAACGAATTAGAGCTCACCCCGACCAGCCTCCTGGATGAGCTCGATTGCGTCGAAATCGATCAGATCGAAGACCCTGGTTGGTACGCAAGAAATCTGGCGGCTGCGGACGCGTTGCCAGTCGAGTTAGATGATCCCGCGCCTCCAATTGGTGCGCACGAAAGAATACGTGGGGGTGCCTACACGGTGCAGAGGCAGTTTACAGAGCCTTTCAGTGCGTTTGTGCACGGTCGACTTGGCGTCAGACTGCTGGAAAAGTTTGCCCCTGGCTTATCAACCGGTTTGCGCGGCAATATCGTGCATGACGCGCTACACAATCTGCTGGCGTCACGGCCGTCGCAGGACGAAATTGTCGATTGGACAGAAAAGGAGCGTTTGCAGCGAATCGGCAGTGCAGTTGACGCGTCATTGGCAGCGCATGTTCGCTATGCGGACTCTGCTCTCAGGCGCATCATAAGGCTCGAAAGAGGGCGCCTGTTGCAGCTGTTGGAAAATTTTCTCAGTGCTGAAACCAAGCGCACTCCGTTCGCGGTTGCGGAGGTCGAGCGTAGAGTGGCATACAAAAAATTCGGCATCGAACTGGGCTTGCGAATCGATCGTGTCGATCGGCTGGCCGATGGAAGCCTGCTTGTTATCGACTACAAGACGGGCATACCGAAACACTTCCTCGATCGCAACGGCAATTTGACCGATTTGCAGCTTGTCGTTTATGCGGATGCGCTTGCGGATCATGTAGGCGGGCTTGCGTTGATGAATATCGACAGCCGAACGATCGAATCCAAAGGCGCAGGGGCGGGTGGAGCCTGGAGCCCGAAGAATGCGGATGAGTGGGATCAGACGCTGCACTCGTGGCGGACGGTGGTTCATCGGGTGATCGAGGAAATCGCTGCCGGAGATGTGCGCGTAAATCGATCATTCTCAGCCAACGACAATCGTCCCCTGGCAATACTCAGTCGTAAAGGAGCTCAGCCGCTTGAGTAGTGAGCAACAGCTTCTTGATGCAGATTTAAATGCCAGGGCGAAAGCTCTGGATGTTGGTCGTTCCTTTATCGTGCAGGCACCGGCGGGTTCCGGTAAAACAGAGTTACTTATCCAGCGTTATCTGCGGTTGTTGCCGCGTGTGCAATCACCCGAGGAGGTGCTTGCAATCACCTTTACCCGCAAGGCTGCGATGGAAATGAAGCTGCGGGTAACGAATGCCTTGAAAGAGGCCCGCGACGGCATCGAGCCGCAAACAGAACATGGTCGTCTCACGCAGTCACTGGCTGCGGATGTGCTCGCTCGCGATATCGAGGAAAACTGGCGCCTTATTGATTCGCCCGGGCGAATGCGGATTGCGACGGTCGATGCGTTCGGCGCCGGCCTTGCGAGATCGTTGCCCATCAGCTCCGGACTCGGTGGCAGCAGCGCCGTAGTCAGTGATGCCGCGATGGATAGCAACTATCGGGATGCCGCTACAGCGACATTGGATTATCTCGCAACGTCAGAACGCTCAGGGGATGTCGTAGAAAACGTCCTGCGTCACCTCGACAACAATGTCTCGCTCTATGTTGGCTACCTCGCACGCATGCTCGCATCACGTGAGCAGTGGCTGTCGATTACGGGTGCAGGCTTTGCCAATGCCGGCGAAGCCAAAAACGCGCGCCGGCAGCTCGAATCCAATATTGAGGCGGTCGTAGGGTCCCAGCTTGAAATAGT
>JBPCYD010000328.1:0-6865 GCA_051007895.1 Woeseiaceae bacterium
TCACGCGGCACCAGGCTGGGCCATTCGATAGAACGCGAGCGAGCACTGGCACCCGCCGCGAAGGTGCAGTCAGCGAGCGCCTCCGCCAACGAGTCAACGACTCGCGCCGACGCGAGCACATCCTCGGCGCCGGACGCTCGGGCTGTTGCCTCTGCATGCGGAAAATAACGCGGGTTCACCAGCATCAGGTCGGTGATCCCCATGTTTTTCATAGCGCGGGCGGCGGCACCGATATTGCCCGGATGAGTGGTTCCGACGAGGACGATTCGAACATTGACCAAGAGATTTGCCTTTCGAGATTCACGCAGTGCGATGGTCTGCTATTCTACCTAAATAATCAGATCTTCCCTGTCGTCCGGTCGGAACGCTTTAGTCCGCGGATGCATCGGCTCTTTACCAACACTGGCGAAATCGCACCATGCACGCAATGCTGAATGTAGCCGTTATGGCTGCACGTCGCGGAGGGGACACGCTCATCCGCAACATGAATAAACTCGAAAAGCTCAATGTCGAGCAAAAAGGTCGTAACGATTTCGTCAGCGATGCCGACCTTGCCGCTGAGAAAGCGGTCATCGATACCATTCTCAAACACCACCCGGACCATGCAATTCTGGCAGAGGAATCCGGTCAGCGTGGCGAATCGGAGCATGTCTGGATCATTGACCCGCTCGATGGTACGACCAACTACCTGCACGGATTCCCCGTTTTCTGCGTATCGATTGCTGTCGCACACAAGGGTCGCCTGGAGCATGCGGTGGTCTACGACCCGTTGCGCCAGGAAATGTTCACCGCCTCACGCGGTCAGGGTGCGCAGCGTGACGGTCACAAAATCCGCGTAAGTGGACGGGTGGATCTCGAGCGAGCGCTTATTGGCACCGGCTTTCCGTATCGGGAGTCAAACGAGGCGTTTGAGCCGTATATGAATATGCTGGTTAGCGCGATGCGAAATACGACCGGCATACGACGTGCTGGCGCCGCCGCGCTAGACCTTTGTTATGTGGCGTGCGGAAGACTTGACGCTTTTTGGGAAACCGGGCTGTTGCCATGGGACCTTGCCGCAGGTGCGCTCATAATCCGGGAATCAGGCGGCATCATCAGCGGCCTGAATGGCAGTGAAGATTTCATGGAATCCGGCCACGTATTGTGCGGCACGCCGAGAATCTACACCGCGCTGGCAAAATTGTTCGGACCAGACATCAAGAAAATGTTCGCCCCCAAATAGTGCGACGGCCGATAGAAAAGGTGTTTACGGCAGGTCGTCAATTGCGTCCGGATCGATCTCCGGCGGCATAAGGTCTTTGGCATTGACATCCAGCATCAGTGCGGTTGCGCTCGCCGTATAGATCGACGAATACGTTCCCACGATGATGCCGACGATCAATGCAATCGAGAACGGCCCCACGGATTCTCCGCCCAGCACAAGTAACGCGATCAACACGACGAGCGTCGTTACGCCGGTGATAATTGTCCGGGCCAGCATCTCGTTGATCGAAATGTTCATTGACTCTTCGGACGTCGCACCACGTAACTTGATAAAGTTTTCGCGAATTCGGTCGAACGCAACGACGGTATCGTTTAGCGAGTAGCCAATAACGGCCAGCACAGCGGCAACCACCGTCAGGTCGAAAGATATTCCGGCTAATGAGAAAAACCCGATCGTTACAATCACGTCATGCACAAGGGCGGCGACGGCGCCCGCCGCAAACTTCCACTGGAAACGAAACATGACGTAAATGAAAATCATTGAAATCGCAAAAATCATTGCGAGGCCGCCCTGCTCTGTCAGTTCCTCGCCAACCTGAGCGCTCACCAATTCAACGCGCCGCAAGTCTACATTGGGGTCTCCTCCGGAGAGTATGCCGAACAGCCGATCGCGTATTGCGCTTGAATCCTCGCCAGGCTGCGGCGGCAAACGGACCATGACGTCACTCGAGTTGCCGAATGACTGCACAACGTAGCGGTCGAAGCCGGCGTCCGTAAGTTTTGTCCGTATATCGTTCAGGTCCGCATCCTGCGGGTAACCGACCTCCAGAAGCACACCCCCGGTGAAATCGATACCCAGGTTGAGACCCTGAATGGATAGCGACGCGATAGAAACAATCATCAGCACTATCGAAAAACCAACGGCGACATTGCGGCGACCGCGACTCAGGAAGTCGATGTTGGTTTTTGTCTTGATCAAACGCATCGGATTCCCCTAGATCGGCAGCTTTTCAAGCCGGCGACCGCCGAACACGAGATTGACAATTGCGCGCGTGCCAACGATTGCCGTGAACATCGACGTCATGATGCCGAGGGATAGCGTTACGGCAAAGCCCTTGATCGGGCCAGTGCCAAACGCAAACAGGACAATGGCAGCAATCAACGTAGTTACGTTGGCATCGGCAATCGATGAGAAGGCTTTTTCGTAACCGGAATTTATGCTGTTTTGCACGGTTGCCCCGGTCGACAGCTCCTCTCGTATTCGTTCAAATATGAGTACATTGGCATCAACGGCCATGCCAACGGTCAACACGATTCCAGCGATTCCGGGTAATGTCAGCGATGCTTGCAGCATCGATAACAGCGCGACGATGAAAACCAGGTTAGAGAACAGGGCAACATTGGCAATCATGCCAAAGCCGCGATAGTAAAACGCCATAAAAACGATGACTGCCAGGAATCCGATTTGTACGGCTCGGAAGCCGCGATCGATGTTGTCCTGGCCGAGTGACGGACCGATCGTTCGATCCTCGATTTGGAAAACGGGCGCAGCCAGTGCGCCAGCCCGCAAAAGCAAGGCAAGGTCGCGGGCTTCCACCGGATTCAGGCCGGTGGTTACAAAACTGTCTTTGAACACACCGTTAATAGTCGCCGTATTAATGATTTCCTCGGTCTTGACAACCTGGTAAGACGTGCTGCCGTCGGGCAGCGTTATCGACTCCCGCTTGGTTTCGATAAACACGGTCGACATCGGCTTGCGCAGATTCGCCATGGTATTCGCCAGCATTCGCTCGCCACCGACCGCATCCAGCGTAATGAAGACAGCGGGAGATCCTTCCGAGAACCCGGCAGACGCATCAATTATTTGATCGCCGGAGGCAATGACCTCACGTTTCAGCACCTGTCCCTGTACACCGGGTTTGCCCGGGTAACGGCGTGAGCCTGGACTGTCGCCTGTGGTATCGACCATGCGAAATTCCAGCGTGGCCGTCGCCGTCAGAATCGACGCAAGCGCATTGGGGTCTTGCACGCCGGGTAACTGCACCACAATGCGATTGACACCCTGGCGCTGCACCAGCGGCTCGGCAACGCCGAGCTGGTCGACACGATTGCGCAGTGTCGTCATGTTTTGCTCAATCGCAAAATCCTGGCGGGCTTTAATTTGCAGTTCGCTCATTCGTACCCGCAACGACTTGCCGTCGGCTCCGTCCAGAACGATGAGCTCGGCATCGGCTTCCGCAATGATGTCTCGCGCCCGCTCCATATCTTCCGCGCTGCGCAATCGGACGTTTATCTGCGCACCATCGACTTCTACCCGCGGCCGGATACCTGCGTCGCGAATGCGGGCGTCAAAATCCTGCTCATAAGCGTTCAGTCGGGCCGTGATGGCACTGTCCATGTCCACCTCGAGCAATACGTAAACGCCGCCACGCAAATCCAGACCCAGGCTCATTGGTGCGAGGCCGAAACTACGCATCCAGTCCGGCAGCCGGGGGGCAAAAGTCAGGGCGACATTGGAATCGCTATCAAAACGGCTGCGAAAAAGCGTGCCTGCCTCTTCCTGCGTATCGGCTGAGTCAAAGCGAACGACGACCCGACCCTCTCTCAAGTAGATCGCTTCTGATTCGATACCTGATTGTTCAAGGACCTGTGATACGCGATCAATGCGACTTTCGTCGAATGGATTTCCGTCCCGCTGCGCGAGTTGCACGGCGGGACCGGTACCATAGATATTCGGCATCGCAATCAGAATGCCCGCCGTCAAGACCAAGAAGACCAGGAGGTTGAGCCAAGCCGGATATCTATTCACTAGCACAAGCCCTGGTCGACAGATTGCCAAGCATAGTCGGGTATTTGTTCATTTGTTTCAGCCTTGGTCTACTGACTGCCAAGCATAGTCGGGTATTTATTCACTGTTACCGATTGGCCTGATACTACGCAGCGTCAATCGTGCCTTTCGGCACAACGGCAGAAACCGTCGACTTCTGCACTTTGATCTCCACGTTGTCTGCGATCTGCAACGTGGCGTAATGATCACTGACGCCGGTAACCTTACCGAGTACGCCACCAGCGGTGAGCACTTCGTCGCCAGTGGACAGCGCGCTGATCAGCTCCGTGTGCGCTTTTTGGCGTTTCTGCTGTGGTCTTATTAGGAGGAAATAGAACGCGACAAAAATCACGATCATCGGAAGGAAGAAACCGAACGGATCGGCTTGCGGTGCATCCTGCGCGTAGGCAGGACTTATCAGGAAATCCATGATGTCATCCAGTTGCCTGTAATTCGTTACAGGCCCAAAAAAGGCGCGCCATTATGGCATACGATTGAGGGACTTGGGGATGCCGGCCGGTGAATCAAGCAAGGATGGCGAAATAGTCAACGGAACGCGGTATCCCGATTCTGCGAGCCGCCTTAGTGGCTATACACAGAATGCAGATCCGCTACAAAACCGGGTAGACTATCGGCAGCGATAGCGTCCCGAATATTTTTCATAAGTATTTGATAATAATGTAAATTATGAATCGTCCCGAGTCGTGATCCGAGGATTTCACCGCACTTCTCAAGATGCCGCAGGTAGGCCAGGCTGTAGTTCCGACAGGTATAGCATGTGCAATCCGGATCCAGCGGACCCTTGTCCGCGGTGTATTGCGCATTGCGAATCTTGACGATCCCTCTTGACGTAAACAGATGGCCAGTCCTGGCGTGTCGTGTCGGCATGACGCAGTCAAACATGTCTATTCCACGACTTACCGATTCAGCGATATCGAGCGGTGTGCCAACACCCATCAGGTAGCGTGGCTTACCGGTCGGCATACGTGGCAGCAGATAATCGAGTACAGCGATGCGTTCGACTTCGGGCTCACCTACCGCCAAACCGCCAATCGCAAATCCATCAAATCCAACCGACATCAATCCGTCGAGCGATCGGGCACGCAGCTCATCATGTATACCGCCCTGCACAATGCCAAACAACGCCTCGCCACGCTCAGGCTCGTCCTGTTTCAATGCATCAAATCGATCACGACTGCGGCGTGCCCAGCGTAGTGAAAGTTCCATTGAATCCTGCGCCTCAGCGTAGTTCGCCGGATACGGCGTGCATTCGTCAAATATCATGGTGATATCGGAATTCAAATCGTGCTGCACCTCCATGGATAATTCCGGACTCAAAAAGACCGCGTCGCCGTTTATTGGCGATCGAAACTCTACGCCGTCTTCGGTAAGCTTCCGCATCTCGGCGAGCGAAAAAACCTGAAAGCCACCGGAATCCGTGAGTAGCGGTCCCGACCAGTGCATAAATTCATGCAGCCCACCATGGTCACGAATGATCTGCCTTCCCGGCCGCAGCATCAGGTGAAACGTGTTGCCAAGGATAATTTCGGCGCCGCTGCCCGAAACTTCCTCCGGCGTTACACTTTTCACTGACCCATAGGTTCCTACGGGCATGAATGCGGGCGTTTGCACCGTGCCACGGCGAAACGTTAATCGGCCGGTTCGCGCAAATCCTGACGTATTGTCGATTTCGAATTTCACGGGTTTTCCGCCGAGACCAACATGGCGTCACCATAGCTGAAAAACCGATAACGATGTTTCACCGCATGTCGATAGGCAGACATGATGCGATCATGCCCGCCAAAAGCGGCGACCAGCATCATCAGCGACGACTTCGGCAGGTGAAAATTTGTCAGCAGCGCGTCGACGGAGCGGAACACGTAACCGGGCTGAATAAAGATATCCGTTTCGCCGACGTAGGGTTCAAGCACACCGGTCGTTGAGGCCGCTTCGAGCGCCCTGACCGATGTCGTACCAACGGCAATCACGCGTCCGCCCGCGGCGCGCGCCTTGCGTACAGCAGCACAAACTTCTTCCCGAACTTCGACACGTTCCGCATGCAGACTGTTCGCGCTAACGCGCTCCTCCCGAAGCGGCTGGAATGTACCGGCGCCGACATGCAGCGTCACGAACGCGTGGTGAGCACCGCGCCTTAGGGTTTCTGCCAGCAGTTCATGATCGAAATGCAACCCAGCGGTCGGCGCGGCCACCGCGCCTGGCGGGTTGGCATACACTGTCTGGTAGCGCTCACCGTCGGCAGATTCTTCCGGGCGATTCAGATACGGCGGCAACGGTACTTCGCCGTGCGCTTCGAGATACGCATCGAGCGGTTCCGTGAAATGCAGCTCGAAAAGATCGCCGACTCGCCCGAGCACAGTTGCCCTGCCGCCGGCATCAAGGACTAACGTGGAACCAGGTTTAGGTGTTTTGCTGGCCTTGACTTGCCCTAGTGCTGTGTCACCCGAGGTCACCCGCTCGATCAGTATCTCGACCCGGCCGCCGGTGTCCTTGCGACCGCGCAACCGGGCACGAATGACTCGCGTATCATTGAATACAAGCAGGTCACCAGCACGCACGCATTCTGGGAAGTCCGAGAATTTTCGGTCGGTAAACGACGCAGCGACCCCGAGCAGCCGGCTGCCGCTGCGTTCCGGCGTGGGATAGCGGGCAATCAGCTCGTCGGGAAGTTCGTAATCGAAGTCAGATAAAAACATGGGCGCGCATCATACAATGAAAGATACGCGCCCACTGCTCGCCAGAACGATTGACGGGGGACGGCCAATCGTATCTGCTCGAATTGTTGTCAGGTTTTCTCTTGCTCTACCACAACAACCT
>JBPCYD010000329.1:0-4913 GCA_051007895.1 Woeseiaceae bacterium
CGACAACGAATCGGGTGACCTGGATTACATCGGTGATTTTTCCGCCGGCTGCTTCCAGTGTTTGCTCGAGCCGCTGCATGATGGCCTCGGTCTGCGCCTCGGCGCTGAAATCCAGGTGATCGAATTCTGCAGGTATATGGGGATGACTGTGCGGCACCGGCGCCGCAGTAATTCCGGACAGAAAAACGACGTTGCCCGAGCGAACTCGAATGGCGGAAGTAAATGGCATATTTGCACCGGCTGTTGGCTCGGTACCGGGCAGGTGGACGTAGTCAAAAGCCGCTTGCCTGTCGCATCCGCCAGCAACCGCAACCATCAATCCCGCGACGACGCTGTTTCGAATGCGGGACAACCTGTACCTCACCCTAGTAGCCGCTGTTTCGGTCAACATGCGCCTTGATCAATTCGAGCGTTTCGGGTGATACGTCTGCCGTTGAGCGAAGTATCTGGCCAGCACGTTCGTAGCCAACCGGATCCGGTACGAAACTCAGGATGCGCTCAGCATCCTGTCGGTAGGCATCTGTTGTGAACGCTTTAGCAAGCGCCGCGCGCATCGTCGCGGCAGCATCCTCGTTCATACCTGGCGGTCCCAGAAAGACGTGCTGCATCGTCTGATCAATTTCGATCAAGGTAGTAATTGCATCCCAGACCGGGCCGGAAGGCGGCTCGCCAGAAATTTCTGCATAGAGATCGGGCAACGATTTGACATCCGGAACCAGTGGATTCGCGACCAGCTCGCCCGTTGCACTCAAGTACGGCACACTGAAAACGGCCTGGCCGGCGTCGTCAGTTGCAAAGCCCGGAGCTGTCTGGTTGAGGTACGCATGAGCTGCATCTACCGAGACATTAGTCTCACCGCTCATCACGGCCGCGCGCGTCGCCCCGCTACTTGGATAACCGGCAATGTACGTATAGTCCGCGCCGAGCAGGCGCAATCCGAGCGTGCTGATGATCATGCGACCGTGGTTCGCAGCCATGCCGCTGAACAGCAGCCTTTCTGCATTGACGATGTCGGCAGGAGCCTGCATGCCGCCTGCGACGGCGTCATTCCGCGCATAGACGACCAGGCCAGAAATCTGCGCACCGCCCAGCGCCTCAAACTGGGAATACTTGAACGTATGGCCCGGCAGCTCGAGCAACTCCCCTATGGACGAGCGCGGACCGTAGTAAATGACAGTCCCGTCTTTGGGCGCTTTCATGAGGACGTACAAATGCGCCTTCATCAGGGATGCGCCGGGCATGTTTCTGACGACGACCGTTGGATCTCCGTCGAGGGCCTGCTCCAGGTGCCTGGCCAAAAGACGCCCTACCGTCGTTCCGCCAGCGGAAGGATCGAGGCCCATAACGACCGTGACCGTCTTACCTTCATAATACGGTGCGTCAGTGTCCTGTGCCGCAACGGTCGCAGACAGGCTCAGGCAGGCTAACAGGCAAAGTATGGAATATCGCATAAGGCTTAAATTTTTTCGTTATTATTGCACAACATAGTGATTTTCTCGATATTATCACCCAATGCTTGAACTCTATCATTACGACCGATCGACGGCAGCGCAGAAGATTCGCATTGCCCTGGCGGAAAAGGGGCTCGATTGGGACAGCCGCATCGTCAATACCAAGGTCGGTGTCCGCGAGCACCTGCGGCCCGAATATCTGAAGCTGAATCCACGCGGGCTTGTGCCAACACTGGTACACGACGGACATCCGATTCGCGAATCGCAGGTCATTCTCGAATACCTCGAAGATGCATTCCCGGAATCGCCGCTGCGCCCGGCTGATCCGGTCGAACGCGCCGAGATGCGCCTTTGGACCAAGATGATCGATGAAGGCCTGCACGTGCACAGTCGGGTGATCGGCATGTGTGTATCGGTTCGCCACGTGAACGCGGCGGCGGGCGAAGAGGCGCTGCGCCAGTACTACGCGGAAATGCAGGAAGACGTGCGTCGTCGCAATGACGCCATCAATATAGAACACGGTCTTGATTCGCCCTTGTTGCCGGATGCGGTGGCCTATTTCAAAAAGTTGTTCCAGCAAATGGACGAGACACTCGCAGAACGACAGTGGCTCGCCGGCGATACTTACTCGCTGGCCGACATATCGCATGGCGTCTATGTTGGTCGAATGGCAGGTTTTGACATGGCTCCGCTGTGGGCCGACCTCGAGAAGTTCAAAGACTGGCATGCACGCTTCATCGCCAGACCTTCGTTTGCCAGGGGCGTCACTGACTGGGGTGACGATACGTCGGCCAAGCGCGCCAGGTTCTCTGCCGATGCCTTCCCTACGATCAAGCGATTGTGGGAAGCGGCTTACTGATATGGGCTCGCTGATCGAAGGTAAGTGGGTCGACAAATGGCGGGACACAGAATCCACTGGCGGGCGTTTTGTCAGGCCGGACGCCAAAGTTCGCAGCTGGATTACACCGGACGGCGAGCCGGGTCCATCAGGCGAAGGTGGTTTCCAGGCGGAAGCAAACCGCTATCATTTGTACATTGCGAGTTCCTGCCCCTGGGCGCATCGCACGATGATCTTCCGCGTGTTGAAGGGCCTGGAAGATATGATTTCTTTTTCTGTTGTCAATCCAATCACGCATGGCGACGGCTGGACTTTTCACGAGGGACACGGCGTGGTGCCCGACCCTGAGCTTGGCGCCACGTATCTTTACGAGATCTATCTCAAGTCAAATCCCGCTTATACAGGACTGGTGACTGTACCGACCCTCTGGGACAAGCAACGAGCAACGATTGTTTCCAACGAGTCTTCGGAAATCATTCGGATGTTTAATAGTGCATTCGATGACATAGGCGCGAAGCCGGGAGATTACTATCCGGAAGAATTGCGACCCGCTATAGATGAAGTAAACGAACTCGTCTATCACGCCATCAATAACGGCGTATATCGAACAGGCTTTGCTTCGACCGATGAAGCCTATGAAGAAGCATACAACAGGCTGTTCGATGCCCTGGACGTACTTGAAGATCGGCTCGCATCGCAGCGCTACCTGGTGGGCGACCGGCTGACCGAGGCCGACTGGCGACTGTTCACGACACTGGTGCGATTCGATCTCGCCTATTACGGGCCCTTCAAGTGCAACAAGCGGCGTCTCATTGATTATTCAAACTTGTGGGACTACACACGCGATCTGTACCAGGTGCCGCGTATCGCGGAAACGGTGGACCCTTTCGCAATCAAGCAGCACTACTACGCCAGTAGCAAGATGCTTAAGCCCACCGGAATCGTCGGGCTTGGCCCGGACATCCCCTTCGCGGAGCCGTCCACGCGGGCAAACAACACAGGCAGCCGTTAGCCGGTGTTTGAAACGCTGCTATCCGGTCTGAGCCTCGCGCTCCAGGGGCAGTCCCTCCTCTTCCTGTTACTTGGCGTACTGATCGGCATCTGGATGGGCGCCGTGCCTGGACTGGGCGGCGCGGTTGGCCTCGTACTTTTGTTGCCGTTTACGTTTGGCATGGACCCGGTGCCAGCATTCGCACTACTGCTGGGCTCCTGGGCTGCAATATCTACCAGCGGCGCGATCGCATCGGTCATGCTTGGCATTCCCGGCACGGCTGCCGCACAGGCCACGATCCTCGACGGGTTTCCGCTGGCCAAGCAGGGTCACGCAGCGCGTGCGATGGGCGCGGCATTTACGTCGTCCGCAATCGGTGGCGTCTTTGGTGCAATCATGCTCGCCGTATCGTTGCCCCTGATACTCCCAGTCATCCGCGCATTCCAGGCGCCGGAAACGTTTATGCTGGGAATGCTTGGACTCACCATGGTCAGTGCGTTGAGTGGCCGCACGATATCAAAGGGACTTGCAGCCGCCATGCTGGGCATGCTGCTGGCACTCATTGGCATTCCTGCGGCGCAGGCAGTGCCGAGATTCACGTTCGACACACTCTATTTGCTCGATGGCCTTCCTGTAATACCGGTCCTGCTCGGGCTGTTCGGTATTCCGGAAATAATGGAGTTGGCGATCAAACGCATATCGATTGCACGCGTACCAGAAACTCGCACCGAGGGCGGGGGCCTCGCAGACGGTATAAAAGACGCTATCAGGAACTGGGGCCTGGTACTTCGGTGCAGCGTGATTGGTACTTATATCGGAATGATCCCGGGACTCGGCGCATCCATCGTTGGCTGGGTGACGTACGGTCACGCGATCCACAGTTCGAAAGACAGCTCGAATTTTGGATCCGGCGACATCCGCGGCGTACTCGCGCCGGAAGCGGCGAACAATGCACTGCGCGGCGGTGCACTGATTCCGACGCTGTCGATGGGCATACCCGGCAGCGTGGGCACGGCGGTTTTGCTGGGCGCACTGATCATGCTTGGGCTTCGGCCAGGGACGGCGATGCTGACGGACAATCTCGACGTCACGCTCAGCATGGTGTGGCAGATTGCGCTCGCCTCGGTGCTTGCGACGACTTTCCTCTATGCCACCGCCGGTCAGCTGAAACGAGTCGCTTTCATTCCAGGAGATTACCTGGTGCCCGGTGTACTCCTTTTTATTTTCATGGGCGCCTGGCTTGGAAGCGCTTCCATTGGAGACTGGATCAGTTGCACTGCCTTCGGCCTGCTGGGATTCCTGATGAAACGAGGCGGCTGGCCACGGCCGCCTATTGTCCTGGCACTGGTTCTCGGCGGTATCCTCGAAGGCTCGTTCCAGATTAGCATGCGCATACACCAGGGATTCGGCTGGCTTGGCCGACCGATCGTCCTGCTGCTCCTCGTTGTGATAGCCCTGTCCGTATTTACGGGGGGGCGAAGACTCAAGAAAAAGAACCGCACAGAAAGCAGCAGTAAGGGCGCAGAAGAGGCCGCGAATCCCGTGCTCTCGTTACCGCTGTCTGCCGGGCTTTGTGCTGTATTCATCTGGGCGGCAGTACAGTCGCTCGGTTGGCCGGCATCTGTCCGGCAAC
>JBPCYD010000330.1:0-3289 GCA_051007895.1 Woeseiaceae bacterium
GCTTGCCGATCGAGACCCGCAGGACGAACCGGCGATGATTTGCTATGGACAAAATCTCGGCACGGCGTTTCAGCTGGTCGACGACGCGCTGGACTATGACGCATCACCCGAGGAACTTGGCAAAAACTTGGGCGATGATCTGGCCGAGGGCAAACCGACGCTCCCCATTATCTATGCAATGGAAAAGTGCTCCGAGACCGAAAGGAAAATGATTCGTTCCGCAGTCGAAGAAGGTTCATTGGAACGAATGCATGACATTCATACCGTCATCGAAAGTACGGGCGCACTGCAGTATACGGCGCAGCGCGCGCAGGAAGCTGCGGATATAGCGATTGCGGCATTGAGCGAGATGCCGGAATCGGAATACAAAGAAGCGCTGATTGCAATCGCAGATTTTGCGGTCAAGCGCAGGTCCTGACAAAGCAGTCCTGATTTAACGACCCTTACAAAACTAAAACGATCCATTGTAAAACGACCCTTGTTTGACCAGCTCCGGGAACAGGTAATGAAGAAATTAAGCATTCTTTTGGCATCATTGTGTCTGACAACATCTGTCACTGCGGACGAAGGCATGTGGACGATCGACAATTTCCCGTCTGCTGATGTAGAGAAAAAGTATGGCGTCAAAATTGGTAATCAGTGGCTGCAGGCGGCTCAACTCGCGACAACCCGACTGGAAAACGGCTGTACAGGTTCGTTCGCATCCGGCGACGGCCTCGTTCTTACCAACAATCACTGCACCTGGGGCTGCATCAGAAACCTCAGCAATGACGAACGGAATTTGTCTGACGAGGGTTTCATGGCAGGGACGCGTGGCGAAGAGTTGCAATGCCCCGGTCAGCAGGTATCAGTATTAGTCGATCTGGACGACGTCACTCGCAAGGTCGCCGCGGCAACGGCTGGTCTGTCGGATGCCGATGCCAACGACGCACGAAAAGCGGAACTGACAAAACTGGAATCGGCATGTGAGGCCGACGCTGATAGCAAACTGCGCTGCGAAGCGGTAACGCTATATAACGGCGGCCAGTACTTCATCTATCAATACAAACGCTATGATGATGTGCGCCTTGTCTTCGCGCCGGAACTCGACATCGCCGCATTTGGCGGTGACCCGGATAATTTCAATTTTCCGCGCTGGAGTCTCGACATGTCGTTCCTCCGCGTCTACGAGGACGGCAAGCCTGCGAGGACGCCAAACCACCTGGAATGGCGACAATCCGGCCCTGCCGCCGGGGAACCGGTGTTTATCGCGGGGCACCCCGGCTCAACAGACCGTTCGTTGACAGTGTCGCAGCTGAAAATGCAGCGCGATGTCAGCATCCCCCTGTACCTGTACCGAAACGTCGAATTCCGCGGGCGACTTCTGGCGTGGCAGGACACCAGCCCGGAAGCGGCACGCGCAGTGCAGCAGAGAATCCTTGGCGTGGAAAACGGTATCAAGGTGCGACGCAATGAACTCAAGGCTCTGCAGAATGACGCGATGATGGCGGCGAAAACGTCAGAGGAAGAGGCGCTTAAACAGATCGTGATGGCCGATCCGGACATGCGAGCCGCCTATGGAGACGCCTGGAAACTGATAGACGGTGCGACATCCACGCTGCGCAATATGTATGAGGACTACCTGTTTATAGAGGGCGGCGCCGGTCTGTCCGGCGGTCTTTCCTCCTACGCGAAAACCATCGTGAGAGGCACCGCAGAACGGGAAAAACCCAACGCGGATCGTATACGCGCCTACACCGATGCATCGCTGCCGCAACGAGAGCAGCGCCTTTTTGCCGCCAGGCCCATTAACAAGGACTACGAAAAACTGGTGCTGCAATTTTCGCTCGAAAAAATGCGCGAGTGGCTGGGCCCGGACAGCGAGTATGTGCACAAGATTCTCGGCAACGACTCACCGGCGGCGCTTGCCAGCAGGCTGATCGACGACAGCAAACTGGACGACCCTGCCGTTCGCAAGTCACTCTGGGAAGGTGGCGTTGCCGCGGTAAAAACCAGCGAGGACCCGCTGATCAAGCTGCTGCTCAGTATCGACCCGGATGCTCGTGCGCTGCGTGAGAAATATGAAACGGAAGTCGAAGCACCGGAAACTCGTGGCGCGGAGATGATCGCGGACGCGCGATTCAAGGTGTTTGGCACTGAAATCTATCCGGATGCCACGTTTACCTTGCGTGTGACCTACGGGTCCGTGCAAGGCTGGGAAGAAAAAGGCAAAGCAATTGAACCGTTTACCCGTACGAGTCGATTGTTCGAACGTACTACCGGCGAGCGACCCTTTATGCTGCCGGCTTCCTGGATCGACGCACGCGAATCATTAAACCCGGATACGCCTTTCAATTTCTCCGCAACCACAGATATAACAGGCGGAAACTCGGGCAGCCCCATCGTAGCGGCAGACGGCACGCTGGTCGGCCTGGCCTTCGACGGCAACATTCACTCAATAGCAGGCGACTACTGGTTTGACGAAACGCTTAACCGAACGGTTGGTGTCAATAGCGCCATCATTCTCGAGGCGTTGGAATCGGTTTACGGTGCTGACCACCTGCTGAGCGAACTCTCCATCGTCAACTGACTCGCGGTCTATCGTTAAGATTCGATGACAATAAAACGACGACACTTCCTTTCTGCGGGAATCGGCCTCGCTGGCTCGATTGCGTTGAGCGGCGGACGGCACACATTCGCGCAATCACCGGACAATTTCGAGTTCGCCATCGTCGGCGCAGGATTATTCGGCTCAGCGGCAGCGAGGCACCTGTCGACCATGAGCGACAGTGTCGTATTGATTGGCCCTGGCGAACCGGAATCTCGCCGTGACCACCAAGGCGTTTTCGCGAGCCACTACGATGCAAGCCGACTCGTTCGCGGCATTGATCCGGACCTCTTGTGGGCCACTTTGGCGAAGCGTTCAATCGGTCGATACAGAAACATCGAGAAGGCCAGCGGAATTGATTTCTACCAGGACATCGGATACATGATGGTGACGCCTGGCGGGCTCGGCGAGGACTGGTTCAATCTTCCGGCCATGCGGGAGGTGGCGGCAGACTTAGGCGTCAGCATCGAGGACCTGACAGGCGACCAATTAAATGACCGATTCCCCTTCCTCGAATTCACACCGGGATCAAGCGCGATCTTGCAGCCCCGAAATGCCGGGTATGTCAATCCGCGAAATCTGAAGGCGGCGCAGCAAAAGGTCGCGGCGTCCCAGGGGACCACTATCATGCCTGACATCGTGACCCGCATTCAGAAACACGGGTCGCAAGTTGAGATTGCGACCGGCAATGGCGCAACATTG
>JBPCYD010000331.1:0-5178 GCA_051007895.1 Woeseiaceae bacterium
GCATTGGCACGAAGATGATGTCTGAAAAGCGTAGCCGAACGGCAATATAGCAATGCCTTCAGGTACCGGTCTCAGCCAGGATCGCCTCGATCGACTGAACCAGTCGTTCGTTCTTGCGGTCATCCAGCGCATCCGGATGTGGCGACGCAAACTGACCGAGATCGTTGTCAAAGTATTGACCAGAGGCATCTGCAAATTCGTCACTCAATGCCGCACGCACGAGAATGTCGGCGCCAATCCCGAGGTCATTTCCGGCAACGCCGTAGGCATCCTTTACCATCTTGCTGGCGAGAAGAGACGCGGGATTGACGGCGATGATTGCAGGTCCTTTGTTGCCGAGTGATCGGGACAAATGGAATGACCACATCGTGATCGCAAGCTTGCTCTGGGCGTAGGCCTGGCTGTCATTTAATTGGCGCTTGCCAGCGAGCGCGTCGAGCTTCACGGGAGATTGTGCTGCCGACGACAAATTGATGACTCGACCATCCGACGGCATTGTTGGCAGGAGTCGTTGCGTCAACAAATACGGCGCAATGGTATTCACGACAAATCGGATGTCGAATCCGCCTGCCGTGATCGTCTCTGGCGCATTGTAGCCACCGGCCTTGTTGATCAGTACGTCGAGCTGCGGATGTTTTTGGGTAACTTCATCAGCCAGAGATTCGACGTCGGAGAGCCGGGACAAATCGGCCTGATAGGACTCGATTGTCTGTGCGCCGCTGATGCCCGATAACATCGATTGGGCATCGGCCAGTTTGGTTTTATTGCGGCCGTGTATGAGTAAGGTGTGGCCCAGTCCTGCCAACACCTTTGCTGTTTCGAGGCCGATACCATCAGTCGATCCGGTGAGTAGAATTGTCTTCGTCATTGCTGTCATCCTAAAACGTGAATTCAGGGATCAGTTGATCCGCCAGTTTCTCAAGTGTTGACTCGGTATCTGCGCCATTAAATCGGAGGTTCAGCGCTACATGGTTGACCCCGATCTCTTCGCGGGATCGCAAATAGTCGCGCAGGGGATTTATACCGGTACGTATGCCGAGATGTATAGGACTGGGCGGCGTATCGGGATTTGCGGCCAGGCTCAGATAGAGTGGTTCCATCACCGGTTTGTCAGTACAGCCCGCCGTCCTGATACTCGCTCGGTAGTCTTCGATCAACCGGGACTGTTGATCGGCAGGGCGGGGATAGGTCATCCAGCCATCCCCGTTAGCGGCAATCCAGTCGTTTGACTGCTGGCTGGAGCCGGTTAGCAAAAGTGGAAGCCTTCCAGATTTAGGCTTTGGCAGCATGTCGATGCCACCCGCTACGCGGCCAAACGAGTTTCCAAAGCTTGGCGTTTGTTTGGCAACCTGACGAATATACTCGTAGCTCTCGCGAAACAACTCGCCACGCTCGGCGAATGCTACGTCCAATGCTGGGTATTCTTCAGGCCTGTCACCGGACGCGATACCCAGTATAAGCCTGCCATTCGAAAGAACATCAACCGTTGCCGCGGCCTTTGCGACGTGAGCCGGGTGCCGAAGCGGCAGGACAATGCTGGCCACGCCAAGCGCTATGTTGCTTGTTTGTGCCGCGAGGGCGCCCAGGTAGACGAACGGGTCGAAGATTTGGCCGGCGTCACCGAACGACGGGACATTAAACGGCACATCACGTAACCAGACCGCAGAGAAACCAAGTGCTTCAGCTGTTCGAACCCGTTCAACGTGTTGTTCCATCGATGGCACAGGGCCGTTCGCATACGTTTCGATTGGCACGACCAGGCCAATTGATAATCGACCGGGCGTGAATACCGCGTCGTAGCCTGCGTTGATTGCGCTGAACGCCTCGTATTTCTCTGCTAGTCCGAGCATGTTGTCACGCACACATTTCCTTCTCCGTACAGATGGGTGGAGCCCCGGTCGTGATTGAGGGCATGCAATTTATTACATGCACTTTAAAGATTAAACAGGGATTCATCGACAACAGAATTCGGTTATCGAATATAATCGCGCGTTCCCGGAATTAGCCCGCCTGGTCCCTGCTACCCGCAACAGACATTCGATGGAAGACTTTTATGGACACTGACGGTGTACGACTCTTCGTAATGGCCGCTGAATTGCTCAATATCAGTGCGGCCGGGAAACAGCTGGGATTGGCGCCGGCGGTCGCGAGTGCGCGCCTTTCAAAGCTGGAGAAGCAGGTCGGCGCAGACTTGCTGCATCGCTCTACCCGAAAGGTTTCACTGTCACTGGAGGGTACAGAATTCCTTCCTTTCGCCCGTGAGATTCTTGCGCAGGAGGACGCTGCCCGAGCGGCGTTAGGGTATGGCAGTTCGGAAATCACCGGAACACTACGATTCGCCGCATCCAGCTCGTTCGCACAACGTTTCATTGCGCCGGTCATTTCCGAGTTCCTGGAGCGATACCCCGGGCTCAATCTCGAAATGAAATTGTCCGATATCCAGCTGAACCTGATTGAAGGCGGATTCGATCTAGCCTTGCGCAATTACGCCATTGAAGACAGCAACCTGAGAGCGCGAAAGCTGGCCGACGACACACGATTTCTTTGTGCGTCACCTGATTATCTCGCTCGCCATGGTGTGCCACAGGACCCCGCTGACCTGGTTGACCACCAGCTATTGGTTTTTACGAACGGACCCGCGAGAAAGCTCTCGGCATCCGGTGACAGGCGCGCCTGCACCTTCCCACCACCCGGCGCAGACTATCGTGTCGTTTGCGACGATGGCACCAGCATGAGAATTGCGACCAGGGCCGGCGTCGGCATCTCGATGAATTCACTATGGAGCGTGTACAAGGAAATCGAGGACGGTTCGCTCGTGCGCGTTTTGCCCGACTACCAGGTCGAGGACCAATCTGCGATCTGGCTTGTCTACCCGAAATCCAACGTGCTTACTGCAAAAGTTCGGGTCTTCATCGATTTTCTTCTGGAGAAAATCGGCGACCCACCACTTTGGCAACAGTAATAGCGCGATTTTCGCCGCCCGGTAAGGTCAGCCAGTCAGCGTCCGATTCTATCGAAAAACCGAAAACTGATTATTCAATGGGCCTGTTTATTGTTGGTCGTGAAAATCATATTTTAACGGCCTGCCAGAAACCTTTTGGAAGAGCCCAATGAAAGTAATGACACTCAACGAGTATGGCGACAGTGCCGAATTTCAGTTAGCCGAGGTGCCACAGCCTGCGGTTCACGCTGGACACGTGTTGGTACGCGTCGCGGCAACAAGCGTTAATACCGTGGATACCATGATTCGACACCTGGGCCAGGAGAACCTGCCTCTTTCGCCAGATTTGCCGGCAGTGCTCGGAATTGACTTCGCCGGAACCGTTGAATCGGTAGGAGAGGGTGTCAGCGGCTTTGCCCCGGGCGATGAAGTATACGGTTGCGCCGGCGGGCTTACAGACTTACAAGGTGCGCTGGCGGAGTTCATGTCCGCGGATGATAATCTGATTGCGCACAAACCGAGCACTCTTTCAATGCGCGAGGCAGCGGCACTGCCTTTGGTGGGCATTACTGCCTACGAGGGATTGCAACGGTCCGGTGTGGGAGCAGGTCAAAAGGTTCTGGTTCACGGCGGTGCGGGCGGCGTTGGACACGTCGCCGTGCAGTTAGCCAGGCACTTTGGTGCCGACGTTTACGCGACGGGCACTGGCGACGAGCAGCTTGATGTGATCGAACAATACGGTGCCACGGCGATCGACTTTCGGGCCGAAAAGGTTGCCGACTATGTCGAAAAGCACACCGGCGGCGCAGGATTTGAAGCGATCTTTGATTCTGTTGGCGGCGCCAACATGACGAACTCCTTCGAGGCAGCAGCACTAAACGGGAACATTGCGACAACGGTGGCCTTGCTGGAACTGGATTTGACGCCTGCCCATTTCAAAGGCCTGTCGCTTCACGTCATCTTTATGCTGATCCCCATGTTGCACAACCACAAACGAGAAGAGCATGGCGCGATCCTGTCGGATCTTGCAGAGATCGTAGATGCGGGTGCATTAAGACCGTTACTCGACGAAAACCAATATGGTCTTACCGAAGTTGGGCAAGCCTACGAGCGGTTAATCAGCGGACAAGCCATTGGCAAAGTGGTGGTCGACATTTAAGTTTCCGTGAGCTCGGCGAGTCAACGAAGTATACGCAGATGCGGGCGGCGCAGTCGAGACGGCGATCAGGGTGAATCTCCTCGCAGCCTTTTGCTGTGCCAGTACACCATGATTCACGCAGCGATTCGCAGAATATCGGCTTCAGCTTGGTCGCACAGTGGACCTCAGGCCAGATTCAGGCAAGTATTACGGTCAACGCAAGCGTACCTGACTGGAATTCATGGACCTGTTTACCGTAACAATCGGCATCAGCATTCTTATTTATGTGGTGATCGGCAGCTACGCCGGGCGCAGCATAAAAAGACTGGATGACTACTTTGTTGCGGGGCGACAAGCGCCTACGATTCTAATTCTGGGGACGCTCGTTGCCAGTGTCATGAGTACGTCCATCTTTATGGGCGAGGCGGCATTTACTTACGACGGCCAGTTCGGGGCCTATCTGCTCTTCCCCGGTATCGCCGTGACCGGTTACATGCTTGGCGCGTTGTTTTTCGGCGTGTATTTGCGGCGTAGCCGTGCGCCGACCGTGGCAGACTATTTTGGACATCGTTTTCAGAGCCGCCGATTACAGCAGCTCGCCGGCTTCACCATCATTTTGGGATTGGGCGGCTACCTGCTGATAGTGACCCAGGGCGCTGCGATCCTGCTGTCCGATATCACGGGAATGTCTTTTGTCGGCAGTTTGCTCATTGCCTGGTTCAGCTACACCCTTTTTACGATGTACTCCGGATCGAAGGGTGTGATCATTACCGATACGCTGATGTTCCTGTTGTTCATGGTCGCAACGGTCGTTTTCGTCTTTTATATCGTCGATGGTTTTGGCGGCATCAGCACGGCGATCACAGATCTGTCCCGGCTCGACACCAAAGCGGGCATCGCAGACTGGACAGGAATCATCGGTGAAGGCACTGAGTGGCCAACTGCGACGGAATACGTGATCTGGGCAGTAGTCATCGATATTGCCTGGGCCTTTGTATATGCGGTCGGCCCCTGGCAGGCCAGCCGTCACCTGATGGCGCGTGACGAACACGTCGTTTTGCGCGCCGCCATTCTGGCCTGTTTGTGCGTGATCCTTTTG
>JBPCYD010000332.1:0-15611 GCA_051007895.1 Woeseiaceae bacterium
ATGTCGGCCTCGACCGTGACATTGCACGGCAGCATCAGGCCAATCTCGGGGATGGACGTCAGCGCGACCAGCGCAAGTTTCGGGTTGCAGGCGCCCAGGATCGTATACGGGCGAAACTGGGCGCCGATCTTCTCCTTGAAGGCCTGGTTGATCTCGATTCGCGTCAGCACACCGAAGCCCTCGGCATTCAGGGAATCGGTCACCATGTCGATTGCCTCGTCCTTCGTCGCAGTAAGGCGGACTACGTATCCCAGTTCGTCGCTTACAGAAAGAGATCCCTGGTGAGTATCGCTAGTTGTCATCATTTGCGGCGATAAGTGTATTCGTCGGTGTGCTGACCAAAATTGGCGGTCATTCATTCGAGCTCAGCAGGTTGATGAAGTGGCCGATACCGAACAGCAGTGTCAAAGGGACGATCGATCCGGCTGTGTCTGAAAGAGTCTTATCTTTGTTATTTTCGCTTTCAGGCTATTATTGGCATTGTCCGACGTCCGGCACTATCCGTTTCGCGACTGTCTCGCGAGAAACGGGCTGGTTGGGCAGCGAGAACAGGAATGGCTCGCGGACGTAAAGCCCTCAATCGTCGCGGTTCCTGTCGATTTCGAGGGCCTGCGATGCAACTGTGCTGCTCATCTGGACGCGGCTATTCCAGCAGGATGCGGGTCAGTCTGCCAACTGGTATCCGGGCGGCGCCTTTTTCCACTCGTAACCGTTCCTGGCCATATCAAAACCGCGATCGAACAGCGCCTTCATATAGACGGGATCGAAGACTTCGCTGGGTTCGTCGCTGAAGTCGGCAGGGATGTACGCGAGATTGAAGTCGTTGCCGTCGCGCATACACAGGCTGTGAATCTGAAACAGGTCACCAATACCCTGCGTGCGAATCAGCGAGTTGATCGAGCGTTCGGCAATCGGCAGCATGGTGCGCTGGATTCCAACATAGTCGGGATCCAGGTAAGCGTTGCGAATGACGTACACCTTTGGCTGTCCGTGCACTTTCAGCCGCTCGGTCATCTCGCCAAAATCAACGGCGGCCGGGTACATGAAGACCTGCATACCAGTGCCGCCGTCGACATGCATCTCGTCGTAGGTCTCGTTGCCAACATTCACCGGGATCATCACGGGCGGGAAGGCGATGGGAACGGCAGACGAAGCCTGCAAGATGTCGTGGATCAGGGCGATTCGGCGCGGATAGTCGCTCCTGGCGATTTCGCCGATGTTCCAGATCACGGAGCGCGACGCATCAAGATTGACGGTGCCAATAAAGAGCATCCGGCCCTTGGTGCTGTATTCCTCGGCGATTGCCGCGATCACACCGGCATTTACTGTCTTTTCAATCAGCGCCCGCAGCGGAGCCGTGTCGGACACCGCATCATTGCGGATGATCGAGAGAAGGGGGCGCCTTTTCGCGATGTCACTGGTGTTTTTGGTCGTGTAAACCTCTTGCAGCACGGCATCGTATTTCGGCCCCAGGTAGGCGAATGGTGCCGTTAGCGCGCCGGTGCTGATGCCCGTCACCACCGTGAATTCGGGGCGCATGCCGCTTTCGCTCCAGCCGGCCAGCAGGCCGGCGCCGAACGCGCCCTCTGCGCCGCCACCGGAAATCGCGAGATAGTTGTGCGGTGCGTTGTAGAGGACGCCTAGTCGTTCTTGCGCCTCGGCGTCGGACATCGTGTCCAGTACATCCGATAACCACCTGGGCCATTCGTCGCCCCATATTCGAGCTCTCGGAACGCCCGGGATCCCGGCCTGACCGACTAACTCGCGCGGTAATGGTGAGCGTTCCTGCACCGCCGCGCAGCCGACGATGGCGAACGCAGCGACCACGAGCAGTAGCGGCCTGATTCTCATTCCCATTCCTCCTTGCGCGTGTGTCTCAGTTACTGTCACCAGTAAAGCAAATCCACACTGCGTCGTCGATCATCTGGATCGTCTTCGCTCCGACGTCCCTGGATATTTCGATCTATGATCGGTCTCCGAATCTCACGCGGTGGCGGTCGAATCCTCTTTCTGCTCCAGGGCAGCGGTTGCCGCGACCACCGTTTTGGCAAGCCGTTTGGCGAAGTAATACAGGCGCTGCAGTATCTCCACAGCGTCGGTTTCGAGACCGTAAACCAGAATCCGGTCCGGCTCGTCGACGGCAACCCGTTTGGCCAGGTGAGCTTCCAGCCCCCGAGCCAGTTCCTGGACCTGGTCCTTCATCTTGATGACGTCCGCGGCCATTTGTCCGTCCCGATCGCGTACGGATTCAATCGCCTTGCGGAAAGACGCCTGAATACTCTCGCGCAGTGGCTGGAAGGCCTGTCGGGTGACTTCACTGGGCCGGGCTCCGGACTCGAGTCTTTGCCGACCCAATGCCACCAGGTTTGTCGCGATCGTGTCACCCATATTGTCGACCGTGTTCGTGGCGGCTGAAAGGTGGGTCAGCTGCGTCGTCTGTAACTCGCTCAGCTCGAGTTGAGAGAGCTTGGCGATGTACGCGATCATGCTCTCATAGAGGCCTGTGAAGTCATTATGCATCGACTCGACCTCCCTGAAATCCTCGCGCCCTCCCGCCGCGACGGCAGAGACCGCTTTGTCCAGCATTTCGGAAACACCTTCGCCGAGTCGCACGAGCTCCAGTCGTACACGGTCGAGCGCCAGCGAAGGTGCCTCGAAATACACCTCGTCGAGGTAGATCGGCTGAGCCCGCTCCGGTACCTTTTCGGGCTTTTCCGGAATGAGCTTCTCGACGAGGGCCGCGATCGTTCCCGTGAACCAGATGAATATCAGCGTATTGGCAAGGTTGAAAATCGTATGCGCGTTGGCAATCTGGCGCGGCACTTCTTCGGCCATGCGTTCGGCGCCGGCCAGCTCGGGATGAGATGGAGAGGCTGCCGTGGCGAGCTGCGCGAGTACGTCGATAAGAGGCAGCCAGATGATGACGCCGAGCACGTTGAAAAGGATGTGCGCGGCAGCAGCGCGCCGCGCGGCCACCGGTTTACCGAGTGCGGCGAGACTTGCCGTCACGCAGGTGCCGATATTGGCGCCGAGCGCTAGCGAAATACCGGCCGGCAGCGACATTAGACCCTCGGCCGCCATAACGATGGCGATGCCCGTGGTCGCCGCCGACGACTGCACCAGGCCGGTGAATACGGCGCCGACGACAATGCCGAGAAAAGGATTCTCCATCCGCGCCATCAAGTCGAGAAACGGCTGGAAAGAGCGCAGCGGGTACATGGATTCGCTCATGACGCCCATGCCGCCGAACAGCAGGCCCAGGCCGAACAGCATCGCACCGCCCTGTGTCATCTTCTCGCTCTTGCCGAAAAAAATCATGCCGAAACCAATGGCGATGGGCAGCATCGCGTATTGAGTAACATTGAAAGCGACGATTTGCGCGGTCATGGTGCTGCCGATGTTGGCACCCAATATGACGCCGATGGATTGTTGCAGCGTCATGATGCCGGCGGTGATGAAGCCGACCACCAGCACGGTCGTCACCGACGACGAGTTGAGGATTGCCGTCACGATAGCGCCGGTGATGCTGCCGAGGAAGCGGTTTCTGGTCACGGTGCCGAGTAGTGTCGACATGCGCTCGCCGGCGACAGCCTTGAGGCCCGTGGACATCTGATCGATGCCGAACAGAAACAGGGCGAGCCCGCCGAACAATCCCATAACGGTCGTGCCGATTTCCAGGCTGGATGCTGCATCGGTCATGTGTGCCTCCTATTGTCTGTATTTTGGAGGCAAGCTTGCGGACGGTGAGCCCGCCAGGCGTAGCCTGGCGATGGCTGCGCGAACCTCGTCAAGAACTTCTTCGGTGGCCTGCGCGCCGATATCGTCGATAGCCCGTTCCTCCATCGGGAATAGCGCCATCAGGTGTTGCCGGACATGTTGGAAGGCTTCGGCATTTTTGCGATCGCAAACGCTGTTGTCATTCTGCAGTATGCGCTTCCAGAGGTCCTGCTGATCCAGTGCGATGTTGCAGGCGATCGCTAACTTGGACAACTCCTGGGCAACTGCGTGAATCTGGCGGCTTAGTTGCTTGTTTTGCGAACTTGTCACATTTTTCCAATGTCGGTCAACAGACCTGCGAGCGATGTGTGAGAAGACTTTCGTGTCCGGTGCATTCTCGCCACGCTGGATACATCGAAAGACGAATCCCGAAAAATTGCATATTATCGCCGGGGTCGGGAAGGCTGACTATCCAATTTGGGTCACAAGTTTTTGTTCTGCAGCGCGGTGCCCACGGTCGTTTTTTGCGGTACTGAATAATACCGATTGCGCCATGTGACTGTCGTCCCCTCAGGAACTGGACAAAGTTCTCCGGCTTGCAGAGAATGCGGTGTTCGTCAACACATTCAACCAAGCGAGAGATCAATAATGGTGAGACTAAGAATCCCTGGCCAGGCTTTGCTGCTCCTAATCCTGGTAATTTCGCCCTTAGCTCACGCTGACGTACTCGACGATATCATTGATCGGGGCACGATCAGGTTCGGCGTCTCGGAATTTGTTCCGTCAACGATAAGGACGAAATCGGGCGAGTTGATCGGTTTCGAGATTGACATGGCCAGGAAGATTGCTTCCGACATGAACGTCAAGCCCGAATTCAAGGTCTATGAATGGGAGAAGATAATCCCTGCGGTCCAGAATGGCGAGATTGACGTCATTGCTGGCGGTATGTCTATAACGCCCGGTAGGGCCCTGCAAGTCAACTTCAGCCAACCGACCGCCGAATCGGGTGTCGGCCTGGCGACTAATACGGAAAAGACAAAAAACATCTCAGCGCTCGAGCACCTCAATGACGATCGCGTCGTGATCGCGGTTGTCGCCGATACAATCGCCCATAGTGTGGCGGAGACATTCTTCGAAAAAGCGACAATCAAGGCCTATGCCACCGAGAAACTCGCGGAAGAAGAAATCATTGCGGACCGCGCGCATGCCTATCTTGCGTCGAGCGCGGAAATCAACTACCTGGCGCTGACGAATCCCGGCAAGGTTGACGTGCCACTGTCGGAACCACTGATGGCATCGAGCCAGGGGCTCGCGGTAAAAAAAGGTGAACAGGAGCTCCTGAATTTTCTGAACGCATGGGTAGTTGCCCGACAGGCTGACAAGTGGCTTGGCACGACTTACGAGTATTGGTTCAACACAATCGAGTGGGTGCCACAGGCGAGATAATGATGCCTGACGTCCCAAAGTGCTGGGTTCATAAATGTGGTATCGCCGTGATCGCTGCGGTTTTGGGGACTGCTCTGTTTGCGCAGGAAGCGACTGAAGAGGCTGAGGAGACAGTCACTGACGTCGTGGAAATTCAGGAGATCGCCGCTCCCACCGAAGTCGACGCTGCGGCAGATGACGTAGTGGAAGAAATCGTTGTTTTCGGAAGCAGGCCGGGTGACCGGCGTCGTGTCGATGTGGAATACGAAGACCCGGTTCGGGCACAACTTCTGAAGGACTTCCACAAAATGCGGCAGGACGAGGAGGAGTACGAATGGCGAAAGTCCGCAGCCGCTGAGAGTTCCTCCAGGATCAAGTGGGGCTACGATCCGCGCGATGATTATCGGATGCGCAACGAGATGAACCTGCAGGAACTGCCCTCGGAAAGAAACAAACCAGCCACGTTATTCAGGTTCGAATTTTAGTCCAGCGGCACCTACGTGGCTGGCCGCGCCAACGTCATTTTAAAGCGACCGACCGATCATCGCGAAACTATCTGCATGTCTGCTGCTACTCGCATTGCGGGACATCGACCGGAGATTCAGGGCAAGCGAAAAGCCGGCGGCCTGGTTCACCTTCTTTTGGTATCATCGCAAAATCGTTTCCCAAGCAGGACGGACTCAATCGTGCCAATAGCAAAAACATCGACGTCATACTTCGCCGCAATTCTAATGTTGTGCCTTTGTTCCAGCCAGGTGCGAGCCGAAACGAGCGTTATCTCGGCGGTCATATCCTGGCAGGGGCAGGGGCAGGTTTTCCCGGTCAGCGTGAGCACGAATCGTTTCCTCGGCGCAATGGAAGGCATCATGTACACCGAGACGGCGGAGGGCGTAATGAACGAAGCGTTCGTTCGCTGTCCGATCGTGCAGGATATCGATTTCGCCGATGGGAGTACGTCAGCATCGGGCAATTGCGTGATCGTCGCGTCCCCGGAGGACACGGTGTTCGCTGAATTGACCTGCGAGGGCGTCGCAGGATTCTGCAACGGGCAATTCAGCATCACTGGCGGAACCGGGCGATTCGAAGGCGTGAGCGGGTCGGGCCCAATGACCGTTCGCTCGCCCATCCACGCGCTCGCCGCGGATCTTTCGGATGGCACCGTCATTCACGCCGCGGCTGGCATCCTGCAAATGCCTGAACTGGAGGTCAACTTGCCTTGAGCGCTCGCACTCACACCAATTATCGGATTAGCAATGTGAGTAAAAGTGTCGCCGTCATTGCGGTCGGTCTGGTGATGCACCTGACGACGTATCCGGCGCAGGCTTCAGACAAGTCGATGCGCTGTGGCGGCAATTTGATCCACGCGGGAGGCGGCCGCAATAGCGCGTTAATGTACGAGGTTCTTAAGAAATGCGGCGAGCCCGAAGCCAAGCAGGGCAATAGCTGGATTTACATACAAGGCAGTATGCAAAGGGTCCTGACGTTCAACTTCCAGGGCAGGTTGCAGTTAATCGAAAGCACCAGGAGATGACGCGCCGCGAGATGCGTCGACGGTCCGCACACAATTTCGTTCGAGCCAACCAGTAATGGGACCGGTCGGCTGCTTTAACGCAGCATAGACCGCATCAAAACGCCGGTCTGTAGTACCACACGCCTGGCAGTTACTGCCCGAGACCGAAGACACTGCCCGTGCAGACTCAAGCCTTTTTCATTTGGTAGCGGCATCACGAATCTTCGAATACGTGCAATGCGTTGCACGGCCGTTCCCGTAGTTCACTCAACGACATTCTTACCAAATGGCCCATTTTCCTGCGGTAATTCGCTGTTTCTGTGAACTGCCTCATCGCCCGCCGGCGGTGACTTAACGACACTAAAGACCTGGATTATCTGAACAAGGGCATTACGATTATGTTAACCCACCAGATAGAGAGGCAGCTGCCAGGCGGGTCATGGGCGCTTCACTGTGACGGTCAGAAATTCAATGACGCTGACACGGCGTGGCAGCTGGTCTATGGAATTATGGCGTGGAGGCCGGGAATGCGACTGAGGTTGCGTGCGTTCCGGACTGATCCTTACGAATCATCTGCCCAAATCCTCTACCCCAACCTGTAGCTGGCCAAGCGCTAACGTAAAGCCTGGCAACCTCCCTACCGAGAAAACCCGTCATGGCCTCTGAGGTCTGATCAAAGCACAACGGGCACATCGTCGAGAACCGCGTAACGGTCCTGATAACGCCGGGTTCGGGCGAACAACCGCATCGTATGTCCTGATCTTTGGTGACAATGACAGGCACCCGTTAATCACGAAGCGGGAAAAATTCCGGGCACTCTCCGTTCAGGCAAAGAGCCGATTCACCCTTAAGATTCGCCCTTAAAATTCGCCCTTAAGATTTGCCCTTAACAAGGGCGGGCCGATTCATCACATTGAAACCAGCGCCTAAAGGTCACGTTAGAGATTAGCAGGTTCTACAGCGTTGGCCGGAAGTACTGGATCGCAGCGCGACATCTCGATTCTATTCAGGGTGTACCGATCCCAACCTAACGCCCGATGTCTGCCAAGCATGTGAAACTCCACATCGTAGTAATATAATCCGTCTCTTCATATCCAAGGCCTGTTTCCAATGCCACGGATCAGTGGTCCCAAACGCGGCGAGGTTGGCAAATGTGTCGTTGGCTTGCTTATTCAGGGTCTCCCGTACTCCTCGAAGAGTTGCTTTTAAAGCCTGCTCACTCACTAATTGATCAAAGCCTGCATTCCAGGCTCGGCGCAACGACCACTAACGGCGATGGTTTCGGCATCGGCTGGTATGGCGCTGAGGATACGCCGGGTGTTTTCCATAGCACCGAGCCGGCCTGGAACGATCACAATCTCAAAGAATTGGCGGAGCACCTGACATCACCACTCGTGTTCGCCCATATCCGCGCTTCGACGGGCACTGCAATCCAGCAAACCAACTGCCACCCGTTCCGTCATGGCCGCTGGTTATGGATGCACAATGGCGCGATACGAGAGTTCAATTTGGTCAAACGCGACCTGGCATTCGCCGTCGACCCATCGCTGTACCCGTTGATCGAGGGATCTACCGACACGGAGTTGTTTTTCTACCTGGCGCTGAGTTTCGGATTGCAGGACGATCCACCGTTAGCTGTTGAACGAGCGGTTGGCCTGATCGAGGCCACGGGTCGCGCACATGGGGTCGAGCATCCCATCCAGATGACGGTGGCGACCTCCGACGGCGCCACCCTGTGGGCCTTTCGTTACTCCAGCGAACGCGATTCCCGCTCGCTCTTCTATAGCACCGACATGGGGACTCTGCGTGCCCAGTACCCGGACCATCCCGTTCTGCACGGTCTAAGCGCTGAGACGCGGCTGGTCGTCTCGGAGCCGCTCGGGGACCTCGCTGGCGTCTGGAACGAAGTGCCGGAATCCAGCTGCGGCATCGTGCAGCAGGGTCAGGACGAACTGCGTCCATTTACACCGCGTTCTGCCTGACGCGAACGTGCGTTGTGGTTAGCCGACCGTCCGTTAACCGGGACAGAGTGCCCATCGTCTCAGTGGCGAACACATAAGGAAAATCAGTGCACTTGCGGATTCCTTTGCGAAGTGCCTGTGGTTCGCTCATGCGTGACCATGACGAAGCGATTCGATGGTCGATACGCGATAGCGTTGACGGAATTCGGATATAGGGGGATGCAATTTGCGCGTATATTTTCAGGTTGGCGAGGCGCCTGCGGTAGTTGATAGCAGACGACGCGTCGAGATCCTGAAGACTTCAAAAGGGTCAGTCTGTTTTCCGGAACGATACAGCCGATGACCGCAGATCATCGAGGGCTCGACGGCATGGCGCAATGTCTCTCGGCCGGTGTCGGCTCGGAGCAGATACTAATGTACTAGGGATATAACTATGGCGACATCGGGATCTGCAAGACCATCGTTAGAATCATTGTCGCTGTCGCCAAAACCGGGCGGCAAAAAAATAACCCACTACCTGCCCTTTCTGGATTGGCTGGTACATTATCGTCGCGAGGATATGGTGGGCGACCTGCTGGCCGGGGTCATTGTGGCCATCATGCTGGTCCCGCAAGGAATGGCTTACGCTCAGCTGGCCGGACTTCCACCACAGATCGGGCTTTACGCCAGTATTCTGCCCCTTATCATTTACGGGCTCCTGGGTACCAGCCGCACACTGGCCGTCGGCCCGGTGGCTATTGTGTCACTGCTGGTGGCCACCGGCGTTGCTCCGCTGGCCGATCAGGGCAGCGCCGAATATCTGCAACTGGCTCTAACCCTCGCTTTCCTTGTCGCTGTTATCCAGTTCGTTATGGGCGTGGTCAGGGCGGGTTTCCTGGTTAATTTTTTGAGCCATCCGGTGGTGGCCGGGTTCACCAGCGCCGCCGCCATTGTCATTGGTTTTAGCCAGTTGAAACACCTGATCGGTGTCGACATCCCCCGAACCCATTATTTCTACGAGCAGGTTCTCTATGCCACGGAACACATATTTGAAAGCAATGTAGTTACGCTGATCATTGGGCTGGGCAGTATTGCCGTATTGTTCTACTTTAATCACGGGTTGGCCAAACATCTGAAGAAAACCGGGCTGCCGGAATCGGTAGCGATGTCGGTCAGCAAATCCGGACCACTGGTTGTGGTCTTGCTAGGCACAGTGTCCGTGGCGGCTTTTGGACTCTTCGATTGGGCTGGCGTAAAAACGGTGGGGGATGTTCCCGCCGGACTGCCAGCAATCACGCTGCCTGTGTTCGACTTTAATGTGGTGCAATTGCTGCTGCCCACCGCGCTGGCCATCAGCTTTGTCGGCTTCATGGAAAGCATTTCTGTCGCAAAATCACTGGCCAGTAAACGCCGCCAAAAAGTAGATGCCGATCAGGAACTGGTCGCTCTGGGCACAGCCAATATTGGGGCCGCCTTTACTGGCGGCTATCCCGTAACTGGCGGATTCAGCCGCTCGGTGGTCAACTTTGCCGCCGGGGCCAACACCGGCCTGGCCTCGATTATTACGGCAGTGCTTGTAGCCCTGACGGTTATTTTTCTAACGCCACTCTTTTATTACCTGCCCAACGCGGTATTGGCCGCCGTTATTATGGTTGCCGTGTTTGGACTGATCGATGTCAAGACCTTCAAGCATGTTTGGAGCTATAACAAGGCCGATGCCGCATCGATGATAATAACTTTTATCGCGGTGCTGGCCGTGGGCGTGGAAACCGGCATTTTGGCGGGTGTTGTTGCCACACTACTGCTGTTTCTGTGGCGAACCAGTCGACCCCATATTGCAGAGGTGGGCCGCATTGGCGGCACGGAACTCTATCGCAATGTAGCGCGGCATGAGGTAGAAACCTGGCAGCAGACGGTCGCAATCCGGGTGGATGGGAGCCTCTACTTTGCCGACACCAAATACCTGGAAGATGTTGTGCTGCAGGTGGTGGCTGACAGGCCGGAGTTAAAATACTTCGTGCTCATCGGCATCGCGGTGAACGCAATCGATGCCAGCGCTCTGGAAACGCTGGAATCGCTTAACCATGAACTGCACGATGCCGGGGTCGAGCTTCACCTGGCCGGGTTCAAAGGCCCGATAACGGACCGGCTGCGGGACATCGGCTTTATTGATCACATCGGCCCGGACCGCGTTCATTTAAGCACCCACGACGCGATGAAAGTCCTGGGCTGTGCGTAAGGGTAGTGGCTGTGGACGTTCCCGTGTGTCTCGCCCAAAACGTGTCAAATTGCATCTCTACGTGAGTGGATGCTTCGAGCAATAAATAAGGAGCCATGAGATTGCGCATGCCCACCCTTGTAGCAAGGTGCAGCGCCCTGGCGGTGATGTTGCCGGTGATAGCGGCCTCCCAGGATTCCGACAATATCTGGATGGCGTCTGACCGCGCGAGCGCGCGCGTCGGCGCCTTTACTGCGAATTTCGATACTGACGTTCGGCTCGCCTCGGATCTCACCGGCGAGGGTACGCTGGTCAGTATTGAGGACGATTTCGGCCTTGACGATTCGACGACTAATGCCTTCATCCACGGCCACTATCGGTTCAACTCCAAACACCGGCTGGACCTGGCATGGTACGACCTGTCCCGCGACGGCGTCGATGACGTCCGACGTGACATAGAATTCGGCGATATTAATATTGGAGTGGGCGCTGTGGTCGATACCAACTTCGACTATCAGATCGCGAAGCTGGTCTATAGCTATTCACTCGCGCAGAACGAAAAGCTGGATCTTGCACTGGCTGTCGGCGTTTACACGGCGATCTACGACATCCGCGCGACGAATGTCGATACCGGCGACGAAGAGCAGGAAGACGGTGTCGCGCCGGTGCCGCTGGTCGGTATCAGGGCAGGCTACTTTATCACGCCCCGCTGGCTCGCCAGGGCCCAACTTGAATACCTCGAAATCAGCATCGGCGACGGCGAAGCGACCTATCTCGATTCGACCGTCTCAATCGAGTACCACGCATTCGAGCGGATCGGCTTCGGCCTCGCTTATAATTTCGTCGACGTCGAGGGTGAGGACAAGGGCTCGAACGATCAGGCGGACTTCGCCTATGACGGCCTAGTCGCCTTTGTTTCCTGGCGCTTCGACTAAACGGGATTTACAACTGCGGCGGCACGTAACTCTGCCATTTGCTCGCGTTAATATTGGACGAGATCCAGCCGGCGGCAACCAACGACTTACTGCGGCAGTACTACTTAAATGGAATGGATTGCTCCCTCGTTGCACTGAGCGCCATAACAACGCAAATGTCTAATCGGTACCAAGCATGTACTCACCCGCTGGGACTGGTTTTGACCCAGCAATTGCCCAATTTCGCTACACTGTATTCATGCCATTCAGTACCAAAAGCAGAATTTGCTGCATATGTGCCGGTGTCGCGATTCTGCAGCCGGCTTTCGGCGAACAAATTATCGTTCCAACTGATCAACCCACTATTCAGGCCGCCATTGATGCGGCTGTCGTCGACGATATTGTCATCGCGGAACCGGGTACGTACAACGAAAACATCACACTAAAAAGTGGCGTCGACGTGCGCGGAAGGGAAGCCTCCCGGACCTTTATCGACCCCGGAGGTGATGGTACGGCGGTTCAGGCGAATGCGGTCACCGGTGTGCTTCTGGCCAACTTCACCATTCTCAATGCTGCAATCGGAATCGACGTCATTGATAGCAGCGATCTACAGATCGCCAATAACATAGTGGATGGTTTGACACAATTTGGTGTTCGCGTAGACGCCGACTCCACCACAGATATCCTGCATAACGTATTTTGGCAAAACTTCGAGGCTGTTCGACGCGACACGGACGATATTCCAGTCACCAACAACATTTTTGCCGGTAACACGCGCACGATTACCCCTATCCAGCCTGTCGCCGATCCCAACGCGAACGTGGAATACAATTGCTTTTTCGATAATCAGGACCTGAAAAACGGTGATGTCGATACAAGCCTGGGCACGAACTCTCAGATCGGTGACCCACTATTCGTCGACGTCGGTATAGGGGATTTTCATCTGCGCGAGAATTCACCCTGTATTGACACCGGGACCGGCGCAGACGACATCATCGACAACTCTGTCGCGGACAGTGGCGCCTATGGTGGCGAGTTTGCTGATGTGTCGCCCTACCCAGTTGCGGCGCCAAGCCTGGCTGATGCGAGTCCCGCCACGCAACCACCCTATAACGTCGATGTGTCCTGGGATGCGAACCTGGCGTACCTCGTCACGAATTCGGCAAACCCGGGCAGTTACCGAGTCTACTATCAGCAGAATCAGCCGGGCCCACCTTACAACGGCACCGATGCAGACGGCGGGGCACAGCCATCGCCGCTCGAAGCGGGCGACAATACGACGTTACGGCTCGTCGACCTGCAGCCCACGGTGCTCGCACCACCGGTACCACAGCTACTGTCGGCGGAGCCAAGATCGAACGCCATGGCGTTGACATGGACGGCGGTAGCGGAGGCTAACGCATACAGCGTCCACTACGGCATTGGGTCAATCAGTGAGAATCAGGTCGAGGCGGGAAACGTGACCGGTTTCACCGTGGGCGGGCTGCAGGATGGCGTTACTTATTTGTTTGCGGTCAGCGCCCTGGCGCAGCCGGTCTACCATGTTTCGGTTACCGCGCTTGACAACACCCAGAACCGCAACGAGAGCGAATTTCTGGCAGAAAGCACGATCATGATCGGGCCGTTTTTCGAGAGTTTCACGTCGAATGAGCTTACGGCAACTCCATCCGAAACGACCCCAGTTCCAGACTTGCCGGATGATGGGTGTTTCGTCGCGACCGCCGCGTTTGGTGCCGACTGGATGGCCGAGGTTCAGGTGTTGCGGGATCTGCGCGACCAGTACCTGTTGGTGAATCGACCCGGCCGCGTTTTTGTCGACTGGTACTACACCTATGGTCCAGTCGCCGCAGACTTCATCACTGAGTATGGTTTTCTTAAGCCGCTCGTACGGCTACTGCTCCTGCCGTTTGTCGTATTCGCACTCTTCGTGATTGCGTCCTCACTGCCCACGAAAATGATTCTGACCACGTTGCTGATTTTGTTGACGATACGACGCCGACAACATATTCGACGCATCACTGCGCCTAGACCAGGACTATGATCACTCTCTTGCGATGCGGCTGTGCCTGTATCCTTGTAGTGTTGGCTACATTTAGTCCGGTTGTCGTCGCTGACGACCGCGCCCCCGCACTGACGTGGGCCTTCGAAATCAAGGGTGGCCTGTTCGAGCCCGATCTTCCGATGTACAAGGAGTTTTACGGCAGCGACGAAGATGGCTACTTCGGTGTCGCGTTCACCTATCAATTCAGGGAATGGCTAGAAGTTGGCGGTGAGCTTGGCTACATGCAGGACAGTGGCGTCGGTATTTTACAGGAGAGTAATTCGCCTGGCGGCAAGGTCCAGTACACTCTCGTTCCCGCGCATCTGTTTGTCACTTTCCGCGGCAGATTCGGCGCCAATCCGCTGTTGACTCCGTATGTTGGTGGTGGAATAACGAGCGCCTATTACAAGCAGGACATCGATTCACAGTCGAATCGAAGCGGCCGAACTGATCTTGGCTTCAACGCGCGCGCCGGCGTGCGGCTCGATTTGACCCGGTTCGATCGGCGTGCGCCTAAGAGTGGCGCCAGCAGCGGTCTGGTCAACACCTATATTTTTTTAGAGGGTCAGTACTTTACGACTGAAGTCGATGATATTGACCTCGGAGGCATCGCGTATCTGCTGGGTTTTCGTTTCGAGTTCGATTATATCGACTAGGCAAGAGACGTGGCGGTGGCGCTCGTCCGAAACACGCCGATAACACATACATTGCCGATCTGCACTCCACGGTTGCTCGCAGAATTTCCCGTAGCGCATTCGCAGATTCTGCCAAAGTGAGACGGCTTTCCCCGAGAAGGCTACCGCCCGAGATTACAATTCATATTTGCAGCACGTGCAGCGAGTATGGACTTTTCTTACGTGACCAAGCACTCGACCCTTTTGGCGTTTTCTTTGTCGTGCTGGTCGGATTGAGTTCATGCCATCCTGGAACAGCGATCCATTGCAGCGTGATTCTATTGTGTGCGCTGCGGAGAGATAGTTAGCAATATGAGGTGTCAGGTTTAACTATTTCTTTGTTGTAACACGGGCAGGTAGGTCAGAAGCTCCAGTTGTACGTGAGCCCTAGATTTTCCGAACCCGGGTTCGTGGTTCCGAACCCGGCATTTGAAATATGGCCAAACTCGAGGCGGAGAAAGCCTGATTGCGAAACATGCCAGTTCAGCAACGCCCTTGTGTAGAATTCGACCTCGTCTCCCAGGGCGTCGCCGCTAAAGTAACCCGCATCAAGCGCAATCCCCCACGACCATTTTGGACTCATACTCCACTCTTTAGTCGCGCCGATTCCAGCGAAGTACTCGTCATTTTCGCTGTAAAAGCCAGTAAGGCCAATACGAATATTCCACGCACGCTCGATCTCGCCAAACTCGTACGAAACTTTATAACTTCCAACATCAAATTCATCCAGCGCTGCCCACTGCGACCAGCCAATAGCAAATCGATGATCGGCGTTGGCATTGCTGCACATGATAATCAACGCAGCGACAGTGAGAACTGAAGACTTTGAGAATCTGAGCGTCTGGTCATTTTTTGAGATTGTCATATTGAATCGATGTTAGCAGAATAGTGCTGCCGTCAAAATAAGTGCCGATAAATGAAGAAAAGTGGTTCTCGAACGGTCGAGAACTGAGATTACAATGTGCTGATTAGATTCGGACGAGAATAAAAACGCGGCCGGCGACAGCAGGTCGCGGAAGGCAAACGCGCTTTTCAGGCGAAGACCGAGTTGCCGAGCGCCGAGAAACTCCAGACGCAGTGCATCCGGCCGGAACCAGAGAACGTGGTCGAGAATGACTAGACGTTGATCCGCAGGTGGTTGTAACGGAGTCGCAGGTCATGGACTCTATATC
>JBPCYD010000333.1:0-7082 GCA_051007895.1 Woeseiaceae bacterium
TCGCCACTAGCATGACGAAAAGGAATCGCGGCTAAAGCCGCTCCTACGGATGGGTTTAAAAGTCTGCAATCGCGGCTGAAGCCGCGCCCACGGATGGGTTTGAAAGTCTGCAATCGCGGCTGAAGCGGCGCCCACGGATGGGTTTGAAATTCTGCAATCGCGGCTGAAGCCGCGCCCACGGATGGGACTTGAGCTGTTGATTGAAACGTAAATAGTAGGAGCGGCTTTAGCCGCGATTCAATGCGATGAAAATACTAATTGTCGGTGGCGGAGGAAGAGAACATGCGTTGGCGTGGAAATGTGCACAGTCCCCGCGCGTTAGCGACGTCGTTGTCGCACCCGGAAACGCCGGCACGGCGTGCGAGGCAGGCGTCCGCAATGTTGCGGTGAGTGCTGAAGATATTCCGGCACTGCTTGAGCTCGCTCGAACTGAGGCTATAGACCTGACGATTGTCGGTCCGGAGGTCCCCCTGGTAAACGGAATCGTCGACCAGTTTCGAGCAGCAGACCTTCCCTGCTTTGGCCCGGATGCCACCGGCGCACAACTGGAGGGCTCCAAGGCGTTTACCAAGGATTTTCTCCAACGGCATCAGATTCCGACGGCGGCATACCAGAACTTCGACGAACTGGAACCAGCGCTCGCCTACATCAGAGCCAGGGGCGCCCCGATCGTAGTCAAGGCGGACGGGCTCGCGGCCGGCAAGGGTGTGGTTGTCGCGCAGTCGCTCGAAGAAGCCGAGGATGCGGCCACCAGTATGCTCGCGGCCGGTCGTTTTGGTGCCGCAGGAAACACGATTGTCGTCGAAGAATTCCTGCAGGGTGAAGAAGCCAGTTTCATTGTGGTTACCGACGGCACCAACGTGCTGCCGCTTGCGACATCGCAGGACCACAAAGCGCGTGACGAAGGAGACACAGGGCCGAATACTGGCGGCATGGGCGCCTACTCCCCGGCACCCGTGGTCAACGCTGATATGGAAAAGGAAATCCTCGAGCAGGTCATCAACCCGACGCTGGCCGGGCTTCGCAAAGATGGGATCACCTATACCGGTTTTCTCTACGCGGGCCTGATGATTACACCGGACGGCACGCCGAAGGTGATCGAGTTCAATTGCCGCATGGGCGACCCGGAAACACAACCCATCATGGCACGTCTCCGCTCTGATCTCGTTAGCCTTTGCGAAGCGGCACTGGCGGGCAATCTCTCAGAGATGACCGCAGAATGGGATGAGCGCGCTGCACTCGGTGTCGTTATGGCCGCGGGCGGATACCCGGCTGATTATACGAAAGGCAAAGCGATCTCAGGGCTGCAAAGTGTCGCCGCGAATAGCAAAGTCTTTCACGCGGGCACCGCATTAGACGGCGGCGACGTCGTTACCAGCGGTGGACGGGTACTCTGTATCGTTGGGCTGGGAACATCAGTACTCGCCGCCAGTAAAGCCGCGTACACGGCGGTCGACAATATTACCTGGAACGACGCCTACTATCGGCGTGACATCGGTCATCGTGCGATCGCACGCGAAACCGGCGCATGCTGACCACAGAAGAAGCGACGCAGGCAATCGCCGACTCGATGCCGGCGTTTGCCAGCGAATCGGTTTCGATAGCTCAAGCGTCCGGCAGAATATTGCGTCAGGCTGTTGCCGCGGAGCGCGACCAGCCGCCGTTCGACAGGGTCACGATGGACGGAATTGCCTTGAGTTTCGCAAGTCTTGATGAAGGAAATCGCCAATTCAACATTCAGGCGACGCAGTATGCGGGCGATCCCGCACAGAAACTCGCCTCGAGCAAAAACTGCATTGAGATTATGACGGGCGCTGCACTCCCTGCCGGCACTGACTGCATCGTTCCCGTCGAACGACTAACGGTCAAAAATCGCACCGCGACAATCGAAGACGGTTACCGCGCCGAAATGAATCAATTCGTACACCCTCGAGGTTCGGATTACCAAAAGGGCCACCAGGTTCTTCAGCCGAACTCTCCGGTATCGCCGTTGGACCTTGCCGTAATTGCATCGTGCGGCCTGGATACAGTTCAGGTCAGTGACCTGCCCGCGATCCGTGTGATTTCCACCGGTAACGAACTGGTGCCAGCGGGTCAGTCGATTGCGCCGCATCAGATTCGCATGTCGAACGGCCCGGCACTCATCGCGATGCTGCAACAACATGGATACAGCGATGTTGCTCATGAACATCTGACCGACGAGCCCGCGAGGCTGGAATCGAGACTTGCGAAACACCTGGATGAGGCCGCTGTTCTCGTCCTTAGCGGGGGCGTCTCGATGGGCAAGGCAGATTTCGTACCGCAGGCCCTGGAGAACCTTGGCGTGCGACTCGTGTTTCACAAGATTCGCCAACGACCGGGCAAGCCGATGTGGTTCGGCATCGGTCCCAAGAATCAGGCCGTGTTTGCGCTGCCGGGCAATCCCGTGTCGTCACTCGTCTGTTGCCGGCAGTATGTCCTTCCTGCATTGCGCGTGGCGAGTGGCGGAATACTGCCTGACGTACATCGGGCCACTTTGACCGAAGATGTCAGATTCGCTGCGGACCTGACGTTTTTCATGCCGGTTCGCATTACCGCGATGGAGGATGGTCGAACCGGCGCCATTCCAGTCAGGACTAATACGTCCGGTGATTTCTCGGCACTGAGTGGCACCTACGGTTACGTCGAGCTCGCACGGGAGCATTCCGTTTTTCCGACCGGTACGATCGTGCCATTACACCCCTGGTGATCGCGCCAGGTGTATGCCGACTAATCGTCGCTCAGGTTCTGATCGAGAAATTCTTCCAGAGATTGCAGAATAGTCACTCGGGCAGCTTCATTGGTCATACTATGCCCGCCTAGCTCCACGTCAACATAGGTAACCGGCTTCTTCTGCCGATCGAGTATTCTCGCCATTCGCTTACCCTGGTCTTCGTGTACCCGTGCGTCATCCTGCGCCTGGATGATCAACATAGGAATGGTGATGCGTTCGGCCTGGTGATAAGGCGATACCAATTTCGCATTCTCGCCTTCCAACCCGATGTGCTTTGTCCAGGCTGTGCCGCCAATATAGTGACGATCGTCGGCAATCAGGCGAGGCAGATCGAGCACCCCGTTAATACTCGCAGCACATTGATAGAGGTCCGGCGTCTGGACAGCACCAATTGCGGCTGAATAGCCTCCATACGACCAACCGACAATGCAGAGTTTATCCGGGTTGGCAATTCCCTGTTCGACAAGCCAATGCACACCGTCGGTTACGTCTTCCTGCATCTTTCCACCCCACTCGCTTCTCCCCGCATCTTCAAAATCTTTGCCGTATCCGGTTGATCCGCGAAAATTCGGTTGAAAGACGGCGTAGCCGCGTGCTGCCAGGAACTGAGAGAGAAACCAGAATGATCTATCGTCACGCGCGCTCGGGCCACCATGTGGCATGACAACGACCCTCAGGTTCTCTCGGGCCGATGCCCTCGGTACCGTCAGGTATGCTGGAATCTCCAGGCCGTCCCTTGCAGCGTAACTGACGGGCTCGACTTCGCTCATCAGCTCCGGGGGTAGTCCGGGCATTGCTTCCGCAATGATACTCAGGCTGTTTTCGTCACGATCAAGGTACGCATATGTGCCGGCATCAATATCGCTGGACGAATAAACCAGTACTTTGCGCCTGTCGCCGGTCATGCTTACGATTTCGTTTGCGGTTTCCGGCAATGCCTTGTCAAGCGCCTTTTGCAGCGCTGCAAGCGATTCGTCGAAGTAGTGAATTTTCCTGAAATCGTCTATGTAGGTCACGCCAACGGGCTGTTGAGTCAGGGGATCGTCCACGAGCGAACCCACATCAATGCCGTCGCGTGCAAATACAATATCGGACAACTCGCCCGAACTGATACTCATTGTACGGATAACCTTGTAGCCCCTTTCGTCGGGACCACGAACATACGCAATGTCTGGTGCCGCTGTGAATCCCAGCGGGAAATAGTCTGCATCCCACCACTCTGCTTTTTCTGCAGATCGCCACTTGCCGTTTTGATCAAGGGTCAATGTTTTCAGGTTTGAACTTCTGAATCCCCAGCCAAATCTAAGCTCACCGCTTTGGTCCGTCAGCCAGTTCTGAATTCCGCTGGCATCTCTTCGAACAAGATCGTATGTGCCATCTCTAACATCAATGCGACGTACTTCGTTGGCTGCATTGTGGTCGCCATCCAGTGACAGCAGGATATGATTTGGCTCATCGGGTAACCAGTGGATAACATTTCCCTGCAGTTGCGCTGGCGGCAGGTCTCGCGAAACGCCAGATCCGGTCTTTGCCCGGCGTGACGGAAGAACAATGTGAGTGGCACCACTACCATCCTGCTTGACCGACCACAGTCTTGTCTCTGAAGTCTCTATCGTCCCGCGCTTCCTCGTCGCCGATATCGAAAAGACCAGCAGCTCATTGTTGGCCCAACGCAACCAGTCATACTCGGCGTCTCCTGTCGGAGGCGCGACGAACGGCTGACCTGCCTCCAGAAGCGGTTGTATAACCAGGTGACCGCGACCCTCGATCGGGCGAATGTAAGCGAGATTGGCGCCGTCCGGAGAAATTCGGGCACTACGCATCACGGGAAGCTGTGCGAACGCTTTAGTCGGTATGTCGGCCGGCGTCGTTACCGTTTGTGCGGACACGGTGATCGTGGCCAGCAAAAGTAGGAAGGAACAGGAACGCGTTTTCATCATCCATCCGCTCGATGTCCAAACTTGCTGACATAGTCCGGTATTTTTCGACCAGGGTCCATCACAGGATCCGGAATCGCCGTCCCGGAAGTCATCTCGAGTGGAATGACACCTGTCCAATAACCCAGGCCCAGGTCCTTGGCGGCATCTTTGGGCGGGCCCGACCGCACTTTCACGCTCGCCTCACTGATTGGTACAGACAGAACGATTGTCGCGTCTGATTCCTTGTCATCGGGCTGCCGCGAATCCTCCCACCTGCCAGGTACAAGGTGATCGAGGAAAGCCTTGAACGCGAGATCTTTCTCGGCTTTGTCGGTCACGAGCCGCGCATCGCCGAAAACGACCACAGAGCGATAATTCATCGAGTGCGAGAAAGCAGACTGGGCGAGTACAAGTCCATCAAGCAGGGTAACGCAGACACTGACGGGCCAACCCGCTTTGAATGCCGCCAACCATCGACTCGCTACGGCGCCGTGCAAAACGATCGCATCATCCAGGCGCGCATAGGTCATCGGTATGACGGTTACTCCGTTGCCCACATCAAATCCGACATGCGCGACCATGCCTTCGTCGAGTATCTCGTATGCCGTGTCACGGTCATATGAAGCTCGTTCTGAATGTCGACTTATCGTTGTTCGGTCTGTCTGTTGAAGTTTTTCCGACACGAAACCTCCTTCGCTGTATTGCCTGCCCGTGCCGCCAAAGGAAACATAAACGGCCGGTTGCGGCAAATTGTTTCGCGCAAAAGACTGCCCGTCCAGCTGCAAACCAAAAAAAAGCCCCGAAAAATCGGGGCTTTTGGAGTGACGCAGTATCGCGACGGCTGAATCGTTCTCAGCGCTTCATTGCTTCGAAGAAATCGGCATTGGTTTTGGTATCCTGCAACTTGTTCAGCAGAAACTCCACCGCTGCCAGCTCGTCCATCGGATGCAGGACTTTTCTCAAGACCCACATCTTCTGCAGCTCTTCGGGATCAGTCAAATACTCTTCTTTACGCGTGCCGGAACGATTGATGTTGATCGCCGGGAAAACACGTTTTTCAGAAATACGTCGATCCAGGTGGATCTCCATATTGCCGGTACCTTTGAATTCCTCGTAAATGACTTCATCCATCTTCGACCCGGTATCGACCAGTGCCGTGGCAAGAATTGTAAGGCTGCCGCCTTCTTCAATGTTTCTTGCTGCGCCGAAGAAGCGCTTGGGACGATGCAGGGCATTGGCATCCACACCACCGGTCAGCACCTTCCCGGAGGACGGCACGACCGTGTTGTAGGCGCGTGCCAGCCGGGTAATGGAATCGAGCAGAATGACGACATCACGTTTGTGCTCAGTCAGTCTCTTGGCTTTTTCGATTACCATGTCGGCAACCTGCACGTGGCGACTCGCAGGCTCATCAAACGTCGACGAGACAACTTCACCGCGAACGGTACGCTGCATCTCGGTGACTTCCTCAGGCCGCTCGTCAATCAGCAGCACGATTAACTCAACATCCGGACTATTCGCAACAATCGCTGACGCGATATTTTGCAGCAGCATTGTTTTACCCGCTTTCGGCGGCGAAACAATCAAGCCACGCTGGCCTTTGCCGATTGGCGCGACCATATCGATGATCCGCGCTGTCAGGTCTTCTGTGCTGCCATTGCCCTGTTCAAGTTTGAGGCGTTCTTTCGGAAAAAGCGGCGTCAGATTTTCGAACAGCACCTTGCTGCGCGCGTTTTCGGGCGCATCGTGATTGATCTCACCCACTTTCAGCAGCGCGAAATACCTTTCGCCTTCTTTTGGTGGTCGAATCAATCCCGAGACAGTATCGCCGGTCCGCAGATTGAAGCGCCGAATCTGGCTAGGCGACACATAGATATCGTCCGGTCCTGCCAGGTAGGAACTGTCTGCTGAACGCAAGAAGCCGAAGCCGTCCTGCAAAATTTCAAGCACACCATCGCCATAAATATCCTCGCCATTCTTCGCATGCGCGCGAAGAATGTTGAAGATGATGTCCTGCTTGCGTGATCGCGCCAGGTTATCCAGGCCCAGTGATTCACCAAGCTCAACCAACGCGCTGGCCGGACGGGTTTTCAACTCCGTCAGGTTCATGGCGCTTTTGGATTGCTCTAGCTGATCGGCTGGTATGACCTCGAGACTGCCATCATCATCTGGCAGAGAATCGTTATGCGGACGTCTGCGACGCCGGCGACCACCCTGGTTGCTGTTGCCCTTGTTTGATTTAGCCGACTGCTTTGGCCGACTTCGTGTTTGATTACCCAAGTATCCTCTCACAGATTAGATTCCAGAAACTCCGTTAGTTGCGATTTCGACATCGCGCCAAGTTTCTGGGCGTGCACGTTGCCATCTTTGAACAGCATCAGTGTCGGGATGCTGCGGATGCCGAATTTCGG
>JBPCYD010000334.1:0-2975 GCA_051007895.1 Woeseiaceae bacterium
AATGGTCGAGTCGACGTCGAAGATCTCATCACGGAACTGGATTGACCGATCGATCGTTCCGGTTGCGTCGCGGGACAAATCAAATACGGAAAAATCGATGCGGTGGCGTGTATTGAAGCGGTAGTAAGCATCCAGACGCGCAACCGTATCTGATGAATCCAGCCCCAGATCATCTTCGGCGTCAATCACTGTGCCAAGACCCAGTGTCTCCGAATCAACGCGCCCGGTTGTGTCTCGATCCGTAAGAAACGCGCCGAGAGAGATACTCGCGCGTTCAGAGCCAGGGTCTGCCGCAAGACTGGCTGATGCGCAGAACATCAATAAGAGAAAAAGTTGAGATTGGTGGCGCACAGTTTGTTTCCTTCTCAAATGCAAGGGCGGCGGAGCGATCAGGCACTCGCGCCGTCAAGTCGCATAGCATACAGACCAATAAAGCACACAAACAGTATCCAATTTGCGACGGCAACTGCTACCTGAACCCCTGGGCTCCCCGATAAGCGCTGAACCACGGCCGCCGCGAAGAACATCGCAAAAACCGGCAGTGTCGGTGCGAATTCCCCGCGCAATACCGGTGACATAAAAATTGCCCAGAACCAAAGCAGTGCGAGGATGCTGGAATAAGTTGTGCGCGCACCAAAGTAATGCGCTTTCATATCGACCGAGCCGTCGACAATGTCGGGGGCAAGAACACTGGTACCTAGATACAGCAGTATTGGGCCCGCCAGGAGATAAACGTAGATGAGGAAGTTTATCTCGCCAGTGCCGCGCACGCTCCAAAGCGACCACCACATCAGCACATGTAACAGAAACTGGAAACCGGCGATGAGTACGAATACCCAGTACGGTTTTATGCTCAGCCTTTTCCGCCGCCGAAGATATTCCGAAAAGCCAGTCAGCCAGCGCACGATACCCAGCCCGTTGACCACCGCGGCCAGGGTAATGATGAAAGCGAATGAGGCAAGTTCTGTCGGCATCGTCAGTTAAAAATTGTTTCTACATGGCGAATTATAGAGCGAATAACTGATTAGCGTCTCGCAATTACCTTTCGAACTCGCGCCAGGATTCACTTCGTGATCTGTGATTGTGGACTCTTCAAGGCGAAATGATCTTGCTAATTTCGTAATTTCCTCCACTATTAATGCGCATGGAAGAAGAACAACACGCATCAGCGGTAGGGCGCACAATCCGCGACTTCATGAAGCTGGAATCCGCAGGAGGAATCCTGCTACTGATTTCGTCAATACTTGCGATGCTGGTCGCCAACTCACCGTTATCACAATATTATGAGGCGCTCCTTGGTACGACCGTCGCTATTCAGGTTGGTGCGCTGGCAATCAACAAGCCCCTTCTGCTGTGGGTTAATGACGGTCTTATGGCTGTATTTTTCTTTCTGATCGGCCTCGAAATCAAGCGCGAAATAGTCGAAGGAGAGTTGTCGTCTTTTTCGCAGGTAGTCTTGCCGGGTGTGGGCGCGCTTGGCGGCATGATCGTACCCGCCGCGATCTATACGTGGTTGAACTGGGGCGATTCCGTTGCGCTCGATGGATGGGCGATTCCAGTTGCAACGGACATTGCTTTCGCGCTGGCGTTACTGAGCGTATTCGGCAGTCGCGTGCCTATAGCATTGAAAGTCTTTTTGCTCTCACTGGCAATATTTGACGACCTGGCGGCAATTGTCATTATTGCCTTGTTCTACTCAAACGATCTGCATTTCACTGGATTGGGTGCCGTGGCGCTCGCTATCGCCATTACGATGAATCGCATGGGCGTGACTCGCACATCGAGCTACGTCTTACTGGGTATTGTTCTGTGGGTCGTTGTCCTGAAATCCGGCGTTCACGCGACACTCGCCGGTGTGCTGATCGCTTTTTGCATTCCCTTGCGTGACAAAAACGGCAAGTCTCCGTTACGAGATCTGGAATCTGACCTACATACTCCTGTCGCATTCGCGATTCTGCCTGTTTTCGCCTTCACAAACGCCGGACTGGCTCTGGGCGGCATCTCCGTTGATAACCTGGTACAACCCGTCACGCTGGGTGCAATAACCGGATTGCTGATCGGAAAACCAGTCGGGATAATGTCGTTCGTCGGGTTAGCTATCGCGTTGCGAATTGCCCGGCTGCCGACCGGCGTCAATTGGCCGCAACTGCTCGGCGTGTCTTTCGCCTGCGGTATCGGTTTCACCATGAGTCTCTTCATTTCAGGACTGGCCTTTGAACAAGACTCCGGCGGCTACATCAGGGCGGATAGGCTGGGTATATTGGTGGGTTCTCTCCTTTCGGCGCTGGCAGCCTACATCATCCTGCACCTGAGTCTGCCCAAGCCCGCACGGAACGGCTGAACATCAGGTTTTTGAGGAGAAAGACAGATCGCTTCGATATAGAGTCCATGACCTGCGACTCCGTTACAACCGCGTGCGCATCAACGTCTAGTCCATTTCGACCACGTTCTCGAGTTCCGGCCGGATGAACTGCGTCTGGAGTTTCTCGGCGCTCAGCAACTCGGTCTTCGCCTGAAATGCGCGTTTGCCTTCCGCGACCTGCTGTCGCCGGCCGCGTTCGTACCAGCCCTCGCGCATCACATGCATCACCGGGTTGCCGAGCCGCTGCGAGTCGCGTTTTGCCTTGTATTCCATGTTGGTGTGCTTGAGCCTGTCATCGAGCTCCAGCAGAAAACGCTTTTCGTCAGCCTCGGTAAGCTTCGTGCCAAACTCGACCCTGAAGAGATACCGACTGTTTTCTTCGTCGGCTTCGGCCTTGAAGTGATCAGCGATGGCGCCTGTTGACTCGGATGTACCCCGGAAGATCTCGATGATCTGGTTGACCGAGACCTTTTCGCCGGTGAGGTTGGTCATGCCGCGCCCGGTTCGCAGGAACACGAGTTCCGGTGCATTGTTGTAGCGACCTTCGATACGGATTACGTCATTGATGTCGTAGCGGTAGAGTCCGTCAATAGTGCTTATCAGGATTTAGTAC
>JBPCYD010000335.1:0-12369 GCA_051007895.1 Woeseiaceae bacterium
GAAAGTAAATGCGTAAACTCACTAGTTTTTTACTGCCTTTATCGGTGGCAGCTCTGGCGATGCCAGCACTGTCAACGCAGGCACAGGCGCAGGGGGCTCAGGATGATGCGATCGAAGAGATCATCACGACGGGTCTTCGAGGCAAGCCGCGATCAGCGGTGGACTCCGCCGTCCCAATCGATACCTTCGATGCGAGTTCGATCGAAGCGGTCGCACACACGGATACTCAAGATATCCTGCAGACATTGGTACCGTCTTACAACGTAAGCCGGCAGCCGATTTCTGACGGTGCGAGCTTCATTCGACCAGCAGAACTGCGTGGCTTGCCTTCGCATCACACGCTGGTACTCATCAATGGTAAGCGACGCCATCGTGCGGCGCTCGTCTCCATCGGCGGCTCAGGTACACAGGGTCCCGACGTAGCGACGATTCCTTCTACGGCAATCCAGAGTATCGAAGTGCTGCGTGACGGTGCTTCTTCACAGTACGGATCTGACGCCATCGCCGGCGTGATCAACTTTAACCTGAAAGATAACGCTGAAGGCATCACCCTAGTTGGTGACCTGGGTGAGTATTTTGAAGGCGACGGGTCCAGCTACACTGTATCTGGTAACGTTGGACTGCCTCTCGGCGAAAACGGCTTTCTCTCGATTTCTGCCGAAATCACCGAGCAGGACGCCAACGAGCGTGCTGAACCTTATTGCGAATCATGGTTCTGCGTAGATCCGAACAACCCGCGCTTCGGCGGTTCCAACGCCGTCTCTCAGTCGTTCGTGAATGGGACTCCGATTGCAGCGGGCGCCGAAGGGGACAGCGGCTTCATTTACACGCCGGAAACTGCCGCCTACATCGCACCGTTCGTCTCGGCATATCCCGACGGCTCGCTTAACCCGCACAATGCATCGGTTGAGGGCGTGAACGTGATGCCATGGGGCCAGCCGAATAATGAGGCAGTGCGTGCATTTGTTAATGCTGGCATCGAACTCAACAACGGCGCGGAGATATACGGTTGGGCTAACTTCTCAGACAGTAAGGGCGACGGCAGCTTCTTCCATCGTTACCCGCACAACGGCACGATCGAGTTCCAGCGCAACGCGGATGGTTCGCTGTACATCCCGCTCGAGAAGTTCCCGGGTGGCTTCACACCGCGGTTCGAGGGTGAGGTCGAAGACATAGGTGGCGTACTCGGCTACCGAGGTGCGACCGACGGTGGTTTTAACTACGATATCAGTGCACGAATGGGATCAAACGAAATCGACTATCGTTTGTTCAACACGATCAACCCGTCATACGGCGTTGACTCACCGACGGATTTCCGTCCGGGTACCTTGACCAACGAAGAAATGCAGTTCCAGATCGATCTCTCGAACGATATCGATATTGGCACGGCCTCTGATCTAGTCATCGCGTACGGCTTCAGCTTCCTCGATGAGGAATATGACGTGGGGCAGAGCTCAGACGTTGCCTCATGGGATTCTGGTCCGCACGCCGTTCAGGATCCGTATGGCTTCTGTACGACGGAGGCCGACTTCGCGCTGCGCACACCGACCACAGTTGCTGGCGGTGGCGCGTTCACGCAAAGCATCGGTGGCCAGGCGGCGGTTGCAGGAGACACGATTGCCGGACTCGACTGCACAGACTCAGCCGATCCGGTTTACCAGGTTAACGGTGTTGGTTCTAACGGATTCCCGGGCTACTCGCCGGCGTTCTCTGACAAGTACACGCGTGATTCCTACTCTGTCTACGGCGACATCAGCACGGACGTAAATGACTCACTCTTCCTGCAGGCTGCTATTCGTTACGAAGACTATTCTGACTTCGGCGATGAGCTGGTCGGTAAGGTTGCAGGCCGTTACCTGGTGAGCGACAACTTCGCCATCCGCGGTTCGTGGGGTACCGGTTTCCGGGCACCAACACCGGGTCAGCAGGGTACAACCAACGTATCTACCAGGCTGCCGAACGGCTTCCCGGTTGCTACCGGTCTGTTCCCGCCTTCAGGTCCGGTTGCTGCAGCACTTGGCGCCATTCCGCTCAAACCTGAAACGTCAACCAGCTACACGTTGGGTTTCACAGCAGATATCGAAGAGCTGACGGTTACGGTGGACTTCTACCAGATCGATGTCGATGATCGCTTCAACGCGATTTCTGTGCTTGACGTTTCGACTGATCCGACATCAGGTGACGCATACCAGAACTTCCTTGCTCTACAGGCAGCCGGCGTTGCTGGTGCTAACTCGATCGGTGGCGTGAACTATTTCCAGAACGCCTTCGACAGCAAGACGAAGGGTGTGGACGTTGTTACTTCCTATCCGGTTGAATGGAATAACGGTCAGACAACGGACCTGGCGTTTGCGATGAACTGGAACAAGAGTTCACTGCAGTCTGACGCAAGTGACTTCCTGAACCCGGAAGCGCAGTTTGACTTCGAGAATGCTGATCCGAACTTCCGCTGGAACCTGACGGCTACGCATGCAGTGGGTGACGTAAGCATCATGGGTCGTGTTCGCTACTTCGGTGAGTCACAGAACTCGGACAACACCTCGCCGTACCTGGCGATTCAGACGTTCAGCTCAACGACCTACTTCGATCTGGAAGCCAACTGGCAGGTTAACGACAACTGGCGTCTCTCGCTGGGTGCTCGCAACCTGTTCGATGAGTTCCCGGATGAGCTAGATCGTGTAGCCAGCGACAATGACCAGTGCTGTGGACGTACCTACAGCTCCGGCAGCTTCGCACCATGGATGGGTGGCTACTACTTCGGTAAAGTTCAGGTGTCCTTCTAAGGATACTGAACGTCCACGGCGTGCTTAGCGCGTCAATGGACCGAAGGCTAAAGAAAACGGAGGCCGTCTCTTTTGAGACGGCCTCTTTTTTATTGGAAGAAACGTTTAGGATCAGAGTAAAATTCTGGCTCGCCTTGTTTGTCAGGCCGCCAGAATCTGCTCAATCCAGGAAATGATTTCCGCTGTCACTTCATCCCGATTAGTTTCATTGAGCATCTCGTGTCGAGCGTCAGCATAAATTTTCAATGTAACAGCGTCATGCCCCGTCCTTCGATAGGCTTCCGCCAACTTGGTCAATCCCTCGCGACCACCGACCGGGTCAACTTCTCCGCCTGTGATCAGGATTGGCAGGTCGTGGCGTATCAAACCAATCGACCGGTGGTCGCTGACTTCAATAAGGCCAGCAGTCAGGTCGATCCAGAACTGATTGGAAAACAGGCCGCCACAGAGCGGATCGGCGACGTAGTGGTCAACTTCTGTCTCGTCACGACTGAGCCAGTCGTAGTCGGTACGTGAAGGTCTGAAGGGACGATTAAAATTACCGAGGCCGGCCTGATTCAGGAAATGACTTTTTGCGCGCTTGCCTGAGATACTCTTGAAGGCCGTTGCGGCAAAAAGACTGGCGTAAAGCTCGATTCGGTTGGCAAGCGTTGAGCCTGACAGGATTAACGCAGCAATATCGTTCCCGTGTCGCTGCACAACACTCTGCGCAATGAACGAACCCATGCTATGGCCGAGAAGTATGACGGGCCGCTGCGGATAGGTCTCTGTTATGTATCGGCGAACCTGTAATACATCGGCGACAACTTTTTCCCAACCGTCTTCGTCATCGAAGTGGCCAGATTCGTCCGGTTGCCCGTGCCCTCGATGGTTGTGTGAGACCGCCGCAACCCCTCGCAAATTGCAGGCAGAGGCAAATCGATCGTAGCGGGCGGCATGCTCGCCCATGCCGTGCAGTATCTGAATAACGGCCCGCACCTCGTTGTTGGCAGGTCGCCAGTCAAATGTCTTGATGGTGTGGTCATCAAACGCGGCAAGCTCGACAGTTTCAAGGGTCATTGTGTGCCGGCATTCAACCGCTTGATGCCTGCTTTGGCTTCGTTGATCCAGTGTTTTTGTGCGATGAGGTAATGCCGTGGCGCCAGGTCAGCGGCCGTCATTATCTCTTCGTACTCGTTAAGCGCCAGCGCATTGTCGCCCTGTGATTCCAGAAACGCGCCGTAGCGCACTCGAGCTTCTGCGCCGGCGTAGTACTCTACAAGAGCCGCATACTCCTCACGCGCCTTGTCGCCGTCTCCACAAGCCTCTACGGAGCGGGCGTACAGAAGATGTCCGTCTGGTGAACGATAGTCCGGGTTGTGCTCGATCAATCTGTCAAGCGTTTGACGCGCATAGTCAAACTGCTCGTTGCCGAACTGCGCCGTCGCCAGGCCAAGCAAAAGATCGGGGTCGTGTTCATATAATCCGGTCAACGCGGTCTCATAATGTGCGATCGCCTTTTCCGTCTCTCCGGATTCCAGCAACTCGCCGGCAAGGCGTCGCGTTGCGTCAACACTGCCAGACAGCTTGTGCTCTTTTTGTCGCTGCCGGAGGTCCGCTCCAGGATCGAGCGTTTTTCTAATGCCACGAACCGCGCTCCTGCCCCGCCGGCTCTCCAGCAATTCCGGCAACAGCTCAACGATGAAATAAACCAGCGGTCCTACCCCAGGTAAGAAGATAACAAATATCCAGTAGTAGGCCCTGCCAGTCTTGAGTACGTGCACGATAAGCGCAATCTGTACGATCAATGAGAGACCAAAAGCCGGCATGGTGGACCTTACCTGTTCGACAAAATCTGCAACGATTTAAAGCCTACATAAACTAGCAGCAATAACTTCGTTAACTCAAGGATCGAGTACGCAGCATGGGCCATTGATGCACCAGGCTCGACCCCTGCAATAATCAGGTCGGTGCGTGCCGATAATTCCGGCAGAAGCCAGGTAGCCTGGGTCATCAGTATCAGCGCAAGGCCAAAAGCCGGCGCCAGAAACGTCCTCGCCCGTCCCGACATGCGGACAAGGATCAACAGGACTATCAATGCGGCGAATTCCGCTTTGTTAAGCGCCGCGAATACGACTCGCCCTACATCCAGCGCGACAGGTCGCGTAATTGTGCTCGCCGTAAATCGGACTGGCGTTGCCAGCATCGAGATGCCGATTGTCATACCAAACCAGATTAGACTGATCCACGCAGGACTTTTGACGACGTTCAAGATGCATTTTCGCGTTTCCGTATTCAAAGCACATTCTCCCGCTTGTATTCCTGTGAGCTCGACGGCAAGCTCTGCTCCCAGCGAAAGAGACTAAACGATATGACTTCAACAATGGAATCTCAGTTGGCAACGGCCGTGCTCATGATTCGGCCGGTTCGCTTCGAGAGTAATCCACATACCGCGGCCTCGAATAGGTTCCAGGGAAAGAATCCTGCGACACCGGCTCAGCAGCAGCTCGACGCGGAGGCAGAATTCGAGGGGCTGAAATCTGCACTAATGGAGGCCGGTATCCGTGTCGTCCAGATCGCCGACACCGAGGAGCCGCATACCCCCGATGCCATTTTTCCTAATAACTGGGTTAGTTTTCATGAGGACGGAACCGTTGTTCTGTATCCGATGGAAGCGCCAAACCGCAGAACCGAACGCAGGATGGACATCATCGATGCGCTGGCTACCGAGTATGGCTACCTGGTTCGTGAGGTCATTGATTTGTCCGGACATGAGGATGCCAGTCAGTACCTCGAGGGTACCGGCAGTCTCGTTCTCGATCGAGTTAACAGAATTGCTTATGCCTGCATATCCTCGAGAACCCATCTTGACGCGTTAGGAGATTTTGCCCAACGAATGGGCTACGACGTAGTTGCGTTCGATGCAGTTGACCGTGGCGGCGCGCCCGTCTATCACACGAACGTCCTGATGAATGTCGGCGAGGAACTGGCCGTCATTTGTGCTGAAGCGATTGTGCGTGACGATCAGCGTGCGGCGGTTCTGCAAAGTCTGCACGATAGCGGCCACGATGTTATCGAGCTGACATTCGATCAGATGGATGCGTTTGCAGGTAACATGTTGGAATTGCGATCGAGCGACGGCGACCGTGTAATAGCGATGTCAGAGCAGGCGCGCAGGGCACTGGATAATTCGCAACTCGCCAGAATCGAGGCAAACGGGAAAATTGTTAGCGCTCCAATAGACAATATCGAAAGCTCAGCGGGCGGCAGCGTACGCTGCATGCTTGCAGAAATTCATTTACCAATATCACCCAAGTAGTTTTTTGAAAAACAACTTTAAATTCACAATTTCAGCCCAATATCTGATGATTGCTTTGCGACTTCATTGGGTAGGAGGTGTCTTATGGCAAGTATAAGAATGCAGAAGAATTTACCAGTTATGGTCGTTGTAGCCGCTCTGGCGATTTTCGCAGTTTCGAAGATTGTCAAAACGGTCCCACCCGGCCAGGTAGGCGTCGCGTCTTTGTTCGGCAATGTCCAGCCTGACGAGTACACGCAGGGCCTGCACTTTCCTGTGAATCCCCTGTACCGATGGACGCTTTTTGATGCCAGGGAAAAAACGCACCTGGAAACGGCAAACGTCCCCAGTCAGGATCAGCTGCAGACGCGATTGGACGTCAGCGTTCAGTATCGAATAGACGGTGACATGGCGCCCGCCATTCTCGTGGATACAGGTGACGCCGAATCTGCAGTGCGCGTCCATTTGATTCCGAAGTTGCGATCCTTGCTCCGTGAACAGGGCAAGAGCATCGTCAGGGCAGAGGACTTCTTTCTCGAAGCCACACAGGACACACTGCAAAGCGCATTGACTGACGGCCTGCGCGAATTTTTGCAACCTAAAGGCATTACGGTAACCGCGGTGCTGATTCGCGACATTACGCTGCCACCGTTTATTGTTGAAGCCATTGAGAAAAAGAAAGAGCGCGAGCAGGCGGTCGAGCGAGAGCGAGCGGAACTCGAGCGCGTCCGCACGGAATTGCAGCAGCAGGTTGCCAGGGCCGAAGCCGGCCGCGAAGCAGCCGAGCAGGAAGCAGAACGCAAGAAGATTCTGGCCGATGCGCAAGCGTATGAGATTGAGGCGATCAACAGGGCCATATCCGACAATCCGGCATACGTTCAGTTACAGTCCCTGGAAGCGTTGAAATCAATCTCCAAAGACCCGGCCAGTAAGATGTACTTTATGGACGGGTCCAGCCCGTCGCCTTTGCCGCTGATGCATCTCGGCGACCCGACCAGTACGCAGTAATTTTTGTGCGGCCCGCCGAAAGGGCAACTGCAAGCATTCCTCCGGGAGCCGGTCAATCCGGCTCCCTTTTTTGTTATGGTTCGTTTCTCGGCGAATAAAAATATACAAAGGCCAGGGAACAGTTACTGATGGGCAATACCCGTGACAAAATATTGATGTGTCCGCCGGACCATTTTACTGTGGACTACGTCATCAATCCGTGGATGGCAGGCCATGAAAGTTCACTCGATATTGATCTCGCGAGGCAGCAGTGGACAGAATTGCGCGATGCCATAGCCGAGCATGCGGATGTCGTCGAGATGGAGCCCGCACCCGATTTGCCAGATATGGTGTTTACGGCGAATGCTGGCGCTGTGTACGGAAACAAGGCGATTGCCAGCCATTTCATGCCGCATGAGCGCAGGCCGGAAGAAGCACTTTTTAAAAAATGGTTTGCCCAAAACGGATTCGAGCTGCTGGATCTGGATGAAAAAATCGGTTTCGAAGGAGCCGGCGACTGTCTCAGGGATCGCCGTGGTCCGTGGTTATGGACCGGCTACGGTTTCAGGACGGAAATTGAAGCCCACAAGGATATTCAGGCTTTTTTTGACCTTGATCTCGTTTCGATCAAGTTGGTCGATTCCCGCTTCTATCATATCGACACATGTTTCTGCCCGTTAACGGATGGTTTTCTCATGTACCACCCGCCGGCTTTTGACTTCGATTCGCGCATCGCCATTGAAAGTCGTATTGCACCGCACAAGCGGATCGTCGTGGATACACTCGATGCGGGCAATTTCGCCTGCAATGCAGTCAATGTGGGTGACATGGTATTCCTCAACAAGGCTTCGGATCCTCTCAAAGCACGACTGATGCTTGCCGGTTTCAGGGTCAGGGAAGTCAACCTGTCAGAGTTTCTGAAGGCTGGTGGATCAGCGAAATGCCTGACGCTGAAACTCACCGAACCCGTTCTGACGTAGCTGCACGTCGTTGATGCAGCGAATATGACCAACGCGCACCAATACAGCATTGTCCCGAAAGATCCTGCTGCACATCTGTTTGAGGTGACGGTGCTCGTCGCGTCACCTGACGCCGAAGGACAGTTGTTCGAGTTTCCGGCCTGGATCCCCGGAAGTTATATGATTCGCGATCTCGCGCGACATGTTGTCGCCATACGCGCCGAATCCGACGGCCAGGAAATTGAGCTCACCAAGACGGGTAAAAGCAGCTGGCAAGCGGGCGCCTGTAGCGGCCCGTTAAACCTGGTTGCCGAGATCTACGCCTTTGATCCAAGCGTGCGCGGCGCATACCTGGACATGAGCCATGGATTTTTTGACGGCGCCTGCGTTTTCCCTGCTGTAGCGGGGCAGGAGCACCACACGTGTCACATCGATATTTTGCCACCGGCAACAACAATTGGTGCAGATTGGCGAGTCGCGACCTCAATGCGTCCTGTCGATGCAGGTCGCTACGATTTCGGTAAATTTGTCGCGGATGATTACGCCGAGTTAATCGATCACCCGGTAGAGATGGGTGATATTCATATTGGGGAATTCGATGTTTGCGGCATTCCGCATGCAATCGCCGTCTACGGAGAGATGCACTTCGACATGGCGCGTGTGTGCCACGATCTAACGACGCTCTGTGAAAAACAGGTCGCTTTTCTTGGCCCGCCCAAAGATCTTGACCGCTACCTGTTCCTGCTAACGGTGCGGGAGCAAGGGTACGGCGGACTGGAACACCGCTGGTCGTCCACCCTCATGTGCAGCCGAGCAGATCTGCCGCGGCGCGATGTCGAGACAACCAGCGAAGACTACCGAAAGTTCCTGGGACTCTGTAGTCATGAGTATTTTCATTTATGGAACGTGAAACGCATGAAACCGGAGCGCTTCACGCCCTACAAGCTGAACAAGGAAACGCACACTGGCTTGCTGTGGGTGTTTGAAGGGATCACCTCCTACTATGATGACCTGTTCCTGGTTCGGTCGGGCCTGGTTTCCGACGCAGGCTACCTGGAGCTTCTCGGCAAGACTGTTACCCGTGTATTGCAGACGCGCGGACGGTTTCGCCAGACTATTGAGGAATCGAGTTTCGATGCCTGGACGAAGCTGTACAAGCAGGACGCCAACTCGAGCAATACGGTCATCAGCTACTACACCAAAGGATCGCTCATTGCACTGGCACTTGATATGACAATCCGGCACGAATCGCAAGGTGCGTACTCCCTGGATGATGTTATGCAGGAATGTTGGCAACAGTATGGTGAGACGGGCAAGGGGATGCCAGAGCGAGGCCTTGAATCACTGGCCCGGTCGGTAACAGGACTGGAACTCGCAGATTTCTTCGATCGGTTTGTCAGAGGCACTGCAGATCTGCCGCTGTCTGGCCTGCTCAAAACAGTGGGCGTGAACCTGCATTTAAGGGCAGCGACCAACAGCAAGGACACTGGCGGAAAACCTGTTGACGGCCCACATAGTTTACGACCCTGGTTCGGCGCAGCACTCGTGCGCGTCAATGGCGCAGATCGATTCTCCCTGGTGCATGCAGAGAGTCCCGCCGAAAAGGCAGGCATAGCGCCGGGTGATGAGCCGGTGGCAATTGACGGGCTGCGGCTAACCGCTTCGAATTTCGATACCCGCCTGGGTGATCATCGCGCGGGTGACACCGTTACCGTCACGGTCTTTCGCGATCACAGGCTGATTCGTCATCGGGTAAGGCTGGGGAAGGCACCGGAAGACACCTGTTACCTGTCGCTTGATTCAGCTGCGGACGTTTCCCGAGAAAAAGAACGTTCGAAGTGGCTGCACGCATCCTGAACTCCTCGGACTAGATGATTTTGAGCGCAGCCGGCAAAATCTGTGCGTTGAACGCAGTCTGCAGCGGTTGACTCTCGCCATCGAGGTGACTGGGCAGCGGTGCGTCGGCTTCCAGGCTAAAGTCCCGTACCTGGACGTGTCGCAAGCCGGCATGACCGAGATGTGTACCGCGAATCAGCTTTGGCAAGAGACCCAAGATGCGTGCGCGGGACATTGGCTCGGCAAGAATCAGGTCGAATTGTCCGTCTGATACGTCCGCCATAGGTGCAATGCGAAACATGCCACCTACCCAAGGCCCATTGCTGATATTCGCCAGCGTAATGGGCCCTTCGTATTCGACCGTCCCATAACGAATGTGAACGTTCGGTGTGACTACGCCGTCCCAAAGACCCTCGAAAACCGCAAACAGGTAAACCAGGTCCCCGATTGGCCACTGGTACTTTTTTGCAATGTTATTGATTTTCGCGTCAAAACCGATGCCCGCACCATTTATAAAAAACCGACTGTTCATTTTGCCCGCATCGACTGTGCGGCAGGGTTCGGCGTTTCGAATCCGGATTGCGAGCTGCGCCGTTGCCTGGCGCCATTCGAGCGGTGTCGCGATCGATTTCGCGAAGTCGTTTCCGGTACCAACTGGCACGATACCAAGCGAGGCATTTGATCCTGATGCGAGAATCCCGTTGGCCGCCTCATGAATACTGCCATCCCCTCCCGCCAAGACAATTTGCGTAGCGCCGCTGGCAGCGAGTTCATGCACTTTTCGTTCGAGATCGCCGACGCCGGTACTTGCAATAAGGTCAATTTTCAGTCCGCGTGACTCGAACTCCTGGACTATAGATGGCGCCAGTCTGCCGGCTCTGCCTCGACCGGCAACCGGGTTATATAAAAGTGGAATGGCAGTCGTGCTCAAAGGCCGCACACCAACTGACGAGGACCCGCTGATGCTACAATGCCGGCCCGCCGCAAACAAAGACCTCACCGGAAACGTGCTCGAACTCGCAAGTAAATTTCTGATCAGCTATTTCATAGGATCGTTCATGGGGTCGCTCGTGGTGGGCAGGATTCGCGGCGGCATTGATATCAGGACCATGGGCAGCGGAAATGCAGGCGGAACGAACGCATTGCGCACACAGGGATTGGCATTTGCGCTCGGCGTCATGGCTATCGATATTGGCAAGGGCGTGATAGCAACTTCAATGGTGCCGGGAATCGATATTCCGTTTGTTGGCTCAAGCCCGAATATTTCACGTGAGTGGCTGACTCTGTGCTGTGCTGCGGCTGCCGTCGTCGGCCATGTGTGGCCGATGTGGCATCAATTTCGCGGCGGCAAGGGTGCAGCGACGCTGGTCGGTACGCTTATTGTGTTGGCGCCCTATATATTGCTGCCAGTTGTATCCATATGGGCAGTTGTACTCCTGTTGTCAGGATTCGTCGGCCTGTCCACGATTAGTGCCGGCATCTCGGCACCTGTTCTTATGTGGTATTTGCGATTCCCGGAGGATCAGCCGGTATTCATCTATTGCCTGATAATGGCCATGTACATCATTTTCAGTCATCGCTCCAATATCAGGCGAATGTTTCGAGGCGAAGAGTCCAGGGTAACCCGGGCGATGCTACTACGCAGGAATCGCTAGTGGCGAACCTGCCCGCTGCCGACACCCTGCGGTCTTTGATTGCTACGTTGCCACGCGAATGCCTGGATATTCTCGAAGTCTTCGATGAAATTGATTCGACTAACAGTTATTTGCTTGCTGAAGACCCGCCGGCACCAGGTCGATTCCGGGTCGCTATCGCGAATCACCAGACTGCCGGCCGTGGGCGACTGGGCAAGCACTGGCATTCGTCGCCCGGATCAGGCATTTGCCTCTCCACATCCTATACATTCCAGCAAAAGCCTGAAAATCTGGCCTGCCTGACTTTGTCAGTCGGCGTCGGGGTTGCTCAGGCACTGCAACAATTGGGTGCCGTTGGCATCGAGCTCAAGTGGCCGAATGACCTCATCGTCAGTCATCGCAAGCTCGGTGGAATTCTGACCGAGATTCACCGATCGAGATCCAACGGCGTTACGGTCGTTGTCGGGTTAGGCCTGAATGTCGAGTTAAACGGTGCCAGTTTCGCAGGCGCAGGCGAGGATCTTGTCGACTCAGTCGATCTCGCCAGCTGTATCACCGCGCTGCCATCGCGGCGCGTCGTTTCGAGCCGCTTGATTGAAGCACTTTTCTATACGCAGAACGAGTTCGGAAGTAAGGGGTTTTCCAACTTTGCGGAGGTGTTTCGAGGTTTCGACTGGTTGCGAGGTAAAGAAATCAGCGTTCAGCAACCTGGCAGGCTGGCCACCGGTATTTGCGATGGCATAGATAACGACGGTGCGTTATTGCTCGAGACCATTCGTGGAACGGAACGTATCGTTTCGGGTAGCGTAAGTTTTGCGGCTCAGCACAACGGTAACTAAAATGGATCGTTCCTGCGTCAGAGAGCGAACGTCATAGTGCCAGTCGACCTGACA
>JBPCYD010000336.1:0-65765 GCA_051007895.1 Woeseiaceae bacterium
CGTTTGTTTCGATCTCGTCATTTGACAAACATGTTATATTTTTATAACGTATTGTGCAAGCACAGAGAGGAGTCAGGAATATGGCCCGGAATTACACGGTACAGACAAGAATCAAGCGCCCCGTCGCAGAAGTGTTTGATTCGATCATCTCTAAAGAAAAGATGATGAATTACTTCGTCGACGGCGCGAGCGAAGATCTAAGGGAAGGCGCAACGATCAAATGGCGCTGGAATCACTACGGAGAAAGCGAAGTGGTTGTTAAGACGATCGAAAAGAATAAATTGATCGTGCTGACCATTGATTCCTTCGAGTGGGACAAGACCAAGGACGAATCCTACGACGTGGCGGTCATTTTCGAATTCGAAGAACTTGACGAAGGCGGCACCGTACTCTCTATCAGCGAGGAAGGTTGGAAGACGGATGCGGACGGACTCAAAGGATCGCACGACAACTGCGGCGGCTGGATGCACATGGCACTGTGCCTGAAAGCATGGATAGAGCACGACATCGACTTGCGTTATGACTGAGATATCGAGATTTGTGCAGCGCTGACCGCTGCACAGAAATCATGGTTTTGACCTGCGATTGCTACAATTGCGATGGCATTGGCTAGCGATTATCGGGAATGCCGCAAACAGCAGCGGTAAACACGACGTCGGTTGAGCTGTTTAGCGCCGTTTCTGCTGAATCCTGCAGAACGCTGATGACAAATCCAACAGCGACAACCTGCATTGCAATTTCATTCGGAATGCCGAAAAGTCCGCAGCTCAGTGGAATCAGAAGCAGCGATCCACCGGCGACCCCGGACGCACCGCAGGCTGACAGTGCGGCAACGACTGACAACAATAGTGCCGTGGGTAGATCTACGTTAATGCCGAGCGTGTGCGCTGCAGCCAGCGTCAGCACTGTAATGGTAATTGCTGCTCCACCCATGTTGATGGTTGCGCCTAGCGGAATGGAAACGGCGTAGGTATTCTCATCGAGCTTCAGGCGTTCACAAAGCGCCATGTTGACCGGAATGTTTGCGGCTGAACTTCTCGTAAAGAAAGCCGTTATGCCACTTTCACGCAATGCGGTGAAAACAATCCTGTAAGGATTCCGGCGCGTCTTGACGAACACAATCAGGGGATTAATCAACAACGCCATAATCAACATCGCGCCCAGCAGGACAGAGAGAATACGTGCATAACCCTGGAGTGCGGAAAAACCGAATTCTGCAATGTTGCCCGCGACCAGTCCGAATATGCCGATTGGCGCCAGTCGAATCACGACGCGAACAATTGACGTTACTGCATGCGAAAGATCCCACAACATCTTTCGCGAACCGTCACTCGCATGACGCATCGCGAGTCCCAGCGCAACACCCCAAACCAGGATGCCGATAAAGTTACCATTCATTACCGCACTGACGGGATTATCTACAATCTTGAACAGCAGATTGTTGAGCACCTCGCCGATCCCCTGTGGCGGATTCATCGCAACGTCTGAAACGCTCAACGTAAGGACCGTGGGAAAAAGCTTGCTCATTGTGACCGCCAGGAAGGCAGCACTTAGGGTTCCAACCAGGTACAAAACCACTATGGGTCGCAGCTGCGCATGATGCCCGGCCTTTTGATTTGCCAGCGCCGAGGCAACGAGAACCAGAACCAGGACCGGCGCAACAGCCTTCAGCGCCTGCACGAACAGGTTACCCAGCAGCATGGACTGGCTTGCCGCGGCCGGCCAAAGAAGAGCCAGGGCGATGCCGACGCCAATGCCAGCGGCGATACGATAGACAAGATTGCCGCCGAACAGCCATTGCGTGACAGGCGAGTTTGCGCTTGTGGGCGTGTTTTCCAGCGACATGCAGCTCTTCTTTTTGTTGTATGAAGCGGCATTATCAGTGATTCGACGGGAATTGGCGAGAATGACCAGGCCGATGCGTGTCAGGGAAATGCAATCACCGATCGCCATAGCAGGTAAGACCCGAGGACCAGCAAGGCGGACAGGAAGATCTTTTGAAACTGTAACTCGTCAACCTGCTTACGCGCCCAACGGCCAAGGTATATGCCAGTGAATGAGGGAATCAGCGCAACGACAGACAGCTTCAGGCTGTCACCTCCCAGCAAACTGTTCGTACCCAGCGAAATAGTCAGCATGAGCGTCGAAATGGCAAAGAACATGCCCATCGCTTGCACGAGCATGTCCTTGGAAAAACCCAGCGCCTGCATGTAGAGCACGGACGGAACCATGAAAGATCCCGTGAACCCGGTCAGACCGCCGTTGACCGTACCCAGCACAACGGACAAGAGCGGCTCCTTCGCCCGATCCACGGTGATATGAAAATTTAGTAGCCGGGTCAGCGCGAAAAACAACAGCACGCCGCCCAGAAGTCCGGTAAGCAATTCGACATTCACTACCGTAAGGAAGCGCGACGCAATCAATATTCCAACAGCGGAGCAGACGAAATAGAGCCACATACGTTGCAGCACCGCTGATAAATACGGCCCCGATAAGGCCTGCCAGATGTTCGTTACCAGCGTTGGTACGATGAGAATGGCGAGTGCTTCAAACAGTCCGATCGTCAGGGTGAGAATAACCAGTACGATTATGGGAAAACCAAAGCCGACGACACCTTTAACAAATCCGGCCAGAAAAAATGCAACCATTCCCGTTACGATAAGATCCATACGCTCATCGTATGCGACCCGCACGAACTAAAAAAGACGGTTGATTGCTCCCTGTCACTCAGAAAACTATCGTCTATGCGGGTGTACGCGGGTCTATGCGGGCTTTTTGGCCAGGGCCACCCGGCCAACGCGGACTTCGTTGCCGGGCGCCGGCCGGTCCGGAACATTCTGCGCCAGCGCCAGCGAACACGCTGCGAAAGCAGTTCCAACGAGGAAAACGGCGGCATTCGAATGTATCCATACCAGGCCAAGCGCAGCCGGGATAACTACGGCTGCAATGTGATTGATCGTAAACGAGACGCCCGCACTACTGGCAAAGTCCGCCGGATCAGCGATTTTTTGAAAGTAGGTCGACATGGCAATGTACAAAGCGAAGAACATATGATCGACGACATACAGGATTGCCGCGATGTAAGCGTTTTCGACGAATGCATAGGACGTAAACACAACAATGAGCCCAACATATTCGATACTGAGTGAGTTTCGTTCCCCGATGCGCCTGATCAGAACGCCGATTCTCTCGGCAAACAGCCAGTTGAATGCGTAGTTGATCAGAAACAGAAGCGTGACCTGCGCCGCTGTATACCCGAACTTTTCCACCATGAGGAAAGCGGCGAAAACCATAAATATCTGTCGCCGCGCTCCGGAAAGAAACGTCAGGCCATAATAGAGCCAATAGCGCTTCCGCAAAATCAGTTTACTGTGTTGCTCCGTTTCGCTTTTGTAATGCGGAAAGCCCATCCACATTACGACTGCCAGCCCAGCACAGATTGCACCCGCTATGAAAAAATTCCAGACATAGTCCAAATTGAATAATTCGAGCAAAAGCCAGAGTACGCCGTAGACAATCAACGACGTTATTGCCGCAACCGATATCAATCGACCCAGCACCCGTGGAGCCTCGTCAGTGCTTAACCATTGTAATGCCAGCGATTGCTTGACCGCTTCGAAATAGTGGAAACCCAGTGACATAACGACCGTCGTGAAATACAGGCCATAAGTTGTCGGAAAAAATCCAGTGGCGGCAACACCCAGACCCAATAACGCAAGCGAAACGACAGCAAAAGTCTGCTCTCTAAGTATCAAGAGCACGAATACGGTTGTGAATGCGAGGAATCCGGGCACCTCCCTCAAGCTTTGTAAGATTCCAATTTCGACGCCTGTGAATGCCGCGCGCTCTATCACAAAATTATTGAGCAGCGCCGTCCAGGCATTGAACGCGACGGGCATGGCAATGCTCATGAGGACGAGCAACATGATTGGAGACTGCCACTTCTTTACTGTCACGATTAGATCAGACTCCGAAATTCGGCATTGGAATGCCGCTGTCATGATAATAGTCGCGCCATTCTCGCGCCGGGTTTTTCGCACCGGACACAACAATATCCGTGAACATTGAATAGGCAGTCGCCGCTTCTTTGGCAATTGACTCGTCGAATGCGGAAGGAAGTTCCAGTTCCCAGCGATACTGATGCTCGCGATTTACGGCCGCAGCATGCAGGAAGGACTGCTTCCAGTCTGCCTCCTCGTCCCAATCGTCCAGCCCAACCCGCAAAGCATCCAGCGTCTCGAGGTGCCAATACGAAATCCAGTACTCCCGCTGTGCGAATTGCCATAGATCCGGTGAATTGGTGTCTTTGTTCTCGCGCTCGTTCTCGCGAAACAGCGCCGACCGCAATTCATCATTGCACTCAAACAGCTGCGCCAGGTGTGACCCGAGCATGCCGCTGATCCCAGGCTGGTCACTCAGGCCAAACCTGTCTTTCTCGGGAGGAGGCGGGACCAGCAGGACCTGGTATGCAGCAAGCCTATGCATTACAGCCGCAAAACGCTCGCGACAAACCGCGATGGGGTCTCTTTGCTTGCAGATGTCATTGATTTCCAGGAATAGCTTTCGTGCCAGTTCGAGCCGCATCTGCTCATCGATGAACTGATGCAGCGGAATCTGGCTATAGACGACGGCCGATTGCTCAACGGCAGTTGCCAGGACAGGGTCTTTTCGCCCCTTGTCGACAGCGGAACGACCCGAAAACAGATTGCCAATCCAGGTAAACACGGAGAATATCCAGGTAGTTGGTAAGGAGACCGAAGCCGGTCACTTTGTAGTGTAATAAAACAGAAAACGGGCCGGTCTGCCATAGTGAATCAATGACGCTATTAGATTACTGCGACCACGATTTCATTTTCAGCGATGCGCGCTACATCACCAGAACGATATAGCGCCGACACGAAAAACCCGGGTGTATCTTTTGACCCACGTTCGCATTCAACATAAAACTACCGGCCGACTACTTGCCGATGGCCCGCTGGGATGGGGTATCACGCCGTTTGAAGGAAATTTATATATTCGAAAGAAGTATCTGCGGACTGACCAATTCAAGGTCAATTACGTACCTGGGTTGTGTATATACAAGTTTTTGTATGTCTGGCTCGACCTGTACCTGGATGACGGAAACCGGGTGCCGAATCTAGGCTGGCTCTACTGGTTTCCCAATCCGCTGTTGCCGTTTATCTGGTTCCGTGTCGCGGTGCCGCGAAATCATCCGGAACTGGTGACGGAAGAATATTAGCCAGGGAACCACGAACCGACACCGGTCATCCAGCATCGTCAATCGGGTGCCTGGCGACCGTCCCCTCCACTAACTTTTTGATCGTCAGTCCCTGCACGATTATTGAAAAAAGCACCACGGCATACGTAATCGTCAGAATGGTCGGCTTGTATTCATTGTTGGGCAGTGACAGTGCCAGCGCGACCGCAATGCCACCGCGCAGCCCACCCCAGGTAAGTATCGGAATTGCGCCCTTGGCAAATGTCTGCCAGGGCGAGAGTATGCTTATGGGTACAAAGACAGCGAACCACCTCGCGATCAAGGTAACCGGAATTAACAGCAGCGCAACTCCAACGTGATCTGCGCGCTGCGCGACGATCAGAACTTCCAATCCGATTAGCAGGAATAAAACCGAATTCAAAATCTCGTCAAGCAATGACCAGAATTTCTGCACATAGTCTTTGGTCTTGTCGCTTACCGCGAATTTCATGCCCTTGTTGCCTATCAGGAGACCAGCAACAACCATGGCAATGGGGCCGCTCATATGCAGCTTTAAAGCAACTACGTAAGTAACCATGACCAATGCAAGCGTTATCAATACTTCAAGATTATGCTCGTCAATCTCGTACATCGCGCGATAACCAATATAGCCGGCAATGAAACCCAGCACGGCACCGCCGACCGCTTCGGTCAGAAACAACTCGGCAATAGTGAGCGCGCTCATCTCTCCGCCATGCCCGACGCCGCCGGTCGCGATTGCCACTACTACGGCAAAGACCACGACGCCAACCCCGTCGTTAAACAACGACTCGCCTGCCATTTTCGCTTCAAGAGATTTTGGAACCTCGACTGTCTTGAACAAACCCAGCACTGCCACGGGGTCCGTCGGACTGATCAAGGCACCGAACACCAGCGCCCAGATAAACGGCATCTCGATATCAAACAGACCGAGCAGCCACCAGGTGACCCCACCTATAAAAAAAGTGGAAATAAGAATACCTACGGTCGCCATTAGAGCGATTGCTCGTGACTGAGATTTGAACACCGAAAAATCGACGTGCAGAGCGCCGGCGAACAGAAGAAAACTGAGCATGCCGTTCATCACGGCATCGTGAAAATCGATCTGATTCAGCATGCCTGTGATCTGACCTGCGATCTCTGTATTCGGACTGAACAGTTCAATAGCAACGATTACCAGCGAGGCCGCCAGCGCGATCAGAACCAAACCGATGGTGTGCGGCAATTTAAGGAATCTGTGATTCACAAAGCCGAACAATGCAGACAGGCCGATCAGGACCGCGCCAATTTCAAAAACGTTCATAGTGCAACTGCTCCTGTTCCGTGACCGCCTGTTCGATACCCGGAGAGTAGCATCGGCGTGCGTCGCTGCATCGAACCAATGGCGAAGCCTTTTTAAGGCGTATCGCTGTTGTCGACAATATTGCGATAAACTTGAGGATTGTGTAGCTTGCCAAGCTGTCGCGCACCTGGCAAATAGCGACCTGATAAAACCTTAAGGACCACAGTGATACAAGACGCGTTCCTGGTATTTTCGGATTCCCGACTGAATCACGTCAGCAATTCGACGAATGACAAAAAGAACGTCTCGTCTCTGTTCTCTGAGACAGAGATCAAGCAAGCTTATAAGAGCATCTCGACCTGGCCCGGCTACCGTCCGAGCCCCTTGCTTTCGCTTGCGGGACTCGCAAGTGTACTGAGCGTGCGCAAGATTCTGTATAAGGATGAAAGCAATCGATTTGGGCTCGGCAGCTTTAAGGCGCTTGGCGGGGCGTTCGCGGTAAGTCAAATGGCGAATGCGAAGACAGAGAAACCGGGAGCGTTGACAGTCACCACCGCGACAGATGGAAACCATGGTCGCTCCGTGGCCTGGGGTGCAAGACAACACGGTCATCGTGCCGTTATCTACATACATGCCGAGGTCAGCCCTGGCAGAGAACAGGCTTTGAAAGATCAGGGCGCCGAGGTCGTTCGCGTTGCTGGAAACTACGATGATTCGGTGCGCATTTGTTACGAAGCTGCAGCCGAGAACGGCTGGGACGTAGTCTCGGATACTACCTATGACGGTGCAGGCCATGAAGTGGCGCGGACCGTTATGCTTGGTTATTCGGCAATGGTTTCAGAACTCGTCGCACAGTTTGGGGACGACATCCCAACCCATGTCTTCGTCCAGGGCGGGGTCGGTGGATTGGCAGCAACGGTTTGCGAGTGCTTTCGAGTAGCTTACGAAGATCAAGCTCCCCGCACTATTGTAGTGGAGCCTGAACTTGCGGCGTGCCTTTACGAAAGTGCGAGAAACAAAGCGCCGACGACAGTCGAAATTGTGAACGAAACGGTGATGGCGGGACTTTCCTGCGGTGAAGTGTCGTCCGTAGCATGGCCTGTGCTGCGGGATCACGCTGACGACTTCATGACGATTTCGGATTCAATCGTGGCACCGACAATGACGCTGTTGCGGGACTCACCGTTTGGAGATGCACCCATAGTCGCCGGCGAATCCGCAGTCGCAGGATTGGCAGGGTTTATCGCCGCAAGACAGAAGGCCGGCGTTTCAGATGCGCTGAACCTGGACGACGACAGTCGAATACTCGTGCTCGGCACTGAAGGTGCGACTGATCCAGCTGTCTATGAACGTATGACCGGCTGGACGGTTGATGGGCTTGCGCGTAGCGGAGTTTCCGGCGGATGAAAATCGGCCCGGTGATCCCCGGTTACGCGCTTTCCTGCCTGAGCGCTTTTCCATGATTGTCAAAGGGACGGTCATTCACACACCGGTTCTCGGTCGTGTCGAGATCATCAGCGATGCATTGGTAACGGTCGACAATGATGGGCAGATAGGGAGCGTTCTTGGCACCGACTCGAGTGAATACGAAACCTGCTTCGCCGCGGCTCGTACCGACAGTCATTTTGTAGAATTGCAACGCGGACAGTACCTGCTTCCGGGGCTGGTTGATCTGCACGTTCACGCACCGCAGTGGCCGCAGCTCGGCAAGGCTTTGCACCTGCCGTTGTATGACTGGCTGCAACAGTACACGTTTCCACTCGAGGCCCGATATTCGGACCTCGGGTTTGCGCGCACCGTTTACACATCATTGGTCGACAATCTCCTGGCCAATGGCACGACGACCGCAACGTACTTCGGCACGATTCACCTCGAGGCAACCAAGATACTTGCCGACATCTGTCAGGAACAAGGGCAACGAGCCATTATTGGCAAGGTCGTCATGGATAATTCTGACGAATGTCCTGATTTTTATCGCGATGATTCATGCAGGTCGTCGCTCGATGAAACGAGTACGTTTGTTGAATACGTCAACGGCATTGGTGGAAAGGATTCGGGTAGAGTCCTACCTGCGGTAACACCGCGCTTTATTCCAAGCTGTACTGACGAGGCGCTGATGGGACTGGGCAAGATCGCGCGGGAATACGGCTGTCACGTACAAACACATTGTTCCGAGAGCGATTGGGAGCACAACTACGTTCTCGATCGGCATGGGATAAACGACACTCAGAGCCTGGATCGATTCGGCTTGCTGACCGACAAAACAGTCCTGGCGCACTCAAATCTGATCAGCCGTTCAGACATGACTACCGTAAGGGACAGGGACTGCGGTATTGCCCATTGCCCTTTATCGAATGTCTATTTCTCGAACGCGGTATTTCCCGCCCGCAGGGCGCTGGATTTTGGATTAACGGTGGGCCTGGGCACTGATATTTCGGGAGGCCCACGCGCCGATATTCTCAGCAACTGCCAGGCAGCGGTGAATGCATCCCGCTTGCTGGAAGAGGGTGTCGATGCCGATGCTGACGCCGCCAGGCGCGGCACTCCGGATTCAAGGATCGACTACCTGGAAGCATTCTGGATGGCTACCGTGGGTGGCGCCAGGGCGCTTGACCTGAAGATAGGCCAGATTTCGGACGGCTACTGTTTTGATGCCATTGTTGTGGACACAGAATCGCCGGATAGCAATCTAAAGACCTGGGACGGTATGGATACTGCGGAGGACATCTTGCAGAAGATTATCTACAACGCGGACAGGCGCAATATCGCCCGGGTCTGGGTGCAGGGGAAGTTGCTGAAAAGCAGTTGATCAACCGCGCGCCAGATTCGTCTGATGCAGTAACCAGAGCCCGCAGCTGTTTGCGCCGACGTAGGTTTTTTGCTTCGGCTGTGCTGAAAGCCACTAAAATCAAGCGATTCAGCCTGCCGGCTCGAGCAGTCTGCGCTCGGTCTTTTCGAATTATCGTGTCATAATCGAAAAAAATAGCACCTGGGCCGCCCGTTGCGCGGCAAGTGCAATTTGCGCCTGGCTGTTGCCAGATCCAATCCTGAATACCATATCCACCTTGGTGGTCAACGCCGGTCAAAGAATGAAGTCACAGGAATCCTCCCTTCAGGTATCTGCCAGATTGCTGGCACCGCTGGTCATGGCCACCATCGCCGGCTGCATCTCGCCAGGCTCTAAGTCGGATTCCGGTGACGATGAATCGGTGGTCGATGTTGCTCCGGTGGTTCCGGTGGTTGTCGGACCGCCCGAAGATCTTAAAGAATCAGTGCCGGATGCGTGCGAGTTACTGCTCTCGCGGCTGGATGAAACTCATCCTCTGCTGAATGACCTTGATCAGACCCTGGCGGGGCAGGCGGCGCGCATTGAGGAGGCGCTCGATCAGATAAGACGACCAGTACCGGCGCCGCAGATCCAGGAGTGTCCTGCCGTTTCGGTCGGAGACATCGGCAACAAGGAAGTCATCGGGGCTATCGAGTGGTTGTACCTGGAACCGCCGGGTCGGCATTATCGTGCACGGATTGACAGTGGCGCCGAAACGTCGTCCCTGAGTGCCAGCAGCATAGTCGAGTTCGAGCGCGACAGTGATGATTGGGTACGTTTTACCTTTCAACACAATCCCGAAGAAGAGCCGATCGAACTGGAGCTTCCGGTCAAACGCGTCATCCTGATCAGGCAACCTTCGACCATCCAAGCCGAGCGCCGGGTCGTGGTTGAGATCGACATTCGTCTTGGCGAGGAACTGCAGACTACAGAGTTTGCATTAACGGACCGCAGCCACATGACCTATCCGATGCTTCTTGGCCGGGCGTTCCTGATGGATATATACGTCCTGGACGTCTCCAGGTCATATATCCACGAGCGCTACGAAGCATCGTGAATCTATGAAATCACCTGCCCGGGCTCGCCAGTTTTCACTATTTGCCATCGTTGGATTACTGCTGGTACTGGGTCTTGGGCAGTCCATTCACAGACATTTTGTGTACGACGTTCCCTGGATTCCCGGCACCGAAAAATCGATCTGGTCAATCGAGGCCAGCGTCCAGTTCTTTGCTCGCGGTGATCCCGTCACCGTTAACCTGCGTCGGCCGAAAGATCAGTCCGGCTTTGCGATTCTCGACGAGAACGGCGCATCGCCGGGATACGGCTTGAGCTTTGTCGATGCTGGCGGACAGCCAACCGCACAGTGGACCGTGCGCCAGGCGGATGGGCAGCAGGTTCTCTATTATCGCGCCGAGGTCTTGCAGCGGGATGCCGGAGAATACGACGACGAACCACCACCAGATATTCGTTCGCCGAGCTGGGAAGAACCGTATGCGACGGTGGTAGAGGCAGTACTCGACCAGGCAGTCAGCCTGTCCGCCGATCCGTTCTCCCTGACGCGTCAGCTGATCAGTCAGTTTCGTGCCAGCGATCGCGGGCAGAATGAGCAGCTCCTGCTGGACGTGGTTGGCGGTCAGAATCTGACAAACCTGCTCGCCAACATGTTGCAAAGTCGCGGCATTCCGGCGGCCACGGTATACGGACTATTGCTTGAGGATGGGCGGCGGCGCCAGCGTCTCAGGCCGTTGCTGCGCGTCTGGTCGGAAGAACAGAACGAAGTTTTTCCGCTTGGCATTGAGACCGGCGAAGAGGACCTGCCCCTGTTACTGTGGCAACCCACACAGGGGTATGTACTTGATGTAACCGGTGGAACAGGCTCCGAACTGCGCTTCTCGATGATCCGGTCGGAGCTAACCAACTACGGGCAATTGGCCGGCACGCTTGGCGAAGCTAACGACTGGCTCGGTTTCTCCATTCATTCGTTGCCAATCGAGGAGCAGGCTATGTTTAAAACCATCCTGCTCTTGCCCATCGGTGCACTGGTCGTGTGCCTGCTGCGAATTCTGGTCGGCTTGAAAACATCCGGCACCTTTATGCCGGTGCTGATCGCTCTCGCGTTTATCGAAACCAGCCTGACAACCGGCCTGGTTGGCTTCCTCCTCGTCGTCGCCGTCGGACTGATGATCAGGAGTTACATGTCACATCTGAATCTGTTGCTGGTCGCCAGGATATCCGCGGTGATCATCACGGTGATTACCATCATTGCGTTATTCAGCGTATTCAGTTTCAGAGTCGGTCTCACCGAAGGACTAAAAATAACTTTCTTCCCGATGATCATTCTTTCCTGGACAGTGGAACGTATGTCTATCCTGTGGGAAGAAGAAGGCTGGCGAGAGGTGGCCATCCAGGGTTTCGGAAGTCTTACCACGGCCGTTGCAGCGTACCTGGCAATGACCAGTCTGCTGGTGCGACATTTGACTTTTAATTTTATCGGACTTCAGTTCGTCGTTCTGGCACTGATCATGATGCTCGGCAGTTATACCGGGTATCGGCTATTGGAACTGGTTCGTTTCAAGCCGCTGGCTGAGCAGAACGGGTAGCATGATGTTTGTATCCCCCGGCCGATTACGCAAACTCGGTATTGTCGGAATGAACAATCGCAATATCAATCTGATCGGCGAATTGAATCCCCGACACCTTTATCCGCTGGTCGATAACAAGCTCAAGACCAAACTTCTTGCTGCGGAGAAAGGACTGGCGACGCCGGCGCTGATCGGCGCACTTCGCACGCAGCATGATGTCCAGGGTCTTGAGTCATTCCTGGAGCCTCACGATGGCTTTGCAATAAAGCCGGCGAAAGGAAGCGGTGGTAAAGGCATTTTGGTAATCGCTGCCCGCCGCGAAGAATTTTTCGTCAAGCCCAATGGACAGGAATTGCCTATCGATGAAATCCGTCGACATGCGTCAAATATCCTGTCCGGGCTCTTTAGCCTTGGCGGCACGCCGGATTTGGCAGTAGTTGAGGAACTGATAAAACCACATGCCGCCTATAAGAACCTCTCGGTCGAAGGCGTGCCTGATATCCGCGTAATCGTTTATCGCGGCTTCCCGATCATGGCCATGATGCGACTGTCGACCCGAGAATCGGACGGCAAAGCGAATCTTCATCAGGGCGCTATCGGCGTCGGCCTGACAATTTCCAGCGGACGACCGGTCAATGCAACTCAATTCAACCGCCGTGTGGTGGAGCACCCGGACTCGGGTGCAGACTTGATGTCGATACAGATTTCGGACTGGCCGGATCTCCTCGAAATCGCTGCACGATCAGCCGACGTCACCGGTCTTGGCTATCTCGGTTCGGATATCGTCGTCGACCGTCGTTATGGCCCGCTACTCCTGGAGTTAAACGCCCGACCAGGACTGGCGATACAGTTAGCGAACAATTGCGGATTGTCGCCTCGGATTCGGGCCATCGACAACTTAACGCCCGCCTGTTTCCGCCAGGGCCCGAAAATGCGTGTCGATCGCGCGATAGAAATGTTCGATTAGCCTGACTACTGCAAATGCTGCATCGATTGATAATCGTCGTCATCCGGATTGTAACCAACACTTTCTTTCGCCGGATCGATATTATCGGTACAGAAAACATCCCGGCAGATGGCCCCGTTATATTTGCTGGAAATCACCCGAATGCGCTGATGGACGGCTGGCTGCTGACCGCTACCTGCGGTCGCTGGCCGCTACATTTCGTCGTCAATGCAAAGCTCTGGCAATACCGGGCCCTCGTACCACTCCTGAACGCCTCCGGTGCGGTGCCGGTCTTTCGTCGGGAAGAGCACGATGGCGAAGTGGATAACCGAAAGGCCTTCACGCAGCTCTATGACGTCATGGAGGCGGGAAACTGCATGGGTATTTTTCCGGAAGGAGTCAGCCACACCGAATCGAGAATGGTCAAACTGAAGACGGGTGCCGCCCGGATCGCTCTAACTGTGACCGCCAGGGGCAAGTCGCGCGTCCGTATCGTTCCCTGTGGCCTGAACTACATGCATCGCCATCGATTCAGGAGCCAGGTTCTGATCGAGTTTGGTCCGCCTATCGTTATTGACGAAAAGTGGGTCAAGCGTTTTCAATCGGACGAATTGACTGCCATTAACAGCCTAACCGATGATCTTGCCTCCGCACTGGCAGGCGTCACTTTGAATGCACCTGACTGGCGCACGCTGCGCTTCATTCAAACGGCCAGGAGACTCTATAAGCCATCGTCGGTGGTTCTCAGTCCAGCACAATACGTCGAACTGAATCGGCGGTTCCTGGACCAGTATGATCTGTCATTGAGCAATCAGGAATTGAGCGAGTTGCGGCATGAGCTTGAAGATTACCAGGCGCAACTGGACCTACTGGGACTAAAGGATTACCAGCTGCGCCAACCCGTAACGTTAGGCCATGCTTTTCGAAAAATCATCGGCCGCGCCATGTGGATGCTGGTGCTGTTGCCATTGGCGATTCCCGGGGCATTGCTGCATCTGCCAATCGGCTGGATTGCCGCAACAGTAGGAGAGCGGTTCAGTTACGAGATGGATGATGTCGCGACGCTTAAAGTGTTCGCCACGATACTGCTACTGCCGCTTTTATATCTTGGGATCGCCATCGGCGTTGGTATGACATTCGGTGTGTGGTGGGCGATCGCTGTTGTCATCGGGCTGGTGCTGAGTTTCACGGCGTCTGTCCGAATTATTGAAGCAGAAGCCGGGATCCTCGTTTCAATAATGTCGGTAGCGAGGCTCGCTCGCCTGGACGCGGAAGTTGCCAATCTGCGAGCGACCAGGGCGATGCTTGTCGAAAAAGTCAGGGCACTGGTCGATAAACATGTCGACCCGGATATGCCGCGAATGTTTACGGAAAAAGATTTCGGCCGGAAAACAGAAACCTGAAAGGCTTAGCAGCCTGTCGAAAAAGGCTCAGGCGAGTCCGAGACAAGGTGCAATTCGGCGAAAAAGCGCTGTGACTATGCGAATACATGAGCATTTTGAGCCGGTTTGCAACGCCGAATCGTGCCGGCTGAGACTTTTTCGAAAAGCGGCTAGCTTGCCTTGCGCATGACGTTGCGTCCTTCGCGTTTGGCCTGATACAACGCGTCATCGGCCCTGGACAGCCAGCTTTGTGCTGATTCGCTACCGCGGATTTCTGCGACGCCCAGTGAGATTGTGACTGCACTATTGGGTACCAATTCGTTCACTTCGACTAGCGTGCGAAGTTGTTCAGCAAGATGGCAGGCATCTCCCAGGCTCTGTCCGTCGGCAACAACAACGAATTCCTCTCCACCGATTCGGAACAGGCTATCGTTCAGTCTCGTTCTCAGATTGACGATGCCGACGACTTCACACAGAATCTGATCGCCGACTGCATGTCCGTGTATATCGTTCACCTTCTTGAAGTGATCCAGATCGAGGACAATAAGCGACGTTGGCAGGCCATTGCGCTCATAAGCATTAATCACTTTTGCCAACTTAACCTGTAGTGCGCGCCGATTTCCGGCGCCGGTCAGCGGATCCCTCGTCGCAAGATTCAGCAGCTTTTCCTGTTGCCTGTTATTGATGATGGTGAAGGCGAACGTGAACGCAGTTGTAAGCAAAATCGTGACCGCTACGGTGCCGGCCACAAACGTCTCCAGGTTCTGGAAAATTACAGGCGTGATAAGCACATTGAAGGTTACCGTGAGAGTGATCGCTTCGAACGGCTTCAGCAAATAGAAACAGGCCAGTACCACAGGGAACGCCCAGTAAACCTGCTGCACACCGCCCACGTACATCGTCATTAGCGCGCCGGCAACGGCGATAATTGCGATCGCAATGCTTGCTCCGCGAACCCGTCGTGTCTTATAGATATAGACGCCAAGCCCTACCAGGCCGACAACGATGACGGTATCAATCGCAGCGACCACCCAGTCGCCGTCCAGCCATCGCACAACGACGAATGGCGCAACACCCAGGGCCCCTGCGGCACTCAATACTAGCGGCAGGTAACCGGTAAGAGTCTCTCTTGAGGCCGGCACCTGGGTTATTTCGTGCCACGATTCTATAGCGGATTTATGTCTCGCCACGCACTATTCCTTTAGAGATGCCACACGCTAATTGGGCGGAATTTGAAGGATAAGAATAGCATCAAACTGCATCAGGACAGCGAAGGTTTCGTTGCGTGGGCTTCAAATGACCGGGAATCGGGCCGCGTTACCGGAGCCAATTTTACATATTATTCCGTACCCCACTTTGTCTCGACTTTAATGCCGATTTTCTGGAGAAACCCGGTCGGGAGAATTCCGCCGGCAGAGATAATGACGGCATCATTGCGAATCCGGGCCTGCTTTTCGCCCAGCGCAATGACGACTGAGTCGTCTCGAATTTCTTTCACATTTGAATTGAGAACAACCTGTACGCGCTTCGCGCGACTCATCGATTCTATTTTTTCCCTGTTCTTTTGCTTCGCCCGGCTAAACGCACCGGAGCGGTAAGACAATGTGACAGTCGTCCCCTCTTCTTCTGCGATACTGGTCGCCGCCTCGAGAGCGCTGTCGCCTCCACCAACGACCAGCACATGTTGATTGCGGTACTGCTCCGGATCAATCAGGCGATAGGTCACTTTAGGCAGATCCTCGCCGGGCACCCCGAGTTGCCGCGGTGAGCCACGCCGTCCAATCGAAAGAAGGACAGCACGGGTGTCGTATTCGGCCCTGTTCGTGGTTACCCGGTAACCGATCCGGCCTTCTGCTGGCACGATTTCGTCCACGCGCTCATCATAGTTGATTGCGATTCCGGTCTTCTTTTCCACGCCCTGCCAGAAGTCGATGAGATCTTCTTTCTGTACTTCCTTGAATTTGGTTTTGCCGATGATGGGCAGTTCTGCAGGCTGTGTCATGACGAGCTTGCGGCGCGGAAAGTGAGCGACGGTTCCGCCCAGCTCCTCCTGCTCCACGGTAACGACCTTCAGGTTGTCGACCTTGGCCGCCAGCGTTGCTGAAAAGCCTGCGGGGCCGGCACCAACGATCAGCAGGTCCAGCTCGTTGCTGTGTCCCTCTGCAAGCAGCTGGCTAATGGACGCCATCGCCTGACGACCTTGCTCAATGGCGTTGCGAATTAGCCCCATGCCGCCTAATTCGCCCGCAATAAAAATACCGGGCATGTCCGTTTCGAAATTCGGTTTGACGACGGGAAGATCGATACCGCGGGTAGCCGTACCGAATACAAGTGTAATCGCGTTTACGGGACAAACGGTCTTGCAGGCACCATGGCCGATACAGTCTGAGGGCCCAATCAAACGGGCCTTTTTGCCAATCATCCCGAGCACGGGATGCGCATCCTGCTCGGGACAGGCCACCACGCAGGATTTGCAGCCAATGCAAATGGTCGGGTCGATTTCCGGGTGCAGGGTCGGCGGCTCAAGCATACCGGCTTCCGTTGCCGCCTTTAACGCCTCCAGGCTTTCCCGTTCCAGGCGATTATGACGACGGATATACCAGGCCACGATGGCCAGGATGGGCAAAACGTACAGGTAGGTTAGGGAGTCCGGATTAAACATTTGTTTGCAGTAACGAGTCTTGAGGAAAGCATATCGCGGCCAAGAACAAAGCTCATGAAGCAGTTCACGCAACGGAAATTCTGACAACCCGCTACAGCGAGTCGACGTCTCGAACGCTCGCTAGCGGTGATTTTTTCTGCCTGTTTTTCGTTTCTCCGTGCGAATGATTCTCATTGCACCAAAAACTGTCGCCAGTGTGCGACACACATCTGATTTTATTAAGAATATCTGTGACACAGGGGAACCAAGACGAATGACAGAACGTGTATTTATACAAGGTACACGGACACGGCACCGGATGAGAGTTTCGTTGCCGTACCGCGTCAAGAAAAATCGTTGGTTTGTTTCAGATAAGGCTTGTGCAAATGTCGATCATGTTTTGGGGAATTGCGATTACGATGTTAGTTGTCGCGATAGGGGTGCTTGCAATACCCATGCGGGCGGGCAATGCCCGCCAGCCGATTATTGTCGTTATGCTGCTGGTGCCTGCGATTGCCGTTGGGCTTTATTCGAACATCGGCTCGCCGCAGGCCGCCTCGTTGGGCAGCGATGACAGGCAGGCCCAACCTGCAACGAGTGGCTCTGCCACAAACCGCGCAGCACAATCTCGTTCAGGACAATCTGTCGGCTCTGTCGCGAGCATGTTAGCGGGACTCGAAGGACGATTGGAACGCGAACCGAACGATGCCGGAAGCTGGTTACTACTGGCAAAGTCATACCAGCATCTCAACCGGCTCGAAGATGCCGTCGCAGCCTACGAACGAGCGAGCGAGCTCGGAAAAAGTGACGTTGCCCTGGAAAAGTTGCTCGTCGAAGCCGGACAGGTAATCCAGCCTCCTGCAGATGATAGCCGCCCCGCGTTGCGTGGCCGGGTATCGCTGTCGGCCGATGCCGATGAACTGGTCAGTCCTGATGACACCGTATTCATATTCGCAAAAGAATCTCGCGAACACCGGATGCCGGTCGTTGCTTTGCGCAGGCCCGCATCGGAATTGCCGCTTGATTTTATCCTGACCGACGACGACGCCATGGTCGCCGGCACGCGACTGGAGGATTACGAACAGCTCGTGATCACGGCGAAAATTTCACGATCTGGTATGGCGACAGACGCGGTCGATGGACTTGAATCATGGAGTGAAGCTGTTTCTCCGCGCGATCAACAGAAGATTGAACTCGTGATCACCGGAGGCGCCGCCGACGGTGCGCCAAATTCGGCAGACAACGATGAATGAGGCGACTGCAGAGCGCGAATTTCCGCCCAACCCGCTGACGGGCCGGATCTTCGGCACGCGGGACAGCCGCCAGGGCAGCGCATTCTATGGCTACTCACTGACGACACTTGCAATCGGCATTGGCTGGTTGTTGCGCGACTATGGCCTGATCAATCCGGAGGAAGGTCTCGGGTACTGGCTCGGCATCATCGGCGGATCGATGATGCTGGTGCTACTCCTCTATCCCCTTCGGAAAAGGATAAAAGCGCTGCGTTTTCTTGGCGGCACGACGCGATGGTTCAGTGCGCACATGATACTCGGCATTGTGGGCCCCGTGCTCGTCCTGTATCACAGCAATTTCCAGCTTGGCTCGTTCAATAGCAGGGTTGCGCTGTACTGCATGTTGCTCGTTGCTGGCAGCGGGGTTGTAGGACGACACATCTATGCACACATTCATCGGGGTCTCTACGGGCAAAAAATCTCGCTGTCTGAACTGCGCAATGATCTAAATGACTCCCTGGAAAACAACCAAGGCCTCGCGACACTCCTGCCGGAGCTGACGGCGCGACTGAGCGTGCTGACGGCCGAGGTCCAGGGCGACAGCATCACAGGAGCGATGAGCACTCGCGCAAGCGTCATGTGGACCCTGAAGCAGTATTTCGTGTGGATATCGCTGCAATACACGGTTCATCGGGAGCTGAACGACCAGGCGGCAAGCTCTCCCGCTATCGCGAATGACCTGCCGCGACTCAAACGCACGAGCTTTGCCTATATACGAAATTTTGTTCGACTTACTGGGCGAGTAGCCCAGTTCACGCTGTACGAGAGACTTTTTGCGCTGTGGCACATCCTGCACATGCCGTTCTTTTTCATGATGGTCATTTCAGCCCTGATACACGTCCTGGCTGTGCATATGTACTGAATCACCGTAAGCATTAACCAACATGACGGAGACAAGACGAGGACTTTTTGGATTACTAGCGATGCTCGCAACAATCACAAGTTTGCCTGCGACTGCTCAGACCATTGAGTCGCTAGTCATGCCGGACGAAGTTATCGCGGGGCATGCAGACATCGAGACCGAATGCTCCTTGTGTCACAAGGCGTTCAATCGATCCGAACAGCGTGCTCTGTGCCTCGATTGCCACGAGTTGGTCGCTATCGATATAGAGCTGAATCTCGGCTATCACGGCAGAGCCAGTGACGCTCGTGAAGATGAGTGCGCGTCCTGCCACACCGATCACGAAGGGCGAGATGCAGAGATTGTCATTCTCGACGAAGAAGCCTTTGACCACGACTTCACGGATTTCGAACTGTTGGGTGATCACGCTGAGGCCGAGTGTATCGATTGCCATGTGCAGGAAGACAAGCATCGTGACGCTGCAACCGAATGCGGCACCTGTCACGCCGATGACAAGCCACATGCTGAAGATCCCGCGGAGTTATGCACCGACTGCCACAACGAGTCCGGGTGGGACGATGTTCATTTCGACCATGACACAACGGATTACGAGCTTATCGGGAAGCATGCGGAGACCGCCTGCATTGACTGCCATGAAGTCGAGAAATTTGCCGACACGCCCGACAACTGTTTCGCGTGTCACGCCGAAGACGATGAACATGATGGACGCAGCGGCGAGCAGTGCGAAAATTGCCACAACCCCAGCGCGTGGAACGATTCGAGTTTCGACCATGAGCGCGACACGGACTTTTCACTGGTGGGACGTCACGCTGAATTGAGCTGTGATGATTGCCACAGTGACGATCCCTTCAGTGATGAGATGGAAATGGCCTGTGTCGGTTGTCACCTGGAAGATGACGAACATGATGGTCACAACGGGACCGCCTGCGCCGACTGCCATTCCAATGACGCATGGACTGACAGCCAGTTTGACCACGCACGAGACGCTGACTATGCGCTAAACGGCTCGCACGCCGGGGTGGTCTGTGTTGACTGCCATATTGAACCTGTCTTCGAAACTAAATTGGAGCAAGACTGCGTGTCCTGTCACCGGGACGACGATCCACACAATGGTTCGCAGGGAAACGCCTGCGCCGATTGCCACAATGAAACACAGTGGGAAGACGTTCCGTTCTTCGACCACGACCTGACCCGATTTCCGCTGCTCGGCGAGCACGGCAACATTGAATGCGAAGATTGCCACGAGACGAAAGTATTCTCGGAAACCGAATCTGAGTGTCTTAGCTGTCACGTTGAGGACGATCCGCACGATGGCGTTTACACCGTTGAGTGCGAATCGTGTCATAACCCTGTCGCCTGGGATCTGTGGCTCTTCGACCACAACACGAACACCGATTTCCTGCTTGGCGGCGCGCACCTGGATGTCGAATGCAGCGACTGCCACAGAAGCTCCCTCCAATCCATGCAAAAGATCGGTGCTCGCTGCATCGATTGTCATCGAGCGGATGACATCCACGATGGAGAGTTCGGGCCAGACTGTGGGCGCTGTCATAGCGACACAACGTTTGAAGAAGTGAGGTCATTGCAATGACTTTTGCAGAAATAGGTTTAGCGAGAGCGTCAGCGCGAGCCGAACATTTTGGTGTCGTCCTGCTGATTGCTGCACTGATTGTCACGGTATTCCAGGCACCGGCACACGCACAACAATCATTCGACCACTTCAGTACCGGATTCATTCTGGACGGAGCACATACCAACGTCACCTGTGAAGGATGTCACGTCAGTGCGGCGTTTGGCCCGACAGACCAGAGTTGTACCAGCTGCCATTCTCAGGGCGGACTGGTGCGGGCATCCGCAAAACCAGTCAATCATGTATTGACGTCCGGGGAGTGCTCCGATTGCCACGTCACTGCGAACTGGAGTGCCATAGCCTACATGGATCATTCTTCGATCACCGGAAGCTGCGCCACCTGTCACAACGGGATCCAGTCGACCGGGAAGACCCTGGATCACGTATCGTCAGGCGACCAGTGCGATGACTGCCATACGACCACGGCCTGGCTACCTGCAGTATTTGATCATAGCGGCGTTGTCGGCAACTGCGTGAGCTGCCATAACGGACTCAGTGCGACTGGAAAACACCAGGCACATATTGCCAGTGGCAATACCTGTGAAAACTGTCACACGACCATCGGCTGGGTGCCGGCCAACTTCGATCATGTGAACGTCTTTGGCAACTGCGTCAGCTGCCACAATGGCACAGACGCCACCGGCAAGAATCCGACGCACATCCAGTCAACCAATGTCTGCGAGGATTGCCATAGCCCAACAGTATGGATTCCGCCAATTATGGTCGACCATACGCAGGTTATAGGCACCTGCGGCTCATGTCATGACGGCACAACGGCGACCGGCAAGCACCCGACCCATATCGCCAGCAGCGACAGCTGCGATGATTGCCACAGCACGATTGGCTGGGTGCCTGTCAATTTCGATCACGCAAACATCACAGACAACTGCTTTAGCTGCCACAACGGGTCGGAAGCCATAGGCAAACACCCGCTTCACGTACAGACAACGAACGTCTGTGAAGACTGTCACAGCACAAATGTCTTCTCGCCGGTAACGACTGTTGACCATACCCAGGTCATAGGTAGCTGCGCCTCATGTCACAACGGCACAGACGCGATCGGCAAGAGCGCCGCTCACGTACGAACAACGGACGTTTGCGAAGACTGTCATACGACGGTCGCATTCGTACCCGTAACCATTGTCGATCATACCCAGGTGCTGGGGAGCTGCGGCTCCTGCCACGACGGGGTTACCGCGACGGGCAAAAACCAGGGGCATATCGCCAGCGGCAACAACTGCGACGACTGCCACAGCACGGTCGGCTGGTTGCCGGCCAACTTCGACCACGTGAATATCATGGGAAATTGTATCAGCTGCCATAACGGTGTTGATGCAACCGGCAAGGGACCCGCACATATCCAAACTACGGATGTATGCGAAGACTGTCATTCAACGAACGTATTTACGCCGGCAATGATCGTTGATCACACGCAGGTGCTCGGCACGTGCAGCTCTTGCCACAACGGTACGACGGCGACCGGCAAGAACCAGGGGCATATCGCCAGCGGCGATACCTGCGACGATTGTCACAGCACGTTTGGCTGGCTACCGGCAAATTTCAATCACCTGAATATCATGGGCAATTGCATAAGTTGCCACAACGGCACCGAGGCAACCGGCAAGAACGTCGGGCACATCAATACATCTGACGTCTGCGAAGACTGTCATGCGACCAATGTATTTGCGCCGGTGATGACGGTTGATCATACGCAGGTGCTCGGCACGTGCAGCTCATGCCACGACGGCCTCACCGCCGTTGGCAAACATCCAACGCATATTCCCAGCGGCAATACCTGCGACGACTGCCACACAACCGCAGGCTGGCTGCCCGCGACGTTCGACCACGCAACCATTACGGGTGGCTGCGTCAATTGCCACAACGGCGCTGACGCAACCGGTAAGAATCCAACGCATCCATTGACCACAAATGTCTGCGAGGACTGCCACTCCACTAACGTGTTCGTGCCCGTTATTGTGGTTGACCACACCCAGGTGCTGGGCGCGTGCGGATCGTGTCACGATGGGGTTACGGCGACGGGCAAGTCGCCGAATCACATTACGAGCGGCAACAACTGCGACGACTGCCACAGCACAGTTGGCTGGCTGCCGGCCAACTTCGACCACGTCAATATTGCGGGTAACTGCTTCAGCTGCCATAACGGCACGGACGCAACCGGCAAAAATCCGACGCACGTTCAAACAACCAACGTTTGTGAAGACTGCCACACGACTAATGTGTTCGCGCCGGTATTCACGGTTGACCACACCCAGGTCCTGGGATCTTGCTCGACCTGTCACAACGGCGTATCGGCAGCGGGCCAGAATGCCGGTCACTTTAACACCAACGTCGAATGTGACGTCTGCCATACGTCAAATGGATGGACACCTGCGGACTATCGACATGCGACCCTGCCGTATGAACCGCAGGACCATCGCGGCAACCTGCAGTGTACCGAATGTCATACGCAGAATTCGGAGTTGATCCCCTGGCAGAACGCTGCGTTCCAACCTGACTGCGCGGGCTGTCATGCGAATGACTACCGACCCAACAAACACGAAGCTGCAAACGGTGGCAATGAGACTGTAAGTCAGAATCGCGATTGCGCGGGTGCGTGTCATCAAAAGAACAGTTTCCACAGAATTTCGGACTCGGGTTGGGACAGATAGTCATCAATGAGTGCCTGCTTCCAAAAACCGATAGCACTGCTTTCGTTAGTCCTTCTTTCAGCAGGCACATTTGCCGCCCCTGGCTTTATTGTTGGTTCGAAGATTAGGGGAGGCACGAATGTTGCCGAGATTACGATTCAATTCGCCTGTGCGGTTGAGTATGTCGATCATTTTCCGGCCAACGAATCCGATCGAGTAAGAATTCAAATCGAATCGACGACGTTGTGTAACGGCGTCCCGCCGACTGTTGCCTACGCGCGCGAGCAACATCGGCCCGCAGATGCGGAGATAGCAAAGCTGCTTGAAATCACTTACGACGGCGAATCCGAGACCGACCAGGCATTAACACTGGCTTTTAGCGAAACGGTCAGCTTTGGAATCGAACAGAACGGCACGTCGAGCGACATGGTTATTCGCGTTTATCCAAACAAAGAAACGCAAGTGAAACAGCCGATTCCCCGATCTACCTCCGTGCGCACCGTCCAGGACACCGCTGAACCGTCATCCTATGTGATTAACCTGTCATCCAGTCAGATTCCACATGCACCGTCCGAAATGCAGGCCGTTTCTGTTTCAGCCGAACTCAAGGTTTTCGAATCTGAGGTCTTGCTTGCAGGTTCTACCTGGTATCGGTTGCGAGTCGGAACTTTCGAAAGCACCGGGGATGCACAAACCGAGCTTCGCAAACTACGTGCTCAGTATCCCGCGGCCTGGATTGACCGCGCACCGGAGTCGACGAACGGTGAAATCGGCAATGAACTAGCGGAAAGCGAACCCTTGCTCAATGACGCCGGTGACGTCGCAGCGGCCTTCGCGACGATGGGGCTTGATCAGATCGACCAACTGATGGTGGACGCTCGATTGGCAATGGTGGCAGGTGAGACGTCCCGGGCTATACAAATTTACACCAAGGTTTTGCGAGGCCCATCCAGCGACCGGCACGCGCAGGCACAGGAATACCTGGCACTGGCGCGGGAAAAGAACGGACAAAAGGCGCATGCCAGGTCTGAATACCAGCGCTATCTGCAGCTTTACCCGGACAATGAAGGTACCGCCCGGGTGCAGCAACGCCTCGCAGCATTGCTGGCCAGCGAGCGTCAGGTGGTGTCCGCCCCGGCAAGCACGCCGGGGACCGCAACAACCGGCAGAAGATCTGTTCGCAACCCGAGCGCTTGGCGGTTTCAGACGTTCTTTTCCCAGTACTATCGACGCGACGTCAATCAGCCCAACGAACAGGCTGACATTGTCAGTCAGTCGGCACTCTATTCCGACATCAATCTGGACATCAGGCGGCGCGGCCAGAGATTCGATTTCAGCAGCAGGCTTTCTGCCGGCTATCGCAATGATTTTCTCGACGAAGATCAGGGCTCGGGCGACCAGGCACGGGTTTCATATGCATACGCTGATCTTGCCGACGCCGAAACGGGACTGCGGGGAAGAATAGGTCGACAATCCAGAAACACCGGTGGCATCCTGGGCCGATTCGATGGTCTGAACATTGGCTACCAGGCAAGTGAACGCATACTGGTCAACGCAGTTGCGGGAATTCCGGTCAATTCAGCGTCAGACAGTATCGACTCTGAACGCACTTTCCAGGGATTGAGCGTCAACTACGGTCCGCTGCTCGACAACCTCGAGTTGGGCGCGTATTTCATTAGCCAGAGTATCGAGGGCATTGAAGATAGAACCGCGACCGGCGCCGAGTTTCGCTACTTTGGCGAGAACCACAACCTCTGGGGTCTCGTTGATTACGATACTTCGTACAGCGAACTTGGCAGTGCATTCCTGCAGGGCAGCTGGCGAGTGACGCCACGTCTCAGTGTACACGGCTCGGTTGACCGGCGGCACACCCCGTACCTGAGTTCGCGTAACGCGATGATTGGGCAACCAGTGCAAACATTCGCCGAGATGCTCGTGCTGTACTCCGAGGCCGAGATTCATCAGTTCAGCATTGACCGCTCGCCGCTCAGCGAGTCGTACACGATCGGATTGTCGCAGTCGTTCTCGCCCAGGCTGCAAATCAATTTTGATGCCAATCAAACGACGATCGACGCTACGCCGGAATCGGGGGGTGTGTTGGCGATTCCGGAATCGACGTTTCGGTATGTTGCGACCACGCTGGTAGCAAGCAGCCTGATCACGGAAGGCGATGTACTGATGGTTTCTCTCCGGGCGTCAGATTCAAATACGACGAAGGTCTCCTCAATGACCCTGGATACTCGTTTCCCTCTGGGCAGATCCTGGCGTGTCAATCCGCGCCTACGTGTTGATCGACGACAAATTCTGTCCGATTCGTCCATTGAGTGGTTGTATACGCCCGGCCTGCGAATACAGATTCGTAACAGCCAGCGGTACCGCATCGATCTTGAGGCAGGCAAGCGTTTCTCGGAGCGCGACTCCCCAATACTGAATCTGGATCGCGAATCGTATTTCGTCAACCTCGGCTACCAGGTGTTTTTTTGATGATCATAAATGCCAAGATATTCAAGCGATCCGGCATGTCCGGGCTTATCGGGCTAGTCGTCGTTTGCATCCTGGCTGGATGCGCGGCATCCGCTCCTGAGATCAGGAACAAACTGGATCCGTCAACCGGGGTAACGATTACCTACAGCAGCGTGCCGCTGATCATGTATCGGGAAGACCCGGCGCAGGCGGCGTTCGCACGAAATTACGTACACGTCGGCCCGATCCAGGTAAATCGAAGTGGCAACTATCAGTATTTTCTGTGGCTTGGCGTATGGAACAATATGCAGGATCTCAATTCAACGTCGCATCGGGACGGACTCGGCTCAATCGTTATTTTCGCCGATGGCGAACCGCTTTCGCTCGAGATAAGCGGCTGGACACCGGACGCCATCGGCACGAGTGAGCCCGTTTACCTGAAGCCGGTTGCGTCATCCGCCGACGCCTACTACCGGGTTACTGCGGACCAGATCAGACTAATTGCAGAGGCCACAGATATTCGCTTACGAACCTCGGGTGCAAAACCTCGGGAATTCGAGCCATGGGACGGTCAATTGGCCGCGCGAAACGATTTGCAGGAATTTTTGCGGCGGACTTTATTCTAGATCGTTCAATTGCGATACGATGCAGCATCATATTCGTAACGAGCGTGACTATGTCCGGCGACAGAAAAAACTACCGACCGATGGAGGATTCCATCCGGACCGATCTGCAGGGAAGTATGCGCTACGGCGACTACCTGCAGCTCGACAGGATCCTGCAATCTCAACAGCCGCTGTCGTCAGAACATGACGAAATGCTTTTCATTATCATCCACCAGGCGAGCGAACTCTGGTTGAAACAGGCCTGTTTCGAAATTGCTGCCGCTATCGGCAACGTTCAAAACTCTAATTTCCGGCACGCATTCAAGGTCATCTCGCGCGTCAAGCAAATTCTCAATCAAATGGTCCAGTCGTGGGGCATTCTCTCGACGCTTACGCCGGTCGACTATCACAGCTTTCGCGACCGCCTGGGCAGCGCCTCGGGATTTCAGTCATATGGCTATCGGAAACTCGAGTTTCTGTTGGGGAACAAGAACGCCGATATTCTCAAGGTTCATAGGGATACTGGATTCGCCTATGAAGAACTGGAACGGGTTCTGCATGAACCGTCGCTTTACGACGAGGTGATCAGAAAACTGCACGAGGCCGGCTTCGACATCGATTCGACCGTAATCGAGCGCGATGTCACACTGCCATACGAGCCGAATGACTCCGTCAAACAGGCCTGGCTGACGATTTACAAAAACGCGGACAAAAACTTCGAGTTTTATGAGTTGGCAGAGAAGCTGGTCGATATAGAGGACGCGTTTCAGCAATGGCGATTCAAGCACATGTACACGGTACAGCGCATAATCGGCCAGCAGGTCGGAACCGGGGGTTCTTCCGGTGTCAGTTTCCTGAAGAAGGCGCTGGATATCAGCTTTTTTCCTGAACTCCTTAGCCTGCGTTCAGAACTCCCCTGAGAGCGAATCGCATTTACCTGGTTGATACCGGCATTGCGGAGAGGGCTCAATGACTGCAGAAATCACCGACGTCATCATCGTCGGTGCAGGACTGTCCGGTATCGGCTCAGCCTGCCACCTGCAACAGAAGTGTCCCGACAAACATTATCTGATTCTGGAGGGCCGTGAATCGGTCGGTGGCACGTGGGATCTGTTTCGTTACCCGGGAATACGATCCGACAGCGATATGCACACCTTAGGCTATGAATTCAAACCGTGGCGAGCGCAGAAAGCCATCGCCGATGGCCCTGCAATCCTCGACTACATTAAAGAGGCTGCCGCGGAACACCAGGTCGGGGAGCATATCCGCTATCAGCATCAGGTCAGGAAGGCTGACTGGTCCAGCGATGAGCATTTGTGGACGCTCGAGGTAACCGACAGCAAAACGGCTGCGGTCAAAAAATTCAAATGCAATTTTTTGCTGATGTGCGCCGGATACTACGACTACAAGGGCGGATACGAACCGCAGATTAGCGGTCGAGCAGACTTTCAGGGCGACATTGTGCACCCACAGGAATGGCCGGAAGACCTGGGCTACGGCGACAAGAATATAGTCGTGATCGGCTCCGGAGCTACGGCAGTAACGTTGATTCCGGAGCTTGCCAAAGAGGCTAAACACGTCGTGATGTTGCAGCGATCGCCAACTTACATGGCATCCATGCCCGACACGGACCGCATCGCAAACTTCTTGCGCAAAGTACTACCGGAAAAATGGGCTTATACGGTAACCCGCTGGAAAAATGTCAAGCTCCAGCAGATCGTGTATTACAGTACCCGTGTCGCACCCAAATTCATCAAAAGAAAGCTAATCAAGCGGGTACGCAAGGAACTGGGCGAAAACGCCGATATCGAAAAAAACTTCACACCTCTGTATGACCCCTGGGATCAAAGACTTTGCCTGGTGCCCAATGGCGACCTGTTTGAGTCGCTACGGTCCGGCAGAGCTTCTGTCATAACAGACAAGATATCTGCGATTACCGCCAGCGGGATTCGCCTGGAATCCGGCCGTGAGGTTGGCGCAGATATCATTGTTACAGCTACCGGCCTTAGTTTGTGCCTACTTGGCGACGTGCAGGTCTCGGTTGATGGCGAATCGGTGAATTTCGCCGAAAAATACTCCTACAAGGCGATGATGTTTTCGGATGTGCCGAACCTGGTTTCAATCTTCGGTTACATCAATGCTTCATGGACACTACGAGCCGACCTCGTCGCGGACTATGCGTGCCGACTGATCAATCACATGACGATCGCGAATTCCCGACAATGCACGCCTCGGCTGCGTGGAAGATATCGGGATATGAACGCAAAGCCGTGGATTGAAAATTTCTCGTCCAACTACATTCAACGCAAGCAACATCTGCTGCCTAGACAGGGCGATCGTCACCCCTGGCTCAATACACAGAATTACTCAATGGAGAAGAAACTGATTCGCGACAGCGATGTCGTGGACGATGTCCTTGAGTTTCTCGGCTAGAGACACGAGGCGCCCCGCTTAACTGTACGAGCCGGGGCGCGTCGCCTGTGCGTCGCCTGGATTCCAGAGTCTGGAATACCGTGGCGGTAGCACCTATCGAATCATGGTTCGAGCGGAGCTGATACCCGGCATCTCCTTAAGCCTGGTTAACATTTCTTCCGCGGTCGCACTGTCTCCCGCGCCGGTGGCCGCTTTCGCCAGCCCTGAAATTGATGGCGTGCGCAGCGGTATCCATTGCAGCGATCGTTCATAGGCAGCCAGGGCCTCGACCGGTCGGCCTGCCGCCAGCAATATGTCGGCATGCAGCTCAACCGCAGGTTTCATCGGTACCGGCGGACCCGAGGGCGCCTTCATATCGCGCATTTCCATTTGTGCGGCCTCACGCGCATACGCGACCGCATTGTCCATGTCGCCACCGGCAAGGCTGAGCACCGCCATATTTTCCTTTTCAAGGATGGCGAGCTGCTTCGCAGCGTAATCGTTTCCGGCCGTTTCTGCTTTTTGACGCAGCATTGCGAGACGCGCAATAGCGTCTTTGGCAAGCGCATCGTTGCCACGATGTGCAGCACCCATCCCGACCACTGATACCCAGTTCGCATTGCTGCCCTCCACTGAATCGATTCCTGCGAGTTTGAAGTCACCCCAGTCTTCAGTTTCGAGGACGTGTCGCCCACGAATATTCAGGTAGCCGTTGTGGACTCTTGCAGAATCGGGATTGCGATCGAGGGTCGCCTTCGCCAGCTTAAGATCATCGGCCGCATCGTCAAACTGGCCCAGCATCAGGTAGGCGTAAGCACGCCATGACAGCGTATGAAAATCTTCCCGCCCTTCCGCAAGGCCGAACTTTTTGTTTACTGCAACCGCGGCGTTGTAGGCATCGATATTTGAGTCGACGACTTTCTGCCACTTACCAAGCTGCAGAAAAATATGAGAAGGCATGTGCAATGCGTGTGCGGCCGCCGGCGCAATACCGGCGTAAACCTCGGCGGCCGGCAATGCCAGGATCGCGTGATCGGGATCATCGAACGAATGAATGATGAAATGTGCAGCACCCGGGTGCTGTTCATTTTTCGCGAATACCGACTGGCTTATCGAAGCCGCCAGCGCCTGGCGTCGGTAACCCTGATCGCCCGGTCGCACCGTGCCCAGCAGCGACAAGGCATAAAATATTGATATCTCATCATCGTCAGGCCACCGCTCGTGCATGCGAGCCATATGTTCGGAATAGGCGAAGTCTCGCTGTAACTTGTCGCCCGGCGAGAAGTACAAAGTCTCAACCGCGGTCAGGAAAGCTTTTTCCTTTTCCGTTCCGGCTTTGGCCAGTCGACCTGCATGGGTTGGCGCCAGGCGTTTAAGCGCTGCATTTGCCGCATCCATATCCTGCTGCGCCCACAGCGGGTGATTGTCGCTCATCGCCTGGCCCCAGTAGGCCAGTGCAAAAGAAGGGTCGACCTTTTGCGCTCTTTCGAAGGCGAAGCGTGCCTCGTCGAACTGGAAACTGTGTAACGCTTTTACGCCATCCAGAAAGTCAGTTTGTGCCGCCTTGGAACCCGAATTCGGGAAGCTGATACTGCCGAGCGACCCGTCCTGGGCAACGGCAATGCCGGATTGCATGAAAATCGCAACCAGGAAGTAAAAAATTGTTTTGCGAGCTGTCATTTTCTTGTTCCTCTTGTTACCGGGGAATCTGGCCCCTAAGTCCCGGATAATCGCCGCTTCTCCGGCGACCAGGCTATTGCATGATCCTACCATGAGCACCGATTGCTGCGGTCACATCTGTTGCCCCGCAGGCCGGCAAATCGGGCTTTTTCGGCGCACTTTGATATGCTGCCTGCCTTCTGAAAACGAGTAACGCCAGTGCCAACCAAGCTCGATCTAACTGAAGCACGCATTATTGGCAGCCTGATCGAAAAATCAGTCGTAACGCCGAATCAATACCCGATGACCTTAAATGCGCTGACCAACGCCTGTAATCAAAAATCCGGGCGCAATCCGGTTATGGCGCTAAAACAGGGTGAGCTGCAGGCGACGCTTAGAAGCCTGGCGGTACAGAACCTTGTTCGCGCGGACGAGAATTTCAAGAGCAGGACGGAAAAATACGTGCAGCGATTCTGCAATACGCGCTACAGCGAGTACCAGTTCGATCCTGCACAGCTCGCCATCGTGTGCCTCTTGTTGCTGCGCGGTCCGCAAACCCCCGGAGAACTCCGCTCACGAAGTGGCCGAATGCATACATTTGACGATAACTCAGCGGTGGTGATGGCGCTTAACGAGCTCATGGAACAGGATCTTGAGCCGCTTGTGGTCAAGCTGCCCCGCACGCCGGGTCGCAAAGATTCGGAGTATATGCACCTGTTTTCGGGTCCGGTCGACGCCGAAGCACATGCTGCCCGGGCCAAGGCTGCAAAGCCTGCGAACAGTTCTGCGCGGACCAGCACGTCAGATCTCGAGCGCCGCGTCAGCCAGCTGGAAAGCGAGGTCGCGGCACTGAAAGAAAAACTGGGAATGGATGGTTAACCGGTTCGAGATCGAACCTGCAACACCGTTACTTAAGTCACTGACGTGCTTACACTCAACCAGATCAGCCTCCGTCGCGGGCGCAAACTTCTCGTAAAAGGCGTCAGCTTCCAGGTACATGCCGGGCAACGTATGGGCGTAATCGGTGCCAATGGCAGCGGCAAGTCAACGCTGTTTGCCATGCTGCTGGGAGAACTCGAGGCGGATGACGGGGAGCTTGGCCTGGCGGCGGGCATCGAAATCGCACATGTAGCCCAGCAAAGTCCCGACAGCCCGGCAAGCGCCATCGACTACGTAATGGACGGCGACGCGGAGTTGCGCCAGGTTCAGCGCGCTATCGCGAAGCACGAAGCGAATTCAGGCAGTGACAGCTCGGCGCTGCACGCGCTTTATGAACGCATGGAGACGATAGACGGCTACAGCGCAGAATCGCGTGCAGCGAGACTTTTGCACGGACTTGGATTTGTGACCGGAGAAATTCAGAACCCGGTACGCGAATTCTCCGGTGGCTGGCGCATGCGCCTCAATCTCGCGCGCGCCCTGATGTGCCGATCAGACCTGCTGCTACTCGACGAACCCACCAATCACCTGGATTTGCCGGCGATCCTGTGGCTCGAGCGCTGGCTCAAGCGCTACGACGGCATCCTGCTGGTGATCTCTCATGATCGTGATTTTCTCGACCAGATTTGCACGCGCATGGCCCATATTGAACACCAGGAGGTACACACCTACACAGGGAACTACAGCCAGTTTGAGGCACAGCGCGCAGAGCAGTTGGCACAGCAACAGGCTCTCCACGTTCGCCAGCAAAAAGAGATCAAACATATCCAAAGCTACGTCGACCGGTTTCGCTACAAGGCGTCAAAAGCACGCCAGGCGCAGAGCCGCCTCAAAATGCTGGAGCGCATGACTGTCATCGCACCCGCTCACGTCGACTCACCGTTCCGGTTCCATTTTGCTGAACCGAAAAAGCAACCCCAGCATCTGCTTAACCTCATGGATGCCGCGGTAGGCTATGCCGACAGCGAAGATGGCCCCGTTCTGACCAACATCAGGCTGAACATTTCTGCCGGTGACCGAATTGGCCTGCTCGGCGTCAACGGCGCCGGCAAGTCCACGCTGGTCAAAGCCCTGTCGACGGGCAGCACGCTCCTTTCCGGCGAGCGCGTACTGAGCAAAGATACCAACATTGGCTACTTCGCCCAGCATCAGCTCGACCTGTTGCAACCGGAGCAAAGTCCGATTGATCATTTGCGGCAGTATCGTCCCGACGATCGCGAGTCCGACCATCGCAAATACCTTGGCCGGTTTGGCTTCAGCGGTGAGAGAATTTTCGAATCTGTCGCACCGTTTTCCGGCGGAGAGAAAGCTCGTCTCGTGCTGGCGCTGATGATCAGCCAGGCGCCCAACCTGTTGTTGCTGGATGAACCCACAAATCACCTGGACCTCGAAATGCGCCAGGCCTTGAGTGTCGCACTCATCGAGTACACTGGTGCACTGGTCGTCATCTCACATGATCGACACCTGTTACGCAGCGTGTGCGACGACCTGCTGATCGTGCACGATGGCGTTGTGGACCGCTTTAATCGCAGCCTGGACGAATATCCGGCCTGGCTCAAGGAACAACAAGCCGGCAACGACGATGACGATGGCGCCGCACTGGCCAGAAATAAATCTGCCCCGCAAATAAGCAGGAAAGAGAAGCGCAGGCTTGACGCAGAACGCCGGCAGCGCTTGAAGCCACTAACGGACAAAGTCCGCGGCGTCGAGTCAGACCTAACCACCAGGCGTAAAGAACTCGAGCGGCTCGAGTCGCAGCTTGCGGACGAGAACCTTTACACGGACGCAGATCGTTCCGGCGAACTGGCTGACCTGGTGCAGAAACAGTCAACCTTAAAAGCAGAGATCGAGACGCTCGAATGGAACTGGATGGAAGCAAGTGAGGCCCTGGAAAGTGCTGGCGAGGATCTTTGATACGCCGTCCGAATACCCTCGACTGGGCTTGCAATACTACGCAGCGACACAAAGATCTGGACACCCGCTCGTGAAACAAGAAAAACGATTCAATGCCTGAGGACAACCATGCCGAAACCGGGTTCTTCGGTCGCGCGCTAGGCGTATTCGGATACAGCAGGCGTGCGCTGGACCTGGTCTGGACGACGAGTAAACCGCTGACCCTGACCCTGGCCGTGCTGACGCTGATCGCAGGCATTCTGCCCGCGGCTATCGCTTACGTTGGCCAGCTCATTGTGGACGGTGTGGTCGCTGCGATGTCGGCGGAAACACCCAATACGGAGCCCGTTCTGTGGTTGCTGGCGCTGGAGGCACTGATTGTCGTAATGGTTGCCGCCAGTCAGCGCGGCATTTCTGCGTGTCAGTCTCTTCTGCGCGCATTGCTGGGACAACGAGTTAACGTCATGATCCTTGAGAAGGCGCTGACGCTGCAGCTCGAACATTTTGAAGATTCGGAGTTCTATGACAAATTGAACCAGGCCCGGCGGGAGGCGTCCAGCAGGCCGCTCAGTCTCGTCAACAGAACATTCGGGCTTGTGCAAAACCTGATATCACTCTCGAGTTTTGCCATCTTGTTGTTCGCATTTTCGCCATGGGCGGTGGTAATTCTCATTGGCGCCGGCCTGCCTTCTTTCTTCGCTGAGGCGAAATTCTCCGGCGACGCATTTAGATTGTTTCGCTGGCGCTCACCAGAAACGCGCATGCAGATGTACCTGGAAACAGTCATCGCGCGTGAAGACGGCGTCAAAGAGGTAAAACTTTTTCAGCTGGGACCGCGCCTGCTGCAGCGGTACCGCGATATTTTCAGCAAGCTCTTCGTTGAAGATCGCAGGCTGACGCTGCGACGGGATGGCTGGGGCTTCATCCTCGGCCTGGTATCCACCGCGGCATTCTATGGCGCCTATGCATGGATCGTCATTGCTACTGTTAACGGCGAAATCACGCTTGGTGCAATGACCATGTACCTGCTCTTGTTTCGCCAGGGGCAGTCGGCGGTGGCGGCGATTCTTTCCTCAGTCAGCGGCATGTACGAAGACAATTTGTACCTCTCGAACCTCTATGACTATCTGGGTCAGCCGGTAATTGCCCGATCCGGAGATGCTGAACAAGGGCCGGATCCTGATCGTGGCCTCGAATTCAGGAACGTTTCGTTTGCCTATCCGGGCGCGGGTCAAAACGCACTCAGCAACATATCGCTGCAGATTCGACCCGGGGAAAGTCTCGCGCTGGTAGGCGAAAACGGATCAGGCAAGACGACACTGATTAAATTGCTTACCCGCCTGTACGAGCCAACTGAAGGCACCATACTGCTCGATGGGCTGCCGCTGCAGGACTGGGATGTCGAAGCACTTCGCCAGCGCACCGGCGTCATCTTCCAGGACTTCGGTCGCTACCAGTTTTCCGTTGGCGAGAATATTGGCGCGGGGGATGTCCGCCATATCGACGATGCGGAACGCTGGGCGGAGGCTGCAGATACCGGGATGGCAGCGCCGTTTATTGACGCGATGCCGGATGGATACGAAACGCAACTGGGCCGCTGGTTCAAAGGTGGACGCGAACTGTCCGGTGGGCAGTGGCAGAAGATAGCCCTGTCGCGTGCGTTCATGCGAACCGATGCCGACATACTGGTACTCGATGAACCGACGGCCGCGATGGACGCGGCTTCCGAAGCGGCCGTCTTCGAACATTTTCGCTCGGCGAGCGACAGCAAAATCACTATTCTGATTTCGCATCGCTTCTCTACCGTGCGTGCAGCCGATCACATCATCGTTATTCACGATGGCGAAATTGTTGAGCAGGGCAACCATGAGAGCCTGTTGCGACTGGGCGGGCAATACGCCAGCTTGTTCAAACTGCAGGCACAGGGCTACCAATAGCGGTTCCGACTTTTGATCAGTTGACCGGACTGCCTGGCAACACCCCAAGGTTGCGACCAATCCTTAAGGGAGCGTCGAATGACTGGGGGTCATAGAGTACGAAGTCGGTCAGGCCGTCTGCATCGAAATCAGAAAAACGAATGACGCCGGCGGTGGACAGCTTCTGCAAAGCGGTGCGTTTATCGAACGGTCCCTTGTCGCCACCGAGATAAACTTCGATTCCCTTCCCACCAGCGGACATAACGAAATCCATCAATCCGTCCGCGTTGAGGTCGATTTCGCCAGCTGGCATGAATCCCTTTGGCCGAAACGTGTCGAAACTGATGGCCGTACTGATCTTTCTGCTCGACCATGGTTTGGTGTTGAATCGTCCGTTGTCCTGCAATCGATGAATTTCCATGCGCACATCGACCTTACGTGTCAGCAACAGTTCGACGATTTCGAACACGCTGAATTTCAGCTGTATTCTCAGTAATTCAAAGGCATCATCCTGATCAACGTGCACCAGCAGATCTGAACTCAGCGACCCCTTGCTGACGAACCTGTCGTCCGGTTCAGCAATGTTCCAGCGATCGCCGCGATTGAGGTGAATTGTCGTCGTCGAAACCGTGTCGGAAAAAGTCCCCTCAACGTGGGTAATCATTAAGTCAAGACGATCATCGCCGTTTATGTCTTTGACGGTTGTTACAACACTTCCGGAACCCCGCATGTGATCCCGCCCGCTGACGAGCTCGATGGGTATGGTATAGGTGGGTTGCCGCTTGAAACCGCCCAAGTCCTCACGCAGGAAAACCCGGATTTCATGGCGTGTGGTAGCGACGATGTCGGCCAGACCGTCGCCATTCACGTCACCGACATTCAGCTTCGGCACGTCCAGGAACAGCTGAATATCACTTTCAACGGAGAGCAGACTCGAATCCCTGGCAATGAAATAATTGGCGCGTCGTCCAGTGTCAATGCGCGCAACCAGGCTGCCGTCAGCCTTTAGCGCCGACAGCGCGCCGACCTGTGGCACGAGTATCCATGGCGCTGCATCGAACTCGCGGTACACCATGGGATACCGGTCGAAACCCCTTTCATCGTCCGATGCGGCCACCGTGCTGGGCCCGTCAACCGGCAGGTCCCAGCGGGCAACCGAATCGTTCGCGAGTGACAGAATCGTTATGCTGTCGGGACGCAGCAGCAATAGCTCCTCACCCGGCGTGTCTTTCAAATCCGCAACATCGTAGACAGCACTCCATGGAGGAATCGGTACAGTGCGACTTGCGACATCCGGGAACGTGCCATCTGGCCGCTGAAAGTGGACATTGATGGTGCGCGTCTCTGCTGGTGGAACACCTTTGAGCGTCGCCAGCATCAAGTCTTTGCGTGAATCGCCGTTGAAATCGGCAAAGTGCGCTGTAACAACTCGACTGCCACCAGGCAGCTCATCAATCTCGAAGATCTTGTCGTCGGCCAGGGCAACCCGGCAAAGTCCGGCAACTGCCAGCAGCAGCACCACCGAAATAGTCACGGGCCATTTCTCAGTTTTCATCGTGCAGTTCCCACAGGAGTCAGAGACTGAATGTCACGACCATGGTTCCCTGACCCCACCGTAAGCGACTCCTGTCAATTGCGCCATATCCGTCTTATAGGTTGTGAGGTCGTCTGTGGAGAAATCGCTTAGACACCGGTGGCCAGCTGCCCGGGCAAGGACGGTCATGAGCTCGACCGAAGCAGAGAAAAACCGTGCCAGGCGTTCGGCGGCAATTTCCACCGGCAGGCGCGCGCGCAAATGAGGTTTTTGGGTTGCAATGCCCACCGGGCAATTGTTGGTATGACATGCACGCATGCCAAGACAGCCGATCGCCTGGATGGCTGCATTGGAGACTGCAACGCCGTCCGCACCCAATGCCAACGCTTTGGCAAAGTCAGCCGGGTGCCGCAGGCCGCCCGTGATGATCAGCGTGACATCTGCTGCATTGCTGCCGTCGAGATGTCGGCGGGCGCGTGCCAGGGCCGGAATAGTTGGCACGGAAATATTGTCGCGGAAAATCAGCGGCGCGGCCCCGGTGCCGCCGCCGCGACCATCGAGGATGATGTAGTCGACGCCAATTTCCAGCGCGGCATCGATGTCCTTTTCAATGTGCTGCGCAGATAGTTTGAATCCAACGGGTATACCACCTGTGTTCTCGCGGACCTCGGCTGCGAAATCCTTGTATTGTCGAATTTCGGTCCAGTCCGGAAAACGAGCGGGTGAAATGGCGGGCGTGCCAGCCTCGAGATCCCGGACTTCAGCAATCTTTCCCTGCACTTTTGATCCGGGCAGATGGCCGCCGGTGCCTGTTTTGGCGCCCTGTCCGCCCTTGAAATGAAATGCCTGCGTCCTGTTTACCTTGTCCCAGGAAAAGCCGAATCGGGCAGACGCGAGCTCATAGAAGTACCGCGAATTTGCCGCCTGCTCTTCCGGCAGCATGCCTCCCTCTCCGGAGCAAATTCCGGTTCCCGCCAGCTCTGCACCCTTTGACAATGCCACCTTGGCCTCTTCCGACAGCGCCCCGAAACTCATGTCGGAAACGAAAAGCGGTATGTCGAGCCGCAACGGCCTGGCCGCCTGCGGGCCGATAACGATACCGCTATCCACCTTCTCGTCATCAAGCAGCGGCAGCTTGTGCAGCTGACCAACGACAAACTGGAGATCCTCCCACTGCGGTAGCGAATCGCGAGATACGCCCATGGCGGCAGTAGGGCCGTGGTGCCCCAACTTGGTCAAACCCTCATTGGCGAGTTTGCGTATGAACTTCACATGCGGCTCGTCCTGCGTGCCGGTGTGATCCTGGTATTCGCCCTGGTACGCGTCCCGCTTATACGGTTGTGGATGTTTTTCGGACCAGTCGCGAATCTCATCTTCATCGATAAGCACTGCACCCTTTTCAATCCACGAAGAAAACTTTGTCAGTGTCTCCGAGTGATTGTATTCGCTCACGCCGGTGTCGAGCCTGTAGTCCCATCCGTGCACACCGCAAATAAGGTTCGGGCCATCAACGTGCCCGTCGGACATCAGGGCACCGCGATGCGCGCAACGCCCATAAAGGACTGAGACAGACTCGTCGTAACGAACAATGACCAGGTCGACATCGCCGACCAGGGCGTGTTGCGGTTCCCTGTCCGCCAGCTCATCCAGTATTGCGATCTCAATCTTGTTCAATGTAGGTTTCCTTCTTAGACTGCGTTGCGAAAACCGGGATTAGTCCGGGCATTGCACCGGCCAGCCTGGCGCCCGTTCGACGCCAAAACGTGCCTGTAGATCGGCAACCACTCCTTCTGCTTCGAGCACCGCCAGGCTGCCATTGATCCGGCTCTGAATTTCCGATTGCCCCAATGCCAAAACGAAACCGTAGTTTTCGTTGGCAATGCCTGCTGCCAGCACCTTAAGCCGTCCGTCTGACTCCCTTGCAGCGCCTACGGCGTCGAACTCATCGACTATCCACGCATCAATGGAATCGTTTAGCAACGAGCTGACGCCCTCACCATCGTTGAGCGAAACATGCACGCCGTCGATTAACTGCATTGCCAGGAATGAAGTGCCTGTGCCGGACGCACCAATGCGCTTCCCTGCAAGGTCGGCCACCGTCTGCGGCTCTGACGAGCCACGCCTCACGACCGCGACCTGGCAGGTTGTAAAGTACGGGACAGAAAACAGATAGGTCTTCTGCCGCTCGGTCGTAATTCCGGTGGTCGCTGCAACCAGGTCGTGAGTCCCCGTCGTAAGCCCCGCAAACAGATCGGCATACGACAGCACAACGACTGCGGGTTCGTACCCGGCGTGAATCGCGACAGCTCGCGCAAGTTCTACATCAAACCCTGTCGCTCGACCTGAATCGTCGATCTGGTGAAAGGGCGCGAAAGTCGCGTCAGTGGCGATGCGTAATTCGGGTGGGGTCGTCTCTACACCGCACGCGGTCATTAACATCAGGCACAGCGTGGGGATTGGGCGTGTTTTCTTCATTGCGGAAGATTATCATTTGCTTACCCGGTAACCCATCCCGTCATCGTGACAGGCGTGCGGCCCGGTAAATGAATTGGACGTTCCAGGAGATTCCGAATGACAATCCGACGCCTCTTGTTTATGAGTCTTCTGATACCTGTGCTGACAGCGGCACAGGATTCCGATCCAACAATCGATTCAATAGAGGCTGTGCTCGACGATTTTCACGACGCGGCAGCGCATGGCGACAAGGCACGCTACCTGGGCCACATGACCAAAAACGGCGTATTTATGGGCACCGATGAATGGGAGCGCTGGCCAAAAAATCCGGATTTTACCGATTACGTCGACGGCCGTTTCAAAGATGGCGGCGGCTGGAGCTACCGGTCTGTCGACAGAAAAGTGCAGCTGTCAGAGTTTTCCAATGTAGCGTGGTTTGACGAAGTTGTTTTCTCGGAGACAAATGGCCGATTCCGCGGCACGGGCGTGCTGGTGCTTGAAGAGGGCGAGTGGAAGATTGCACACTACGCTATGTCATTCCTGGTGTTTAACGAGATCTGGGAAGACGTGATCAAACTAACAAAGCAAACGCAGGCAGAGAAAGACAAGGCCAGGTAGCACAAGGAGTTTTCAGCGTGGCAGGTGGATTCGCGAAAGACGGGGCCGTTCAGGACCAGATTGATGCGACGGTCGAGGATGCGGTCAAGCGTGCCCGCGACAATTTGCCGCAGGGTGAAAGCCCGAAGGAGTGTGAGGCATGTGACAAACCGATTCCCGCTGCGCGACGGGAAGCCGTACCCGGCGTGCGGTTGTGTGTAGCCTGTCAGTCGGAACACGACAAGCAGGAGGCCAGGTTTTGTGGTTATAACCGGCGTGGCAGTAAAGACAGTCAGCTCAGGTAACCTGGCAACCAAAACAGTTTAAACGAGGCGGACTGGCGAATTTCACCCGAGGTGCCGCGCATACCGCTATTGGCATGGTCCGATGGTATTGAATAAAGGAAATTGGCTATGATTCGTAACGGCAAATTCTGGACCGGTATGGCAGTGTTTCAGATCGCCTTCGGCCTGGGCGTTTTTGCGCTCACGCGACAATACTACCTGGAACCGCCAACGCCGATCAGTAGTGCACCGGCTACATCGAACGACAGTGGGCCTGGCTGGTCGGAAAATATCACCGCGGCGAACCTGGAACAGTTCGACCTTTCGGTACCCAGTCAGACGGATATGCGGGATCCGGTCGACCTATCACGCCAGGCGAACAGCTATTTCGCCAACGGACAATATGCGCAGGCTGCCGACCTATACGAGAAATTGCTGGTATTCGGCCCTGACAACGCGGATACCTATAACAACCTCGGGCTGACCTTGCACTACCTCGGCCGCTCGGATGAAGCGCTCGCTCGACTCAATGAGGGTATTGCCGCAGATGCAAGTCACCAGAGAACCTGGCTGACCATAGGCTTTGTCAATAGCCAGTTGGGCAATACCGAATCGGCGCGAACGGCCCTCACAAATGCCGTAGAGATGGGTGCGGACGCCGAGATCAAGCGTTCGGCTACGGAGATGCTGAACAGACTGCCCTGAAGCGGGCGCTCAATTCAGAACGAGCGGTAGCGATCATCGGAATCGTTCTGTTTTTCGAGTGCATCTGTTGTCATACTTCTCGCCCACAGTTTTACTCGCTAAGCTTGTCCTCTCTATGCACAAATATCGCGAACCCAAGGCCCCTGTGACGAATGTTCATTAGTCGATCGACACTGATTTCGACGCTTTTAGCGAGTGCTCTCCTCCTTACGAGTGCGCTTGCTCAGGATGCCGCAGATATTGAGGAAACGGTCACGCCGGATCTGCAGGCACTGCAGTCCGATTGGTGGACCTACTTCGAGGGCCCGCGCGAAGATGTCGAAACGCGAATCGCTGCCATTGACGAAATCGTTAGTGCGCAGGTCGAAGATCTTGAGGTCCAGAACCAGGAGACGGCAAGGTCGCTGCTGGCAACCGTCCGCGAAAATTTCGTGGCCTATCTTAATGTACTGGACACAACGGACGTCGCAATGCCGGGACAGCCGCCGGAGGCAGCCAGCTATTTACTTGAGGAACTGCTGGAGCTCGCGGACGTTGCGCGCGAAGCGCGTACCAATGCTACTGAGGAAAGATTGGAGGTAGAGCGTGAAGAACGCACGCTGGCGGGAGCCAGGAGACAGCGTGATACCGCTTTCAGGGAATACGCCGCTTCAGCCGAAGGCGATGAGCGATGGCTATTGGCACTGAGACTGGTGCAGGCTCGCGTCGTGCAGGCAATATCGGCTGAGCGTCTTGAATTACTGACCGAAAGATATGAGGCCGGGACCGACTTTGCGGATGAGACAGAAGAGCGTGTTGATCTCGCACGCCAACGACTCGCACCGACGGGCAATGAGACGGAACTCGCGGATCTCGAACAACGCGTCGCCGTCGATGAAACAGCGGTTGCGGCAGCGCGAGCGGCGCTGGCATCCGCCCAGGTTGCCGCAAGCACACTCGACTCCGATACCGCACAGGGTCGATCTCAGGGTCGGCTGCAGCAACAGAGGTTTCTCACCGCGGAGATTGATTTCGCCCTTGCCGAGGAACGTCGCGCGCGATCGAGCGCAAAATACTGGTGGACTGCATTAAGAACGGATACGAACGTAGATCTTGCTGTGCTCGAAACGCAGGTGCTCGAATGGTCGGAGTCGGTCAGGAACATCGAACAACGTGCGCCGGAGTGGCAAAGCGACACGGAAGCCGAATTGCTGGCCGTGCAAAGCCAGAATCGCGACGGACTTGATCAAACAGCAAACAATCTGCTCGACCAACGCCTCGAAACGGCACAAGAGACCCTCGCGAAAATAGTAGAGCTTGAGGCAACCAGCGCTGATCTCGAACTGCTGATGCAGGTCGTGGACGGCGCAATTGCGGACTACTCCGGCGCATTCAGGTCTTGGTTATCAAGCATGAATCGTGCGATCAAGACTGCCTTCATGCGCGTTACCGGTCTTGCCGACACGACGCTGTTCTCGGTCGGGGAGACGCCTGTAACGGGCGGCGATATCCTGCGTGTCATCATCATCCTCGCCTTGGCGCTGCTGCTATCGCGCGGCATACAACTGGCCATTCGCCGCGTCGGAGACAGCGAATACAGTGGCACCCAGGCCTCGATGTATACCGTCGGTCGCCTTACTCACTATGCCATTGTCATTCTCGCGGTGTTTGTTGCGTTGACATCAATCGGGCTGGATTTCAGCAATCTTGCGCTCGTCGCCGGCGCGCTCAGTGTCGGCATCGGATTCGGGCTGCAGTCCATCGTTAACAATTTCGTATCCGGCCTGATTATTTTATTCGAGCACTCACTTCGGGTTGGAGACTACATAGAACTCGACACCGAACTTACCGGTACAGTGAAAGCGATTAACGTCCGCAGTACGTTGATTAATACCAACGACAATATTGATATTGTCGTACCAAATTCTGAATTTGTAACGACTCGACTAACAAACTGGACGCTGGGAGAAAGGATTTTACGAGTCAGGATTCCTTTCGGCGTAGCCTATGGCAGCGACAAGGAATTAGTAAAGAAGGCTGCTATGGAGGCGGCCGCCGAAGTTCCGTATACACTAACCAACATGAAAGGCAGGGAAACCGATGTATGGCTGGTCGAGTTCGGTGACAACAGCCTGAATTTCCTGCTGCTGGTCTGGGTCAATCGACAGGGTGCAAGACGGCCGACGCGAACCCGGGCAGCTTATCTTTGGGCGCTGGAAACTGCGCTTGGCAAATACGGAATCGAGATTCCATTCCCGCAACGCGACCTGCACCTGCGGTCCGGCTGGCCACCGAAAACCACCGACGACGAAATCGGCATATTTGAGGAATCTGAAATTGAATCCGCCATCAGCAACCTGGCGGAGAAACCCTGATCTGCCAACCACCAGAACTCAATGCGGGTGGCCCACGCCTACACAAAGAATAGTATTGGTGTGACTGTCAGGCGCCCGAACGCTTTTTTTCAATGCCAAATGATTTCATTTGGTAAGCGAGCGTGGAGGGCTTCATACCGAGCAGCTCGGCTGCACCCCCGGGTCCCCAGGTCTTCCAGTTGGCGTTTTCAAGCGCTGCCTTCAGGTTTGCCTTCTCAAATTCTTTAAGCTCTGCGACAGTAAGAAACCCATCTGCATCTGCCGTCGTCAGAGCCTGCTCGGCATCCAGCGTCGTAGCCATACCTGGCACAGCAAGGTCCAACCTTAAGCGATTTCCCGGTGACGAGATTACCGCGCGTTCGATGACGTTTTTGAGCTCGCGTATATTGCCTGGCCATTCGTGTTTACGCAGCGATGCTAACTGGGTTTGTGTAATTCGCATCGTGTCGCGACCGAGTTCGCAACATATCGACTCGAGAAAATGCAGTGCGAGTGGGGCAATATCCTCTAATCTGTCACGCAGGGGCGGAACGTCAAGCGGAAAGACACTGAGCCGATAGTATAGATCCTCGCGAAAGCGACCCGCCTTTATTTCGTCCATCAGGTTCCTGTTCGTAGCTGCAACTACGCGAACGTCGACACTTATTGTCTGGTCATCGCCAACCCGTTCAAATTCGCCCTCCTGCAGCGCTCGTAATAGCTTTCCCTGTTGGGACATAGGTATTTCACCGATTTCGTCAAGAAACAATGTCCCACCCGCGGCCAATTGCAATCGACCCACACGATCCTGATGCGCACCGGTAAATGCGCCGCGGACGTGACCGAAAAACTCGCTCTCGAATAGATCCTTTGGTATCGACGCGCAGTTAACCTTTACGAGCGGCATGCTGCAGCGATTGCTTTTGTTGTGTATGGCCCTGGCAATCATTTCCTTGCCAACCCCCGATTCGCCAAGAATCAGGACGCTGACGGGTGTGTCTGCGACTGCTTCAATCTGCGCAAGTGCCCGGCGTAGCGCTTCGCTTTCACCGATAATTTCTCCGAAATTTGCGGCAACATTTATCTCATCACGAAGATAGTCTCGTTCCTGTTCAAGTTGATCTTTAAGTTCCTTGATCTCATCAAAAGCCGCTTCGCGCTGTTGCTCGAGCTCTTTGCGAGCCGAGATATCACGAAACACGACAACGGCGCCGTCTGGCCTGCCGTTCTTCATGATCGGTGTGCTGGTGTATTCGACCGGCACTGGGTTTCCGTTTGCGTGCCAGAACACTTCGTCGTCGACGCAATGTACCTCGCCATCTTTCAACGCTGCATAAATTGGGCAGTCTTCTCTTGGATAGCTGCTGCCATCGGCGTAGGAGTGATGATGAACATCATGTGCCCGTTGACCAATCACATCCACCGCCGCCCAGCCAACTATCGAATTCGCCGCCGCGTTGCCGAACGTAATCGAACCGTCGCAGTCAAGACCATAAATTCCCTCACCGGCTGCATCCAAGATCAGACTTTGCTGGGTTTGCAGTGCTTCCAGTTGCTCCATGGCGTCACGATACAAACTGACGTCCGTGGCGGTGACTACGACGCACGGTTGATCGTCGTCGTGCTGCCTGGCACGCCAGGCGCCAATGCGACAAGGAAGAATTCCCGCGGACAACTTGAGGCCGATAGCCGCATTCACGATTGGCTCGCCTTTGCTGATCACAGCGGAAAAACGCTCTGACAACTCCGGATCGCTATCGAAATCGAACAAATCTTTCGCGGACAAAGCTTTGCTCTGTGCAACTTTTTTATCGAGGCGATTCCGCCAGGCACCTGCCATGTTCTGGCAGACAAGCGCCTCGTCCAGCACCAGCACCAGCGAAGGTGCGTCCTCGAACAGCCATCCGTGATGGTTTGCAGTCATATGCATCACCCCAGTTTTTTGAGTATATGACCACAAAAAACTGATGACCACAATTTTCTGTGGTTTTTGTTTCTCGTAAGTCATTGTTTTTATTACACGTCCGGTGTTGGCATGGTTACTGCAATAGCTATAGCAAATCAACCACGAAATCACCGATGGAAATGACAATGTGCATGACGACGTCACTTACGAGCGAGACAAAAAGCAGCAGGATTCTGCAGGCCGTTTTCTTCATCACCGCTATGACGTCCATCTCACTGCACAACAGCTTTGCGCTGGCGGCGGTCGTCGCTCCGAATTCCGTTCGCGTGTTGGGCGAGGTTGGTCGCATCGAGGACACCACCCTGATTGCCGGGACCTTCACTGTTCGGCCTCCCCGTCGGTTTGGAATCAGCCGACTTGAAGCGACATTGGGAGGACTCACAACTTCCGAAGAATCGAGATCTTTTATTTCTTTCGGTCCTGTTTGGGGTACGCCAATCACCGGCGATGCTTTCTATTTCGAGTTTGGCATTAGCCCGACCTTGCTCGGCGGATCTTCAATTAACGGATCCGATATTGGTGGCAACTTTCACTTCACATCATCAGCGTCAATCGGAAGAACGTTTGGTGTAACGGGCACTTTCACTTTGGCGCTGCGTGTTCAACACACATCCAACGGTGGCCTCTCCAGCGACAACCCTGGCATTGACATGGTTGGCCTGAATTTATCGATGAACATTTGGAATTGATAATTGACTTCCACAGGAGAACAGGCATGACAAATCGAATAGCGCTTATTGAACAGCAAGAAAACCCGGACCAATCATTTACGGATGCCGATTACGGTGAACTGCCGGTCACCGCGCAAATCGGCGCGCTGGAAGCCTATCGCGCATTTGATGACGGCACATTGGCCGAGGCGCCTTTCGCTCTGGCGGCCTACGTTTCGAGTCAACAGCAGTTCAGCGTCTAAGGATTCGTATTCATGCAACGTCTACCACTACCGCCATTCACCTACCAATCAGCATTGGCGAAAGTCAAAGCCGCAGAGGATGCGTGGAATACCCGCGATGCGCGAACGGTAGCGCAAGCTTATACCGTCGACTCGGCCTGGCGAAACCGCGATGAGTTTTTCTCTGGTCGAGCCGCAATTGAGGAATTCCTGACAAGAAAGTGGGCGCTCGAACTTCACTATCGCCTGACGAAAGAGCTGTGGGCCTTTACCGATAACCGGATTTCTGTGCGCTTCGTATACGAATGGCAGCACGCAAAGACGGGACGATGGTACCGAACACATGGAAACGAACACTGGGAATTTAATCCGGACGGATACATGCGGCGGCGCGACATGAGTGCCAATGACATTGAAATTGGCGCGGATGAACGACGCCTCTAGTACCGGTACACCTGCACATTATTGGAGAACATCATGAAAACACGCTTAAAAATCACCGCCATTATCCTGGCAATGGCTGGATACATACACTCGGCCAGCGCCGCGTTACCCGATCCGGGCATGGAAGTCGTAGCGGGCCGTACGGCAGTGCTAATTACGGATCCGCAAAATGACTTCTTAAGTCCCGAAGGAGTTGCGTGGGGAGTGGTTGGCAAGAGCGTTACCGAAAACCACACGGTGGAGAATATTGACTCACTATTCAAGGCGGCGAAAGCCAATGACATGCCTGTGTTCGTTTCACCACACTACTACTACCCGACTGATCATGGCTGGCATTTCGAAGGTGCGCTTGAAGCACTGATGCACGCTATTCATATGTTTGATCGAGAGGGCGCTCTGACGACAGATGGCTTTGAGGGTTCCGGCGCTGATTTTCTGGAGCAGTACAAGAAGTACATCAACGACGGTGCAACAGTCGTCTCGAATCCGCACAAGATCTACGGACCCGAAACCAACGACCTGGTCCTGCAACTGCGCAAGCGCGGCATAGACAAAGTCATTCTTGGCGGTATGTCGGCCAATCTCTGCACAGAATCACATATGCGCGAACTCATGGAGCAGGGTTTCGAGGTAGCCGTCGTATCTGATGCCACTGCCGCCGCGATTGTTGAAGAAGGCGATGGTTATGAGTCGGCGTTGGTGAACTTTCGGTTCATCGCGAATGCCGTCTGGTCGACCGAAGAGGCCGTTCGGAAAATAGGCGGCGCGGATTAATCTCACTCACCGATTTTGGAGAACTTGAAATGAAAACCATATCCGGAAACGCCCACTGGCTGCTGCGCTTGGCGCTTGCAAGCGTATTCGTATTCCACGGCGTCCTCAAATTCCAGAACCTCGAGGGGTTTGCACAGATGCTGCCAATTACCTATCTGCAGACTGTCCTTGTCGCACTAGCGGAAACCGCTGGTGGCCTCCTGGTGCTACTGGGCGGGTTTCGCCGCGACGCTGTATCGGACTTCGCAACGCGCTTAGGGGCGGCCATCAATATTCCCGTTCTGATTGGCGCGATATACCTGGTCCATTGGGGGCGTTGGAATTTCGTACCTACTGAATCGCACCCGATGGGAGGTTTCGAGTTTCAGGCCGTTCTGCTCCTGGTCAGTTTGTTTGTTGTTATCACTGGGAATCAGGGAATAGCAGCTTCGAGCTTGCGCGTAGATGGCAATCGCCAATATTCAACCAGATCAGCTGCCGGTGCACATTAACCACTTGTCACACAACCAGGAAGAACGAATATGAGTAACAAAATTATCAACAAAATGCTGGTCGGATTGACGTTTCTGATGTTCGGCGTCGCAATTGCAGGGTCAGAAGCAGCGGCAGCAAACGCCTTTGGTATTTCGTACCGTACGGTAGAAGTGGACGGTGTAGAGATCTTCTACCGCGAAGCTGGCAATCCGGAACGCCCTACTCTTTTGTTGCTACATGGATTTCCAACGTCGTCCCACATGTTTCGAGACCTTATACCGAGACTGGCAAACGAATATCACCTGGTCGCACTGGACTATCCCGGATACGGCTTCAGCTCGATGCCAACTGTCGAGGACTTTGACTATTCATTCGAAAATATTGCGACCCTCGTGTCCCGCTTTACGGACGAGCTAGCTCTGGATCGATTCAGCCTCTACCTGATGGACTACGGTGCGCCGATCGGATTTCGCGTGGCGGCTGCAAACCCTGAACGAGTTGATTCCCTGATTATCCAGAATGGGAACGCCTACGATGAAGGCATTGATAACAACTTCTGGGAACCAATTAAAGCGTACTGGAAAGACCGCGCCGCCGTTAACCAGGGCCTCGACAATGACTGGTGGAAAAACGTCAAAGCAGCGTATCAGCAACCGGTGATGGCGAACGAAGACGCGCTTCGATTCCTGGTCACGCTCGGTGCCACCCAGTGGCAATACACCAACGGCGTGAGAGATGTCGAATCCGTCAGCCCGGACACCTGGGACCACGTACAGCCGCTACTGGATCGAGCCGGCAATGAAGATATCCAACTGCAGATGTTCTACAGCTACGGCTCCAATCCGCCCCTATATCCCGTCTGGCAGGACTACCTGCGGAAGTATCAGCCACCTACACTAATTGTCTGGGGCAAGAACGACGAGATATTTCCGGCCGCTGGCGCAGAGCCCTACAAAAGGGACTTGCGGGACGTCGAGTACCACTTGATCGACACAGGACACTTCGCACTGGAAACGCATGGCCAGGAAATCGCTGACCTGATGCGTGATTTTCTTAACCGAAAGGTTGATAGCGTCCCCCTGGCGGCGAAATGAAGCCATCGCCTGTGCGGCCGTGCATTGCGCGGCCGCCATTTTTTGAGACTTGAGGCCATGACACACAAATTTGCCGATCTAACCTTTACGGAAAGCGTAAAAGCGGCCCAAGACCAATATGGGTCCCGTGCTCATAATGATCGCCTGCAATCCAATTTCGGTCCGAATGATGCATTGACTGCGAAGGAAATCGATTTCATTCAGCGGCGCGACTCGTTCTATCTGTCAACTGTAAGCGAGACCGGCTGGCCATACGTGCAGCACCGCGGTGGTCCGCCAGGATTTCTCAAGGTCGTCTCATCCAACCGGCTAGCCTACGCAGACTTTCGTGGCAATACCCAGTTAATTACTGTCGGTAATGCTAAAAGGAACGATAAATGCTCAATAATACTCATGGACTATGCGAGACGCCGCCGACTCAAGATACTTGGTCATTTACGTGTGGAGGCGAGCGCGTCCGTCGATGACGCTACACTTAAATCGGTAGCATTACCCGGCTATCGTGCTCAGGTGGAACGTGTCTTCATTATTGACGTCGCTGCGTACGACTGGAACTGTCCGCAGCACATTACGCAGCGATATACGGTATCCGAGTTCAATGAAAAATTCGGCCTGGATCAAACGAACGAATAACCTTGCAGTTATTCTGACCTGAAGTTTCTATTACAAGAAGGTTTCTCAAATGCAGCAGAAATACGACGCCATAATAATCGGCACCGGCCAGGCCGGACCTGCACTTGCCGGTCGTCTGAACCGGGAAGGTCTAAAGACCGCGATCATTGAGCGCCATCGCGTTGGTGGAACGTGTGTCAACGTAGGATGCATACCGACGAAAGCCCTTATCGGTAGTGCCAGGGCGGCGCGCATGGCGCACCAGGGAGAGGCGTTCGGCGTGTCGATTGACGGTGATGTAACTGTCGATATGCAAAAAGTCAAAGCGCGTAAAGATGAAATCTCCGGTTCCTCGAATCAGGGTGTGACCGATTGGCTTAGCAGTATGGAAAATGTCGATCTTATTATGGGACATGCGCGCTTCCTTGATGCCTCCACCGTTGAAGTCAATGGCGATAAGTTGCTGGCTGACAAGGTATTTATCAATGTTGGGGCCAGGGCGCGAATTCCGGACTGGAAAGGACTGGAAGCCGTTCCTTACCTGACCAATTCCAGCATTATGGACGTTGATTTTCTGCCCGAGCACCTGGTCATCATTGGCGGCAGTTACATTGGTCTGGAGTTCGCGCAGATGTACCGTCGGTTCGGCAGCAAAGTCACTGTTGTTGAAATGGCCGACCGCATTATCGGCCGTGATGACAATGATGTATCAGATGCTGTACTGGAGATTCTGGAAGGAGAAGGCGTCGAAATTCGGTTGGGCGCTGACTGCATTGAGGCGCGCAAGACCGAGTCCGGAGTCGCCGTTCGTGCAGATTGCAGTGATCACTTCGAGGAAATAGAAGGATCGCACATGCTGCTCGCCGTTGGACGCATTCCGAATACCGATGATCTTGGTCTGGAGAATGCCGGTGTCGACACAAATCGATTTGGCTACATCGAAGTCGATGACCACTTGCACACGAGCGCACCTGACATCTGGGCACTTGGCGACGTGAATGGCCGCGGCGCATTTACCCATACCGCCTACAACGACTTTGAGATTGTCGCAGCCAACCTGTTTGACGGCGATCCTCGAAAAGTCTCCGATCGGATTCTCAGTTACGGCTTGTATACGGACCCGCCGTTGGGACGAATTGGCATGACCGAACGCGAGGTTCGCGAGTCCGGGCGAAAGGCCTTGATAGGCAAGCGCATGATGACGCGCGTGGGCCGCGCCCGGGAATTCGGCGATACGCGTGGCTTCATGAAAATAATCGTCGATGCCGAAAATGACGAAATACTCGGCGCCGCCATGCTCGGAATGAATGGCGACGAGGTGGTCCACGGACTACTCGACATCATGTATGCGAAAAAACCTTATACGGTCATATCGCGCGCCGTCCATATCCATCCGACCGTGTCTGAGCTGATCCCAACGGTATTGCAGGAAATGCAGCCTTTGTAGCCAGCGCGACCCCGATGTCTGCGCGGATCAATACGCCCGCTCATTCATGATTTACTGTATCGCCTGGCGCCGCGATACCGGACATTGGAGCTCGTCTGTAGCGCCCCTGTCAGCGGACTGAATCAACTATACTGCAACAAAATTCTCCGGGTGATGCGGATGGAATACGTCTACAACTTTTTTCAGATTTTCATCATAGGAGTCTTGCTGGGGGTTGGTATAAAGTTTGCCAATCAGAGGCTGGTTGCACATTATGAAGGTCGCACACACCTGACTTTCCGGCGCCAGCTTATCCAGATTGGCGGCATCATTCTCGCGGTCCTGCTGGTAATTCTGTTTATGCCATTCGGCGACGTGCTGCGTGGCCAGTTGTTGAGCCTGTTCGGCCTGATCATTAGCGCGACTATTGCACTCTCGTCGACGACGCTGGTGGGCAACGCAATGGCCGGAATCATGCTCAAGTCAATTGGCAGCTGCCGTCCGGGCAATTACATTACGGTCGGCGATCACTTCGGCAGAATTTCAGAGATGGACTTACTGCATACTGAAATTCAGACTGAAGAACGAGACCTGACAACGCTCCCGAATCTCTACCTTATTACGAACCCCGTGCGCGTGATGCGGGAGTCAGGCACGGTTTTGTTTGTCGAGTTATCGCTCGGCTACGACGTTTCCAGGCACGTCGTCGAGGAATTGCTAGTAGAGGCTGCAAAAGCATGTTCGCTTGAAAGTCCTTTTGTACAGATACGTAACCTTGGAGATTACTCGGTTACTTACCGAATCTCCGGTCTGCTGCGGGAGATTAACAGGCTGCTGGACAAGCGCAGGGAATTGCGACGCCGAACCATGGATGCTCTCCACGCCGAGGGCATTGAGATTGTCTCGCCGACATTTATGAACACACGCAGCCTGTCGAAAACAGCTCCGGTCATTCCCGATGGGGCCGAAAGCGCTGAAACCGCAGTGCCTAAGCAATCAACTGACGCATTAGTTTTTGACAAGGCCGAGAAAGCCGAATCGCTTGAGCGCCTTCGCGAAAAACTTGCGGATATTGATACCCGGATCAGTTCGGCGAAAAACATTCTGGAGGAGCCCGGCAACGAACAAACGGTATTGGCTGCTGAGAGAGAAATCGAAGACCTTGAGAAACGGAAGAACAGAATTCAATCGCTGATCGACCGAAAAGAGGCAAAGATCTCGGCATCTTGAACCGGATGTTCAACAGGTATGGGATACAGCTAAAGCTTGGCAATTGCCCGCCGATAACCCGAGCATGCATTCAGTAACCGACAACAATATAGGGGATACGGTACGCATCCGTCGCCCGGCACGAATTACGACTGACGAGATCGGTCGCAATACCTGGATGGGCGATGTAGATCCGCATCCTCTGGAACTCGTGGTCGAAGAAAATAACGACCCTTACAACAGTACGGCTCCAGACTGGGAGCACTAGCATTTTTTGCTCCGCATTCCACTGCGGGGCAGCACTCGTTATTCCGCCGAACGTTCACTAACTGTCCATGATATTTCCGATACGCTAGACTCCTGTGCAACATTCGCACAAAAGGATTCCATCGGTGATGCGCTCAATTCTCACTGCTATTCTCGTCACTTTGAGCGGCCTCGCCGCGGCTGAAACAGTTCTGGTGACCGGGTCTAATCGCGGCATCGGTCTTGAGCTGGTGTCTCAGTACGCCGCGGACGGCTGGGACGTCATCGCAACCAGTCGTTCTCCCCATGACGATTCAGAGCTCCAGGAACTCGCACAGGAACGAGAAAATGTCACGATTGAAACTCTGGACGTGACAAATATGGAGCAGATCGCGGCGCTCGCAAGGAAACTTGAAGGAACGCCGATCGACGTACTGATTAACAACGCCGGCTTACTCGGCGGCAGGCCAGGCCAGGATTGGGGGAACCTGAGTCCGGATCTTTTCTCTGAGCTAATGGCAGTGAATGTGTTCGGACCGATGAAGGTATCCGAAGCATTCGCCGATCACGTGGCCACAAGTGGCCAAAAGAAAATTATCGTTATCTCCAGCACCATTGGTTCGATTTCGAGAATGAAGAATCCGACACCCTTCCCGATACTCGCTACCAGTAAAGCAGCGGTCAATATGGCGATGCGTACCGTTGCGATGCAGTTGAAAGAGCAGGACGTTACGGTCGCTATGCTCATGCCTGGAGTCGTGCGGACGCGCATGATGTACCAGGCTGGAGGCATGTCTCTTGAGGAGGCCAGCAGACAGACGGAATTCGAATTCGATCGACCGGGGACCATCACTGCCCAGGAAAGCGCGATACGCATCAAAAACGTAGTTGCGTCGATTGACGGCTCGGAAACCGGGGTTTTTCTGAACAACGACGGCTCACACATCGACTGGTAGGCCTGGCGATCCAGCTAGTCCGTCGTTCCTGGGTTTTTCTCAAAGCAGGCATGCAGCAATGTCCTGAGCTGGTCACTTCCCATGTTGTTCATTCGTTCAATATTGCGTTGCGGGACCTGGTCAATATCCCGATAACCGGCTATCGCTCGCTCAAGGCTCTCCTCGCGCAACAGGTGCAACATCGGATAAGGTGACCGGTTTGTGAAATTCTCGGCGTCTTGGGCATGCGTTCCGCCAAACTGGTAACTGGGATGAAAACTTGCAATTTGATAGACGCCATCCAGGTTCATTTCGATGAGCAATCTATCGGCGAGATCCAGAAACTGGTTGTAGTCGAAGAAATCCTGCAGCACGAATGGATGAATCAACAGCGTCGTTTCGACACCGGTGTTGCCGGTCAGAAACGCCAGCTCGAATTGTAGTGCTTCCAGCAGACCTTCCTCCGAACGCTGATCCGTGGTCGAGAAACGAACACGATCTGCATCAAGCTCACGTTTGGCAAACGGGCAGAGGTTGAGACCAACAACGACCGAACTAACCCATGTACGAACAGCGTTTTCTACCTGCTCCTTTTGCATTGAATCAGTATTTTGCTGTCGCATCAGCGGAATCGGACCTCGTAGCAACTCCGGACCTCGATACGTTGCTGCAAATCTCTGCCGAAACGGCATTAGCCACTATTGAGCGAAAAAGCGCTTTCTCCAATTCACCGGGATTCCGTTTCATTCGCTTCCGACCAGGCCCCGAAGCCACCATCGAGGTATAGCGGATCTCGTATGCCCATATCTTTGGCGACTTTAGCAGCCAGTAGCGAACGCCCGCCGGTGGCACAGTAGAAGATCACACGCTTGCCGGAGCTGAATATGTCCATGTGCATGGAACTCTTAGGATCTATGTAGAACTCGAGGACGCCGCGAGGAACGTGTACCGAACCCTCTATTTCACCGAGCCGATCAATCTCGTCTTTTTCCCGTACATCGACGAATACTGTGGAATCATCGCGGACGAGATTCTGTGCATCTTCCATGTTGATCGCAGAAACGGCTGCTTCGGCTTCTGCTTTGTAGTCAGCGACACTCTTGATTGCCTGCGCCGAACAGGTACCGCTCGCAAATATCAAACTCGTCGCAAATATATAAACGGCTAGCTTCATGGTGTTACCTGGCCTGTCGAGCCCTGGAAAGTTGAACAGGGAATATATCAGGGCGATCATGAATTTCCGACTTCGACTGCGAGAGTAACTTACGCCACTCCTGCTCGGGGATTAATTGCCATGGAACTCGTCCACAGCAGTTGTCCCGCTGTGAACCAATGCTATTCTGTCAGCGCTAATGAACTATATGCGAGCGCGCCCATGAATCTGGCCTTAACACTTGCGGCACTGGCCGCGGCGAGTGCTGCAGATATGCAGTCAATAGTAGACCAGTTCCGGGTGGACCAGCAGATTCCCGGCGTGAGCGTCGTCGTCACGCAAGAAGATGATGTGCTATTTGCCGGCGGCAGTGGCTTCGCTGACCTGGAAACTGACCGGCCGATGACGCCCGATACGATCCTGTATGCGGGCTCTTTGTCCAAAATCTATACCGGCGTGCTGACCTTGAACCTGGCCGCGAAAGGCAGGCTGGAGCTTGATGCCCCAGTTGCGGGCATTGGCGTGACTCCGGATCGGAGTGATAGCCGAATTACCGTTCGACATCTCCTGACACATGCCTCCGGACTCGACAGGGAAGGTGATTTCGGCTACTGGTTCAGCGCAAAATTTCCGGACGACCGTGCGCTTGCCAGCTACCTGGCGGCGACTGAACTGCGCTCTGTGCCGGGAGAAGAATTCCACTATTCCAACATTGGCTACGCAATGCTCGGCACTGTCGCCGCGCGTGCCACTGGCCAAAGCTACAATGACGCACTTCACGAACGTGTACTGCAGCCGCTTGGCCTGAACTCGTCGGGATCTCCCGGGCCGGTCACGGATATGGCGGTCGGCTATTCTCCGGTCAACCGCGTCATTCCAAGCAGGGAGCGACCTTTTGCAGGACTAGGTCGACAGGTCGGCGATCGTTACGTCCGTGAATATCACGACGCCAAAGCGATGACGCCCGCATTCGGTATCTACACGACTGCGAATGATTTGAGTCTGCTTGCTCGCTTTTTACTCGGTTTCGGAGGAAACGCCGTTTTATCCGACACATTGCGTTCACAAATGCTGTCAGCACAGGACTCGGGATGGGGCTTGGGGATCAAGATCGATCGGCTGATGGGTCGCCCTGTGGCGCGGCACAGCGGATGGTTTGCAGCCCACAAATCCCACCTGCTTCTGGATCTTCAGTCAGGTATCGCAGTTGTTGTAATGGCCAACGCCGATAGCGCTGCGCCAGCCGCCATCGCGGAGACGCTTGTCAGCAGCGCACTGGGCCTGACAACGCAATAGGCTGCACGGCATCGTTTCCGAACGTTGAAAGCGGATATTCAGCTGACTATGCGCGCACCCCCCTCAGAATGGACCATTGATAACGGTTGGTACGAACCAGTTCGAAACCCACACGGCCTCGTCACGAATATAGAACACGGTATCGTCGTGAATGAACGCCCGACTTCGCTCCACGTAGGGAATTTCGACTCCCGGACGGGGCGGAACAATGGACCCGACTGAATTCAATGATGACAATGCAGGTTGATCTTTGTCGCGAATCTCAAACAGAAACAGCCCGGACTCCACGAACTGCAAGCTACCATCGCTCCCGTAGACGTTCGCGGGAATCGTAAACCGGTCAATTCCGTTTACATCAGTTTGATAGGTAAATGCGTGGCGATCGTAACGCGCCTCGCTGTAGGAACCTGCTCCGCCCAGGGTTGTGCTGCCCCGTGACAACGGCTGCGATACATTGGAAACGTCAAACAGTTCAAGCTTGACTCCGCCATTGGCCCCGGCGCCAAGGCCCAGCAGCAGTTCATCATTGACCGGATGCAGAAAATCGGAGAATCCGGTGACGGTGAGTTCGCCCGCAATGAACGGATCGCCTGGATCCAGCATATCGATTACGTACAGCGGGTCGATCTGTTCAAATGTGACGGCATAGGCACGATCTCCGAGGAAGCGAACGCCATATAACGCCTCATTCGGTTTACCGATTTCTTCGGGCCGCGCGGCGTTCGGAAGCTCGGATACGATCTCGAGTTCACGGGCAGTTGAAGACTCCCGCAGGACATACAGTTTGTGATCCAGACTGTCCTCGTTACTCCAGTCAAATTCGGTGGCAAGAACACGTAGATCGCCAGCGTACTCGCTCATGCGAAAGTCTGCCTGACCACCGCGCCATACCTGCCCCGTGATGTCAGCTGACCCTCTGTAGTTCACGGACGTGCTGGAGAGCGCGAACTTGTGAATGCGCGTGTTGTACTGGCTCAGTGACGTGTCGGTACGAAACTCCGTAAAGTAGATCGCGTTCTCCGATACGTAGGCACCATAGGCTTCTTTGTTGTAACAGGTTGTGGAGAATGCGCTCGGGTCGTCGATCGGCACAGCCGTGATGCTTGTGATGACGGGGTATCCAGAGTCGACATCGGCATTGTCGATATAGCAGCGCTCCGGAGCGACTAGCGATCCATCGACGCCGTTCACGGTAATCTTTGGCAGCAGATCACCCAGTGAAACGCCGTCCAGAATTGCGTGGTTGCTGGCCTGTTGTGCAGCTGTCGTCACGGCGTAATCCAGACCATCGATCCACGGCGCATAGCGGCTGACGATGTATACCGTATTACCGATACGCCGGCTTTCGACAAAGACGCCGTCGATCGTTGCCTCGATGTCCAGCTGCGGATTGCTTGGATCCGCCATATCGTAAATACTGAAGCCCAGTTTTTCGGGCGCCCATATTGCAACGTCTGCCCACATTCCCCCGAAATGACCGTAGATAGATGTTCCTGTCAGGGCAAACATTCGATCATCCGCAACGTACATGCCTTGTATCGACACGTCGTCATCTAGCGGAATCGTGCTCGCCAGCGCCGCCGTTCCGTTGTCGGGGTCAGTCGCCAGGACACGTATCGACCGTTCCGGTGCGACACTTGTCCCGGTCGACTCGGCCGCAACAAAGCAGCAGTGAAAATATCGACGTGGCGCAACATAAAGATTCGAACCGTCGTACCGGACCGCATCGAACTCATCGACGCGCGTCTCCTGCGTATAGGTTCCGGTGAAGTTTCCAGCCGGCGCGGCCGCGGCCTGTAAATCGGCAATCTCCTCTGCGCTGCGCATCACCGAAAACCCGGACTTTATGGAGTTTTCGAGCTCTGCTGGACTGGATACCTGCTTCAACAGTCCCTGAATCGGTGGCACGGGTTCACGATCACCCGTGGAGCCACCGCCGCCACATGCCGAGATCGTCAAACTGACGCTCACAAGCAATATCCCTGGCAACAAACGATTCATGTCACTTTCTCCCGTTCAAATCTGTATTTGAGTCTATGCCTGCGGAACCATTGAATCTGTGCAAAAAGTTGGGGTGAATTGTCGGAATTTGTAATACAGGCGCTTTACATTATTCGACAATTTCAATACACCTTCTGTTACGACCCGGACTAAGGAACTGTCACACTCCTAAGCCAAATACAGTGTATTCCCAGGAAATCCGACGACAACCGTGACAGCCCAAAGGCGGTAGGCGGCTCAACCATGAAATTAAAGACGGTCATTATGCTCCTGACGATTTTGACGTTGCCTACGAGAATCGCTTCCGCATCGGAGACGAATCCGCAGGAGCCCTCGCCTGCGTCGACCAGTACGGTCGCTGCGGCAATGTCCGATCCCGGTGCATCCCGGTGGCAGTTTGGTATTGCGCTCGGTTACGGATTGCGAACGAATCCGCTGATTCAGTCAGACGATATTCCAATTGTCGTTGACATCGATATTGGGTGGTTTGGCGACCACTTCTTCTTTGACAACGGCGACGTCGGACTGACATTCGTCGACAATAACTCGCTGACCGCCAGCGTCGTCGCACGTGTCAACAGTGACAGGATCTTCTTCGGGAAAACCGATACGAAATTCGTCAACGTCGACCTTGCAGGCCAACCCATTGCGTCGGAAGTTGAGCTGACGATTCCGGACCGGGACTATGCCATCGAACTAGGGTTCGAAGTGCTCGCCGATGGTAACTGGGGTCATCTCCAAATTGCAGCGCACCACGATGTTAGTGGCACGCACGATGGTTACGAAGTCGATTTCAACTATGGCATCGGATTCCGAAATCAACGCTGGTATTTAGAGCCCTCTGTCGGCGTGACGTACAAAAGCAGGGCGATGAACGATTATTACTGGGGCATAAACCCCGGCGAGTCCAGCGAAGCATTACCCACCTACTCAGCGAATTCCGGTCTCAACACTCATGCACGCTTGCTTTTTAGCTATCAATTGAATCAACACTGGGCGTTTACGCTCGCCAGCGAGTTCGAACGTCTTAATGACGAAGCTGCGGCGAGTCCGATTGTCGGTGATCAGAACGTCCTGGGTTATTTCGCCGGTTTCGGTTACAGGTTTTGATGTGATGCGTTGGCTTCCGGTTTTCCTTCTGTTTTCTCTTTCACAGGCCTCCTTGGCGGCCGATGATTCACCCGTACAGCTCAAGGTGAAGCCGGTTCTTTGTATAATCGACGCCAGGACACCGAGTTGCCAGATGTCGTTCCTGGTCATATGGCAGAGCGCGGAGAGCGGTTATTATTGTCTCTATAACGACTTCGGAGACGTCCCGGTACGCTGCTGGACCGATGAGAGCGCGGGCGAAGTCGATGACGAGCGCAATGTGCAGAGTGCGTTCAACTATTGGATGACCGGTGACGATGGGCAAGCGCGACTTGCTGTAGTCTCCGTCGAAGTGTTGCGTATGGATTCTGACGATCGGCGCCGCAGGCGCCGCGGGCGGCACGTATGGGACATTCTTTGAACGACTCTGCCATCGATATCCTCCTGGTCGAGGACGATCGGCGTCTCGCTGATCTCACCGCTGAGTATTTTCGGCAGAACGGCTTGTCGATAGCGGTTGAATCTCGCGGTGATCTCGCCCTTGCCCGATTCAAGAGCGTACAACCACGAATTGTCCTCCTTGATCTGATGCTGCCTGGAGCCGATGGGCTGACCGTGTGCCGCGAGCTGCGTGAGATCTTCAGCGGACCCATACTCATATTCACTGCAAGAGACTCCGATATCGACCAGGTAATCGGCCTGGAGGCGGGTGCCGACGACTACGTGGCGAAGCCGGTTGACCCGATGGTTCTGTTGGCGCGAACCAGGGCGTTGTTGAGGCGGGTAGAAGATGGTGGTCCACAGCAAGTGCTGGCTAACGATATCGCATTGGGTAGTTTGAAAATCAGCGAGGCCTCGCAGGAAGTATCGTTAGACGGACAGATCGTCGAACTTACGACGCAGGAATTCGAGCTATTGCAGCTGCTTGCTCGTCACGCCGGAAAGATTCTAAGTCGGGAGGAAATTTTTCATCAATTGCGCGGTATTGACTATGATGGTCTCGATCGCTCGATCGATGGAAGAGTTTCGAAACTCCGCCGAAAGCTCGGCGACAGTGCGACTAAACCAACCCGTATCAAGACCGTCTGGGGTAAAGGCTACCTGATCGTACCTGACGCCTGGGGCGATCAACAGTGAGCGGATTTTTCGTTCGCGGCCACCGGCAGTTTCTATTTAGAACCTACTTATTTCTTGTAGCTGGACTGCTTGTCGCCGCGATAATTCTCGATATGGGCTTCAGTTACCTGGATTCGACCCAGTCCCCGGCGGAAGACAGATGGGTCAGTACCAGTCTTGACCTCATTGAGCGGGAATTACGCTCCGTGCCCGAAGCCGAGCGGCCCGCAATCGTACAAGTAATGAGCCAGGAGCTCGGCATTGCAATTCAGTTGTTGAATGAAGATGAGATTGTGACCTCCGCCGTTACGCCGTCAGCGACTACGAGGCTCGTTGATGCGAACGGAAATACCTACTACCTGCGTGACGCGCCGATGCTAGGACGTCTTGTTCGTTTGGGGCCCGTCGCAATTGAACAGGATCGAATCCTTCTCAACCTGCTGCCGCCTCTTTTCTACCTCTCCATTTTCATTGTCGTTGGACTGTGGTTGCGACCGTTACTGAAAGAACTCAACCTCATCACCAACGCATCACAACGATTCGCCGCGGACTATCGTGAACCATTGTCAACGGCAGATGAGACATCACAGCTAAAGAGCCTCGCGGTTAATCTTGATGACATGTCGAAACGCATAAGTGGTTTGTTTCGCAGCCAAAAAGAACTGATTGCAGCACTGTCACATGAAATGCGCACGCCGTTGGCTCGAATTCGGTTCGCGTTGGCCGTCATGGGAAACAAGGATAAGGAAGACGTCCAGGCGCAACTGGATGAGCTGAACGACGATGTTCTGGAAGTCGACCAGCTCATTGGTACGATGTTGAACTACGCCAGACTGGATCATCCGGAGCTGCGCATGAACTGGCAGGATGTTCCGCTTGAAGAGTGGCTCGACCAAACTGCGGATAAATGCCGTCAACCGGGCAGAACAATAACTGTCGTCAAGAACGGACAGCCTGATACGGCTCGAATGGACCCCAGGCTGATGGGGCTTGCATTGAGTAATCTACTCGTAAACGCCTGTCGGTACGGCAAAGAAGCAGTGTATTGCGGTGTCACCTGTAGCAATGGGCAAAACCAAATGGTTGTCGAAGACGACGGAAAAGGAATTCCCGACTCGCAGCGCGAGTCTGTTTTCAAAGCATTCACGCGCATCGATGATAGTCGCAGTCGCGAAACGGGTGGCTACGGGCTTGGCCTTGCGATCGTCTCCCGCATCACTGCACTTCATGGCGGACAGGTATCTATAGATGCATCCGATAGTCTCGGCGGCGCCAGGTTTACAATCTCCTGGGACCAGACCAGCGACTAATGCTCTATTGAGTAGACAACGAGCAGTCAAAACTCTGACATTATCCAGATTGCGGCAATCGCTAGCCTATTGTGAATGACAACAAACCTTCGATGGTATCGGACCGCAGATCGATATTTTCGTACACATCACTTGAGCTGTCGCCTTGTTCGTCAAGATTCTCCAGCACGGTATGCAGGGCTTCCGGACGATGTACAGCAAACCCCTGCGCATAGTGCACGCCGAGTTCTTTTAGTCGAGCTCTGACCAACGCGTTCTCAACGTGTTCGGCGACCGTTGTCGCACCAATATCCTGCGCCATCTTGACTACAGAGGACACGATCGTATTCGAAAGGTCACACTCAAGGAGATCGCGAACGAAGGAGCCGTCAATTTTCAGAATATCGACTGGTAAAGTCTTTAGGTAGGCGAAAGAACTGTACCCAGTGCCGAAATCGTCCAGAGCGACCTGGCAGCCAAGTCTCTGAATGCGCTTGACGAACCGCTGCGCTCTATCGATGTAGCGCACGAGCGAAGTTTCGGTTATTTCGAAACAGAGAATTTCTGGCGGAATATTAGTTTCCGAAATGCGCGACTCGATGTAGTCCACGAACGTGTCGTCTTGTAAAGACTGCGCCGAAACGTTGATACAGTAAGAGTTCGAATGGACCCCGAGTACGTTATCGGCTTTTGCAAGCGTTTCCAGCACTGCATTGACGACCCAGCGATCCAACGCTGCCATCATCTGGTAGCGCTCTGCCGCCTGCAGGAATTGATAAGCGTTTCCGTCCTCTACACTGTCATCGAACAGTCGTATAAGTAGCTCGAATTTCCGAACGCCATCTGTATTGATCGGCTCAATTTTCTGGGCGAATATCGTGAACCGATCCTCTATGAGCGCCATTTGCAGGAAGCCGACTTTATCGACGTCGCTGCGGCGCTGAATGATGCTGCCATCATTCCCCTGGTAAGTCGCACATTGATTTCCGCCCCGATCCTGGGCGCCCCTTGCTGCGACTTCCGCCAGGATCAGCAGCTCTTCACTGCTCTTCGCGGTCGACTCAGTCGTTGCGATTCCTGCACTTGCGGAGAAACGAAGAGATTTGTTGGTGTTCTCAATGGACTCATCAGAGAATTGTCGCAGTATCTGTTCTATCTTTAACGCGCCCGTGTCTGCCGAGGCACCGGGCATGAACAGTGCGAAGCGATCGCCACCAAGATGCGCAGCGACGTCATTGCTGCCGGCGCATTCAATGAGTACTTCACCGAACTTTGCCAAAGCTCTGTCGCCGTTGGAATATCCGAACGCGTCATTGATGGCGTGCATTCTATCGATATCGAAATATGCCAATGTGTTTGAGAGCGGAGACTGCACCAAAAGTGCGGTCTCGATTCTGGCCAATATGTCTGTGCGACTGACGAGAGATGAGGGTGCGTGCTCGGTTCCGGGCAAGGAAATAACCTTGGTGCTTAGCGATCTCAAGGCACTGGTTTGTCCGGGCTTCTTCGTTCTATCGATGAGAATGGCCAGACCGTCTGATTTTCGTTGACCTCGACTCAATGGGACACAGGTCGCAACGTGATTTTCGCCGTTGGGCAATTCGATTTTCACGGAAATGGCCTTCTTTTTCATTTCCTGTACGGCGAAAAGCTTTTCTGCAAGCGCTTTGAGAAATTTATCCAGGTTGGAATCGGTGGGTGAATTGATGAGCTTCCGCTTTCCGGGAATATAAACCGAGACATACGCACATCCGATTGTCTCGCGAAAAATATCCATTAACGTTTTTACATTTTCATCGAAACTTCCGTTTAACCTGGCTGCGTTCAAGTTAACGACAAGATTGTTGCTACGATTTGTCGTCGCGCTAACAAGAGATTTCATTGTCAGCGAGGTGTCGATTCGAATTTGACGACTCAGGCACTCAAGCGCCGGCGCGATCGCTTCACTAACATAGCTTAGACTCGACGAGTCAAGTGTGTTTACGGTCAGGCGAAGCAACAATGGTGGCGTGTCCACCTGGAGCAGAGGAAAGTCATAGGCGACTATATTCTGCTGCAAGCTGCGCTTTACGGGAATGTGCAAGTCCATTGTGCCCGGACCTTCGGCATCGGACATCAATACGGGGTTGGTTTGGTTTCTCAGGCTCCACCTCGGCGTTCCGGCCTGATCAAAAATGATCAGATCCGCAACATCTGCCACAGCCTCAACGATTTCGCGTACGTACACCGCAATGACCTGATCATCCAGGACCAATTCTTCGCCAACTTCCCTATTGCTATCGACCATAGCAACACTATCGGCTTCCGGACTAATTTCTTTAGAATTTCAACGATATAGATCGCAATGGCGCCGCCACCGATCGACCTGGAACAAATAGGCTTCGAATCTTTTTCGGGGCTCTGCTCGCCGCCTGGCAGCATCGACCTTGCGCCGGGCAACCAGGTTCCGGAAGCAGGTGGATTCCTGCCAGCCGTTTAACACCGAATGGACCAGTTGCAATGGCTCGCGTCGATATTATGTGAGTATTTTGGGCAGTGACGGGTTCAAATGCATAAGGGTGTCGTAGACTGATGTGCTGCTCGATGATGCAAGTGCATTCGGGTGAATTGCAGCATGATCTGGGCCCATCAGGGTCGCAACATCACCTATGCTGACGTTGCGTTCGTCTCCAATCTCGATAATGGTATGACTGGCGCTCACGGCGCCGATGACCGGATAAAGCCTGCCATTGACCAGCACCCGTGAACCATCGACCGCCGTGCGCGGAATACCGTCAGTATGCCCTGCGGGAATTGTGGCCACCCATACCGGCTTGTCGGCGACATAGTGACCTCCGTAGCTGACACTGTCCCCTTTACGTAATTTCTCGGTTCGAACGATTCGCGCCTTCAGGCTGACGGCCGTCTGCAGCTTGGCAATTTCACTCTCCGCTGTGTGATCGGACGGGTACGCACCGAATAAAGCAATGCCCGGCCGTACCTGGTCCAGATGAGCATCAGAAAAATTGAAGACAGCATGTGACGAAGCCGCGTGCAGTGGACCTAGCTCTGCACCATTCTCGAGCGCTGTATCGGTGAATTCCTTGAAGCGCCTGAGCTGCTCTCGATCAAACTCCGATTCTTCGGTGAATCCCATGAAGGTACCCTTGATATCGATATCAAGTCCGGCCACTTGTTCCAGCACCGGCATGGCCCGGTGGTACGGAATACCCATGCGGCTCATCCCCGTATCCAGGTAAAACTGCGCTGTAGGTCGCCGGCCGGCTCGGCCGGCAGCCCGCATGACACGAGCTGCCGCATCGTCTGTACAGAGGCTGAACTGGATATCCCGCCTCGCCAGTTCCTCGCCGTCCCGTTCAGAAAACAACGCGAGTAACAAGACAGGCTTGCGTACGCCCGCATCGCGCAACGCAATGGCCTCCGCCGCTTTGACGACTGCAAATCCTCTAATCTCCGACATTGGCTCGAGCACGGATGCGACGGTTGTCAAACCGAGCCCGTAGGCATTGTTCTTGATCACCGCCAGGACTGGACGGCCGCCGGCTAGCCTGGAAACCGTTTTGGCGTTGTATTGAAGCGCGGCAGCATCAACTTCTATCCATGGGTCGAAACGGTCGGCATCGATTGATGCTACCGCTGCCTCGGACACCGCTGATAGTGAAGCCAACACTGGAGCGGACGCCAGCCCGCCAACAATTTCGCGTCGTGTAATACCCATCAGGCATTCCTCCCGGATCCAAATTCCCGCCAATTGCCCGGCTCATACTATAGACCCTGACCGAAGTCAGAAAGTACAGCGCATTACTGCAATGGCTCCTCGTCAATTTTTATCAGCAAATACAAATAGTTTTCTTCGGGCCCGATCAACAGTTGATGTGCCGCACCGGGTGGTATGTGCATGACATCTCCCGGTGTGAGTTCTTGTCGCGTGCCCCCTTCGATTGAAGTGCCACGTTGCTGTTTTCGTGGCAGGGATTCCGCGTTGATCAAAGTGCCGCCGACAATCGAAGTAGCCCTGCCGCGGATGCTGATCTGTACGTCAGACTCCGTCTCGTGGATTTCTGCACGACTGGTCCGCCCTCGTAAAACGAGATACACGGAGTGCCCGGAGTAGTTTCCAACGGTCTCCCAAACGAGCGCCTTGTCACCAAGCGATTGCTCGAGTCGATCCGCTGCAGCATCGACGACCGCCGCATTCCAAAGTACATAGTTCTCCGGTAGCTCAGTCGGAGGGCTCAATCCCGACTGGCCTGGCGATGACAACGGCAGAAACAAGATCAAAACAAACCAATATGTTCGCTTGCGATCGGTCATTTTACCTTCCTTTTTCAGCTTTCATTTAGCCGTCAGGTTCGACTTGTCGGCAGACGCTCCGAGAACGATGGTCAACACTAACAGTATGGCCACTGTGGTCAGATTGATTATTGCTCGCATGGGAGATTCCTACACTAAAATAGAATGGACTGCCGATCCCGAATTATTCCTCAACGCCGATTATGGCTACTTCAAAACGGACCAGAATTTCTGCCCGTGACAGGCGCAATATGTCAACAGACAATAACGACGCGGTGTCCCGTCGTTGTTGAGTGTCGCACACTGGTGACACTGTGACAGCGACTACGAACGA